>JBEKNO010000221.1:0-5153 GCA_049522735.1 Occallatibacter sp.
CGCGGCGGCCAGTGCATCGAGCACGCGCCGGGCGGCGCGGCGGCCCTGCTTGCTGAGCAGCGGCAGGCGCTCGGCCAACAGCTCCGGCACAAGCCGGGCCAGCAAGCGCGGATCGTCGGCGCTCGAGAGCCGGTGCAGGTCGTCGAGCGCCAGCCCGCACCATGGAGCGCGCAGAATCCCCAGCCAGGCCACGCGGTCCTGGGGATTGAGCAGGGCGCGGGCCAGCGCGAGCGCGTCCAGCACCTCGGGACGGTCTTTCAGATTTTCAAGTTCGACGGCGCGGAAGGGAATGCCTTCTTCGCGCAGGGCCTGGGCGATGGGCGCGAGCGATTTGCGGGCGCGGGCGAGGACGGCGATGCGATACTTTCCTCCGCTGATGCGGGCCTGCTCAATGCGAGCCCGATGATTTCGGATCAGGGAGACGATTTCTTCGACCTGGGCTGCTTGTTCGGTTTGTATAGCTTCTTGTTCCAGATCAGTTTCAGGGCTCGGGGATTTCTTGTAAGTGGTTTTCGGCGCAAATTTCAGGTGCAACTGGAAACGTAATCCGGGACCGGCCACGTCCTCGCGTGCGGGCAGGGCCGGCGAAAAGGCGACGCCGCTGCCGCCGGGAGTTGCAAAAATTTGTTCAAATGCCTCGTTGAGCCGGTTGACCAGCGCCGGCGCGGTGCGAAAGTTGGCTTGGAGCGGGACGAAGTCGAAGAGAAGCGGTTCCGGATGGGAGGGATCGGCGTTGGGAACTTCAAGGCCAACTTCCTTCACGCGCGGGAAGAGTTCGGCGTCGGCTTCGCGGAAGAAGTAGATGGATTGCATGAGGTCGCCGACCAGGAAACAGGTGCGGCCGGCGCGGGCAGAAGTTAGATCTGGCCAGGTGGCAATGAGTCCGGCGAGCAACTGGTGCTGGCGGCGGCTGGTGTCCTGAAATTCGTCCACCAGCAGGTGGCGGATGCCGTCGGAGACGGCCAGCGCGGCGTCAGTGGGCAGGCCGTCGTCGCCTTTCAAAACGCGTTGGGCGATCTGCGCCACTTCGATGAAATCCACCCGGCCGGCTTCGGCAAATGCGACTTTCAGTTGGGCCGCAGCGCGGCGCAACAGGGTGAAGCAGGCGCGAACGATGATCCAATCTCCTTCGGTGTAGCGGGCCGGTGGCAGTTCGCGGACATTGGCCAGGGCGGATTCGAGGCCGGGGACGGCGGAGAGCGCGGCGATGAAATCGAGGATTTGCTTTTTCTCGCGTTTGCAATCGGCGGGAAAGCCGAGACGCTTGTCGACCTGTTTACGGAATGCGCCTTCGCCGGTAAGCAGCAGCGCCGCCAAACACAAATAAGCCTCGCGGGCCTCTTCGAGAGCATCGCTTCCGGTGAAGGGGCCGGAGGGGAAGTTGGCAAGCTCGGCAAGTTCGCGGTGCAACTCGCCGCCGCTTTGCGAACAGGCGAACCGAGCCAATTCCAACACCTCTTCGCGGGCTTGCGGAATCCGGCTGAAGTCTTGATCGAGTTTGGCAAGCGCTTCCCGGACGGCATTCGCGAAGGGCCGCTCCAAGCGCTCGCGCAGCGCCTCCGGATCCTGCTCGCGCTCCAGGACAAAGCCGTGCATCCAGCGGTCGCGTTTCTCAAGCATCTTGACCAGCAGGTCTTCCAACTCCTTCCAGTCGTTGTCGCGCCAATCCAGCAGCGCCGCGATAGCCTCGCTCAGGGCCGAATCGGCTTCGTCCATCTTCTCCAGGGTCTGCCGGGCCGCGCGGCGATAGATTTCTTCAGGCTGCCCGGCGATGGTAAGGCCGCCGCCCAGGCCGGAAAGCAGCGGCTGCTGCAGAGCCAGATCGCGGCAAAAGGAGTCGATGGTGGAGATGCGGAGCTGAGCGGGCAGGTCGAGCAGCTTCCAGCCCAGCGCCTGCGAATGCTCCAGCGCGCGGTGGGCCAGGGCTTCCATGGAGAAGTCATCGGCTGCGTCCGGCGCGCTTTGGCCGGTGGCGGCCTTTTCAAGCTCGCCCAGGATGCGGTTCCGCATCTCGGCGGCGGCGGCGTTGGTAAAGGTGATGGCGACGATCTGGCCGGGCTCATCGACCTCGGCCAGCAAGCGGAGAAAGCGGCGCGTGAGCAGATCGGTTTTGCCTGAGCCGGCCGGGGCCTGCACCAGCACGGAGCGTGCGGCGTCGAGGGCCTGCCGGCGCTGGGGCTGGTCGGGAGGCGGGGATTGAGCCGCGATTTTACTCATCGGCCGCCTCCTCATCCTCGGAATCGTCCTCTGCTTCCATCAGGTCTTGATGTTCCTGAATGCGGCAGAGCGTTTGCAGGCCGCAGCGTTCGCAGGTTTTGGGATAGTCGCGCGGATCAACCTCCGCGCGGCCGGCGAGAAAGTCTTTGGCGAGCTGCTCGATGCGGTCTCTCCAATCGATGAACAGCTCGGCTGAGAATTTTTTCTTGACCAGGCTGCTGTTCTGAGACAGGTTTGCGAGCAAAGTAGCTTTGGCATCACCAACCATGCCGGCAAACTCCAGATTGCCGGCGCGCACCTTGGCGAAGACCAGCCCGCCAATTTCCTCTTCGGTATCGAGAGCAAAGCCGGCATAGAGCGGCAGTTGCACATCGTCGGGGCGGGGCAGCTCCCAGGATTTGGGCGAGGCGACGCCGGATTTGTAATCGATAACCAGCAGGGAACTGTCGTTGAGGCGGTCGATGCGGTCCAGGCGGAGATCGAATGTGAGTCCGGCGATCTGGATGGTGCGCTTAGCCTCGGTCTCGATGACTTCAAAGGCGATGCGCGCGGCTTCGTATTCCAGCCATTCGGTTACCAGGCGGGTGAGGCGCAACTCTTCGAGTTGCAGGTAGCGGCGCGGCATGCGTTCCCGGAGTCCGGCGGGAAGCTTATCCCGGAGAATGCGCCGGACGTGCCCGGCTATGAAATCCTCCCGGCCTTTCGCTTTTTGGAGTAGATCATCGTGGGTACGAATGCCGTCCGGCGGGCCGCCCCAGACGGCGTGGAGCACGGCGTGGAGCAGTTGGCCGCGTTGGGCTGTAGTCAGGCCGGCCTCGGCGGGACTCCAATCCTGCGCGGCCAGGCGCGCGGTGGCAAAGGCCTTGAAGGGGCATTGCGACTGCGCGGTGAGGACGCCTGCGCCGCCTTCGACTTTTTCGTGCGGGTAGGGAATTTGGCTGAAATCCTGGAAAAATTCCGTTTGCGGCGGCGGGCTTAGCGGCGCGGCTAACTCCGGCGGCAACGGCTGAGGCATCCCGGCACACTGCTTTATCAGTCGCGAGGGGCGGCCTTCGGCGTCTTCTTTTTGCTTTGCAAAGCTGAAGTGGACCTCCGGCGCGGAGGCAATAAGGCGGGTGGTGATGGCGTGGGCCAGATCCCAGTCGAGCTGGGGGGTGGCGTGGGGCATGCGGGCTTCGCGCTGCACCTCGGGCGGCAGCAGGGGATGGGTTGAGCCCCTGGGCGGCCAGGCGTCCTCGTCCGCGCCCAGGAACCAGACGGCGTCGGCGGTGAGGCCAGCCGACTCGGCTGGGCCGGCGATCTGGATGGGCGCGTCGCGGGACTCGGGAGCAAAGAGGGTTTCGTCCAGGGTGCGGGCCAGTGCGGAAAGGAACTCGGGCCATGGAACGCGGCGGCCGTCGAAGCCCAGTGAGCCGCAGGCGTCCAGGGCCTGCTGCCAGCGGCGGACGGCCTGGAATTCGGCGCTCGAAAGCGGACGCGCCTGTGCGAAAGCGGCGGTATCCAGCAACTGCGGAACCAGCCCCGCCCAGTCCAGCGGGCTTTGCGGGCGGCGCGCGAACTCCGCCAGGCGGCGTTGGGCTTCGCTCATGCGGGCCACCCAGGCGGCCGGCAACTGCTGGCCGGGCGGCTGGCCGATAAAGCCGGCCAGGGTCCAGTAGGGCTGTTCCAGAGAGCGGCGGCGCAGCGCGCGCATGTGCGCCTGCAGCGCGGAATTTTCCTGCAGGCTGGCGGCGTGGCCGGTGGAGAGCAGCCAGTCGAGTTCGTGCTCGGCCAGCGGGCCGGAGAGCCAGCGCAGCAGCAGGTGAGCGCTCTCGGGCAGCGCCACCTGGCTGAGCGGCACTCCGAGAGAAAACTCGAAGAGCGGGGAAGCGGCTGGGCCGGTGTGCCTGAGAAAGGCTCGTTCGATCTCGCCGCGGCACCTGGTTGCATCCTGCGTGACGACGAGGAGACGGGCGCTGGGGTTGGCGGCAAGTTGGCTGTTGCACCAGAGAGCGCAGGCGGTGAGTTCGTCCTGGGCGTCGCCGGCTTCGTAAAAGTGGATCTGGGAGGCGGGCTGGTCCAGAGCGGCCTGCCGCCAGTCGCCCCAGGCGTCGAAGAAAGCGCGCTGGACGGGCAGAATGCGGTCAAAGCCGGCAAGAAGCAGTGGTGGACGCTGGGCCTGGGCTTCGGATTGAGGGAACCCAGGCGGCGTATTCCCAAGCAGCGGGATCAGTTCCAGAGGTAGGCGGGCGAAGCTGATCAGGTTACCGGCGCGACAGCTTTCGTCGAAGGCCATGAGCCAGCCGCTGAAGGCGGCCGCATCCTGCTGCCAGCCGCCGCGCGCATTTTCCCGCAGAAATCGCGGCGCATAGGCACAGAGCAATTCGTGGGCTTCCATGGCCAGAGCGGCCAGGCGGTGGCGCGGACCTTCAAGCACGGTGGCCATCTGCCGCTCCGCGCCGGCAATGGCCGCCCACAGCGACTGCTCCTGAAGATGGTTCAGCGGCAGGCGGCCGTCGAGGGTGCGCTTCTCCCATTCCGCCTGGGCAAAGCTCTTCCAGTCCAGAATGTTGGGTGCGGGCCAGGCGGTAAATCCCTCGGCCCGGCGGGCGCGATGGAAGGCGAACTCAAGGGCGCGGGCGGCACGGTCGCTGGCCGTAACCACCAGGCCGCCGCTGCGCAGCCATGCATCGATCTCTGCTGCCGCTCGTGCCCCCATTCCAGCGTTATACGCCGCGGGGCGGGGCGAGTGCCACTGAGGGGCGATCGATTGTGGCCGTCCGAACGCGCGAAGTTATCTTCTCTGTGCTCGACTTATAGCCACAGCGGTTCTCCAATATCTAGTTGATCCTGAAAAAGGCTATTTCAAGCGGACTGCATGGTCGTCAGCGCGCCGATGAAGCCCGATGGGGATAGAAACCGGCTCAGGATGGCGTAGATTTCGCGCATACAGCGGC
>JBEKNO010000222.1:0-5152 GCA_049522735.1 Occallatibacter sp.
CGAGGCGTCGGTGCCGCGCAGGCCGGCCGAGAGCAGCACCGGAACCTTCTTGCTGATCTGGGGGACGACCTTGGTGGCCACCAGATAGAAGTCGCCGTTGCACGTGTTCTGTGCGGTGTTGTAATCTTCCACCGCATCCGAGGTGGTTTCTGCTGAAGCTCCGTCGAAGACATTGTGGTCGTTGAAGCGGTAGATTCCGCCCACGGCGATGGCCGGAACCCACTTGGTCTTTGCGGCGTTCTCTTCGACGATGGTCACCTTGCCGTGGACGATGCTGAAGTCCTGGTTGAGCGGGCCGGTCTCTGGGTAAGTCAGCCCCTGAACAGGCAATTGGTTTGCGCCGGCGTGAATCTCGCTGGTATAGCCCAGCTCATAGCGCTTGGCAAAGCCTTCGGTGACCGAGACCGTGCTGTAGTCGCCGATCACCGGCCCGGCGGCCAGGAAGTGGAAGGCGACGGAGGGTTTCCCAAGGCCATTAGCCGGAGAGGCGGAGGTGTAGGCGAGCGGCGTAACGAAGACGCCCGTGGGCCCCTCCCAGCCCAGGCTCTGCGCCGGCGTGGCGCGTGCGGCAAAGGAAAAAGCGAGGGTCAGGATAAGCGTAGCCCACCTGCTCCAGGACATTGGCATACTGAAAAACGACACAAAAGCGCGCATCGAAGTTTTCTCCTTAGTGAAAACGGGGTTGGAAGGAAGAATCGCGCGGCGGAAGCATCCCTCGGCAACAGAAATGCGCGTAGAGCGTCTTGGACTCCGCGAGCGCGCGGAGAGACAGACAGCTATCTATCTTGAATTCCCGAAGCAGCGTGGATGATCAGTCGCAGGGAGTGGGTCGTAATTAGCGACAACAGATGCAAGCGAGATGCCTGTCGGCTTTGTGCGACTGATTCATGAATTGAAATTACAACGGTTGGATGAGAAAGTCAACAACAGTTTTCAGCCGGGGAGAACTCGGATGCGCGTAAAGGAAGGGAATAGGAAACTGGGAACAGGTTCTATTCTCTGATCTCTGCCCCCTGGTCTCTGCGGTGCGATACATTGATAGGGTGACGGACAATCTCATTCTGATCACGCTGCTGGTCAAGCTGGGCGTGGTGGCCTCGGTGGCCAGCGTGCTGGCGCGGGTCACGACCTTCCGGCGGCTTTTCTTTGCCGAGCACCGCAGTTGGCGGCAAACCCTGGGGTTGCTGGCGTTTTTTCTTGTGCCGCTCACGCTGGGCGTGTGGGTGCGAATTGCCGTGCCCAACTTTCTGGCCGCCGATATTTCCTTTGAGGCGGTGATCCTGCTGGGCCTGCTGGTGGGGCCGGGATGGGCGATGCTGGGAGGGGTGGTGCTGTCGGCGCCGGCGGTCTACCACCACGAGTACCTGGCCCTGCCCTTCAGTGTCCTGCTGGGACTGGGCGCGGGACTGCTGGGGCGCTTTGTCGAGGAGGAGGAGATCTGGTCGTTCACGCCCTTCATCGACCTGAGCCTCTACCGCTGGGTGCGGCGCAACCTGATCAAGCCACGCATCGACCGGCAGTTCCTGATGCTGTTTCTCATTGTGGCGGCGGAGGCCTGCCGGGACTGGCTGGCCCACGCCTTTCCGCACCGGCTGTTTGCGCTGCTGGCCAGCCAGCTATGGCTGCAGGCGCTGGTGTGGCTGAACGCGCCCATTGGGGTGGGCATCGCGCTGAAGGTCTGGAATACGCTACGCATTGAGTTGAAACTTGAGGAACAGAAGCGGCTGCTGCTGGAGGCCCGGCTGGACGCCTTGCAGCGACAGATCAACCCGCACTTCCTCTTCAATACGCTCAACTCCATTGCCTCGCTGGCGCGCATGAAGCCGGAACTGGCGCGGGAGATGACGGTGAAGCTGGCCAATATTCTGAGGGCGCTGCTGAAGGACCACGATACCTACGTTCCGCTTCGCGAGGAGCTGAGTTTTACCGACGATTACCTGGACATCGAGGTGGTGCGCTTCGGCGCGGAAAAGCTGCGGGTGCAGAAAGAGATCGATCCGCAGACATTGGAGGTTTTGGTGCCCAGCATCCTGCTGCAGCCGCTGATTGAAAACAGCATCAAGCATGGGCTGGAGCCGCGCCTGAATGGTGGCACCGTGACCTTGCGCAGCCGCCTCAAAGGGGATCGGGTGCTGATCGAGGTGGCCGACGATGGGGTGGGCATGGGCAATAATCCAGCCTCGGCGCCGCGCCGCGCCGGCGCCGGCATCGGCATGAACAACGTGCAGGAGCGGCTGGATGTGCTCTATGGCAACCAGGCGCGGTTCAGCGTGGTCAGCAATCCGGGGCGGGGCACGCTTGTTTCGATCGAGATTCCGGCCAACCTGCCGGGTGGGGGCTAAAATTCGCCTGCCCGGATGCAAGACTGGAACCACTTGAGCCCCGCGCCCCATCCTTGGCGTTCTTTGCGAAAGGGTGGGAAAGCACAAAACTAAGAGCATGTTGCCTTGCAAGGGCGCGGCTAGAGCCGCCGAAACAGCCCCTTAGCCGAGCGATCAACCGGCTCGCCCCTTCGCCCGCTAACCGCAACGAACTCGATGCCCGCCCGCGTCTCCCTCTCGATACGCCGGATCACATCGATGTGCCGGATAACCCCCCTCCGCTTCAGCCTCACGCCGCGCACATTCAGATCCACTTCGACCTGGGCACCCACCTGGGCTGGAATGGCGATCCCGAGCTCCACCCCGCATCCGCATTCGCTTACATCCAGCAGGGCGCCAAGAACATCCGGCCCGCAAGGCAGAATCCGGATCACGGCAGTTCCCTGCCAAAAGAATCGCGGCTGAGTACGGCGCTCCCTCGCAACGGCAGCCAGGCCCGGGGCGCTCCGTTCCAACTCGGTCTGAAATGAAGCCATGGGTTTTCTCTATGGGTTTATCGGAAGTTTCTCTTGTATCTTTCCGGCTTCCCCTCACGAATCCGCGCAAAGGTACTTGGACGATCTCCGCAGACTTTAACCTGTGTTTGTCCTCAAACAGGTCAATCGACCCGTAAACTGTGTATCCCGCGCTTCCATCCCGCCGCTTTCCTGTAAGGCGCCTTAGAAGCCATCAACACGCTCAAGATCGCCCTCCAGCGCTACGAAGGCACAGTCCTGTTAGTTACCCACGACCACGACCTCATCGACGAAGCAGCGACAAGACTCTGGCACTTCAAAGAAGACTGCATAGAAGACTTCCAAGGCCCCTGCGCCGAATGGAAAGGCAAGCACAACTAGGCGAATGCGGCCTATGGCGCGCGGCTGCGGTCTAAAGGAGGCTTAGTCAAATAACGTGTATTGCGCGACTTGGGAACCGAATCTACAAGACCTCAATGACTCCAGATCGATGGATTGCCGCGGCAAGTCTGGCCATTGGAATAATCGGCATCGTCATGGCGGTGTACTTTTACCGGCGAACGGAAAAGAAGCGGGTTCCAACGTTCATTGCGCATCCCTCGCGGAGGAGTCTGGTTCAACCCGAACTTGCAAAGTTTGATAAGTTCTCTTTGCTCTACGATGGAACAGAAGTTGGGAAACGTGGAATTACGGCGATACAAGTATTCTTTTGGAACAGCGGATCGTTGGAGATTCTGTCATCCCAGGTTCTAAAACCATATTCGATCTCGATTTCAGATGGGCGAATTCTTACGGAACCTCTGCACAGGTGCGTGATTTCGCGGCGCCCAAGAAAACGCACGTATTATGCAACACCATTTTGACTACCCCGAAGTCCACGCCAATTGATGCGCGGTGAAGCCCCCCTTTATTGAGACAGCAGACCGGGGCTGTAGGAACGGATCTATTCGGCGTTGAGGGCGCTACCGCGTGTTGGGGGCAGACACCCCGTTGTCCCGAGCACGCCAGAGAAATTAGACGGATTGAACCGTCGGTTCCACTGCTGAATACAATCAAATCCGCCGTCTCGTGCAACGGAATGCCACTACCCCAAGCCATACCACGTTTCCAGGACCGACTAGTCTCGAATTAAGCATTGGCGACTATGCATAAAGCAAGAAACACTCCAGGCTACGGTGTTTCCCGGTACCAATTCTGAATTGGCTCCTACTGGCGGCTGAATCCGGCCGACATTGCTCTCGGTCAAGGCCAGGGTGTTTTTATCGGTCCTGATCGATCAAGAGTATGTATACCATTGATTCTGGATAGTTTCTTCCGGGTTGGCCGCACACACTGAAGCGTAGGTCGTCGGTATTGGCCGATCAGTTCTGAACTTTCAGATGGTCATCCCGTGCAAGCTCCATGCAATGAAACCCAGTAGTAGCGCCGCCAACAGAACATGCAGCGCACCGGGCGCAGCGCAAACATGCTGAGAAGGCCGTCGAACGGACGCAACTCCGCCGCCTTAAATCGGACCGAGTCGCAGCGCGGACATTTGCGCCGTATTAAGGGCGGCCGCGGCGCCCAGGCGGGCCACATCCAACTTGTATCGCTCATTCTGCTTATTCCTCCCGGTCATGCTGCCGTGCAAGCTAAAGCGCGACTGTCTCTTCCAAGCTCGAATTCGAGTCCAGCCAGGAAAGCAGGCAACGTATGCTGCCGGTGGCCAAAGCCACGCTGGAATCGGCTGCTCCGTAATAGAGATTGATGCAGTCTCCATCCGCGCCGATAGTCTGGCCGCAAGGAAACACAACGCCTTCCACGTCTCCGTTACGCTCATAAGATGCTTCCGGGCCGAACATCCAGGAGTCTCCGCGCTGCAGGCAGATCTCCGGATGTTCCAGATCGAAGAGCGCCAGACCCAGGCGATAGATGCTTCCCGATGCCGTTTGCCGCACGCCGTGATAGATCACCAGCCATCCCTTGTCCGTTTCAATCGGCGGAGAACATAATCCAATTTTGTTCGCATCCCACCATCCACCCCGCCGCGCCGCGAGGATGATCTTGTGGCTTCCCCAATGCCGCAAATCCGGCGAGTAGGAAATCCACATATGAGCGCCAAGCGTTGTCATCGGACGATGGATAAGTGCCCAGCGGCCAGCAATCCTGCGAGGCAGCAGCGCCGCGTCTTTATCCTCGGGAGTCATGATTACGCCGTACCGCTCAAAGCTCTGGAAGTCTTTGGTGAGCACTAGCGAGACTCCGGGACCTCCTCGCGCAAAGGATGTGTACGCCACCGCGTATTGCTCGAGTTCCGGGACGTAGGTAATGCGCGGA
>JBEKNO010000223.1:0-5025 GCA_049522735.1 Occallatibacter sp.
GGGTGGTTGCCGGAAGAAGCCAAGAAATTCCTTGCCGACACATTTCAAATTGGTCCTCCCCACAACGAGCTAAACTCCAAAGATATTCCCGAGTCGAAGAAGGAAGAAGCGTTCAAGTGGGCCGCGACCAAGGCGCCTATCCGTATTGCCGTTGAGCAGAAGTTTGAGGCACTAGGGTGGACGGATCAGGAGAAGGCCAAGTTTGTCGAGGAGCGCAAGATCAACTGGCAGGAGATTGACAAGGAACTCGGCGATATTCTGGCAAAAAAAGATGCGCAGGAGCGCGGCGAGTAGAGTTTCCGGCAGGTACGAAAGGGGAGAGAATCCCACTGCCGGGAGATGCGCGGCGGCGTGGAAGGCGAAAGCCTATAAACTTCGCCTCAGGCGAAGCGAAGGACACGCTAACGCAGGTAGTGGCTGGAATCGAACCCTACAAGAGCTGCCCAGGCTGTCATCGTGGGTGGTATCCGGACATCGCCATAGGGAATGTGGAATAACGATCACCGGGGTAAACCTGACAGGCCAGCACAGCCGGTATCAAGCCCGGCCCGCGCATTAAAGTTCAAGGAGAGAATACATGAAGGGAATCATCCGTATCGTAGCGTTGACTATGCTGTTTGTCGGTGCCTATGCCGCATCAACGCAGCAATTGCCGACACCGCCAACACCAAAGGCACCGGACGCGCCGGTAATCTCTGACGCGATGAAAGCCAAATTCTTCAAGGCTCAGGCGCAGAGTATACAGGCGAAGGCCAACTTCGATCAGGCGCAGAAAGCGCTGCAGGATTCGACAACCGCGTTTCAGGGCGTGATTTCAGAACTCACGAAGGTTTGCGGCGACAGCTTTACGCCGCAACTCGATCAGAGCGGCGATCCAGTGTGCACAGCAAAACCGGAGCCACCGAAGCAGGAGCCAGCGAAAAAGTAAGGAAAGGAACGGTTTGTCCATCACCCAAATCCCCGGCGGCTCGTTCTCGTCTGACCCCCATCGCTATAACGATGAGGACGGTCACTTCGTTCCTTCCCTAACGCAAACGATCAAACTCGCCGGGCTCTCTTCTTTTGACGGAGCAGATCCAGACGACATGGCGAACGCCGCAAGGCGTGGGGATCTGCTCCATGGGGTCGTCGAGGTCTACAACAAAGACCCGGAAGGTTTGGACCCATCATGGATCACCGAAGAGATTGAAGGCTACTTTAATGGTTATCTTGCCTTCGAGCGCGACGCTCACTTTCAATGCGATCCATCATGGAGCGAAAGGTCGGTAATTGGAGAAATTGGTGGACTGAAAATCGGCGTCACGCCCGATCTATTTGGTAAAATTGGTCGCTACGATGCAATCGTTGAGTTAAAAGCGGCATCGTCAGTTCAGGCAAGTTGGGCACTTCAAACTGCCGCTCAGGAGCTTATAATTTACCACTCGCAGCATGTTGGACGAGCGCGAAGATTTGCCTTGCAACTTTTCCGTGATGGCAAGTATAAACTCCACCCTCATTTAAATCACGCAGAGGATGAAAGGATTGTGCGAGAGGCCTTGGATTTAGTTTGGTGGAGACTGCAACATAAACAGAAATTGTGGGAGTTGTTGTAGGGCGTGGCGGGCCGAGGTTTGGTAGGTTCCGGTACGGTTAGGTGGGATCGGGCTTGGCATGGCATGGGCAGTTTAACCGCAGAAAGGAAAGGATGATTTATGACAGACGGACGTAGTTGCATGGTTCCAGTGGAATCTTCAATGTTCAGTAAGGCGGGGTACAACGGCGATACCTGGGAGTTGTACCTCAAATTCCGGAGCACGGGCGAGACGAGGGTTTACCGGCACGTTGCTCCGGAGATGGGAGATGAGGTTCTTTCGGCACCAAGTCTCGGCCAGTATTTCAACAAAAACATCAAAGGCAACGCTGGATGGGAGTTTGAAACGCTGGGCGCGGATCCTGAAGAGGAGCCGAAGCCCAAACCCGCCGCGGTGCCAGAAACAGGCCTGACCGACGAAGACCTCAATTTGGTGTTTGAGGATCCGAAGGCGAAGCCGCAGATGCACATTTCCGAAGTTGGCGATTTTCCTGTCAATATCGATACGTCTGGTGTAATTAACAGCGGCGCGATTGTCGAAGAGAAGTCTACTCCGTTCTCCAATGAGGTGGGATTCTTTGCCGCGGCTGCCTCTTTTGAGCAGACAGCGATCCAGACACTACCGCCTCCGCCAGAAATCCTCGGCGCCTGGACCGCGCCGGAGTCTGCGGCCGAAGCACTTGATCTTTTAGCTGAACGCGCGGGAGAAATACAGGCCATCATAAAGGCCAATGCGGAAACCGGCCAGCAGGCCCTCACTGTCAAGGTTACGTCGCAGGAATCGAGAATCGCGGCCAGCGAAACACTCGATCGTCTCGTTGCGAAGCGCGATACGACAACCAAAGCACTCGATCCATTCCGCAAGGTGCTCTACGACGTGTATGAGGAAACCGGGAGCAAGGTCAAGGCTGCGGTCGAGCCCTTGAAGAAGGGTATCGAGTACGTCAAATTTCAGATTCTGGCTTGGGATCAGCAGGTCGAACGCCAGCGGCAGGAAGCGCTGCGCAAAGCGCGGGAAGAAGCCGAGGCCGAGGCCCGGCGCAAACAGGAAGAGGAAAGCCGCCGTCTTACGTTGGCTGAAGTGGATAACCGGCTAGAGCAGGGCGACGAAGCCGGCGCGCAGACTCTCTTCGACCAGCCGATCGAAGCGCCGCGGCCAACGGTCCAGCCCGTGTTCATCCCGCCGGCCGCACCTAAGGTTGAAGGCCAGAGTACGGCAACCAGTTGGAAGGTGGATCGCGATGCGGTGGAATCTGATCCCACGGGCGGCGCGTACCTTACGTCGATCACGTTATTGCTTCGCGCAGTTAAAGACGGAAGCTACCCCATCGAACAGGCGGCTCCATTGCTGTCTTGGGACTTTGGCAAGGTAGATAGTCTTGCTAAAGCGATGATGAGTGCCTTTAACGTCCCCGGCCTTTCGGTGAAATCTGTAGCAACCCTTCGAGTAGGCGGTAGAAAGAGGAAATAATTTAATGAGACCCTGCTATAATTGGGGTGTCAGGCGCTGTGAACGCCCGGCTCTCGCCACATCGCCATTGGAGGACGATATGCCACCCCGTAGACATACTTTACCACCTGGGCTTTGTATCTGCCGGAACCCTGATTGCCCTATTCCCTTCGGAGAATGTCACTGTGGATGCAAAGGGATGACCTCGATCGCAGCACACTCATATTCTTCTCGCGGTCAAGTGCGTGGGTATCCACAGAAATTTATCCCTGGCCACAATTCATGCCTAAGAGTAGCACCCATTGAAATTCGCTTTTGGAGAAAGGTCGAAAAAAATGGCCCGACCATACGACCTGAGTTGGGAAAATGTTGGCTATGGACAGGATTCACTTCCGATGGTTATGGGACCATTGGGGTGCCCACCGGAATAATTCGCCAGATGCGGATCGAGAAAGCTCACCGTGTTTCTTGGATTTTACATCATGGCGAGATTCCAATGGGCCTATGGGTTCTTCACAGGTGCGACAACCCTCCATGTGTTAATCCGTCACATTTGTTTCTTGGGAATCACGACGACAATATTGCTGATGCTCTTAAGAAGAGCAGGTTCGCTAGAGGAAAGAGAAACGGTGGACTTTTTGATCCAGAGCAAGTTATCGAAATCAGGAGACTTCACGACGTTGAGGGCATGGATGCTCGTCGTTTGAGTGAGATTTATAAAGCCAACCATAACACAATCAATGGCGTCATCTACAGGAACACATATCGCTATTTGGGTTGAGAAAGGACAGTCATGCACACAGGAACAGTGGCCCAATTTTCCGCCGCGAAGGGCTTCGGATTTATCTCTCCGAATGACGGGAGCAAAGACGTATTTGTCCATTTCAGTTGCATTGATATGGACGGGTACAAGAGTCTCAAGACTGGGCAAAAGGTATCCTACGAGGTCGAAATTGGGCCGAAAGGGAAAACCCACGCTTGCGAAGTTAGAGTTTTACAGGAGGCGTGAAATGGCATTCAGAGACATTCCAATCGTTCTAAGCAGCAACATCAAGGCCGTACTCCACGATGCGGACACGCAAGAACTCATTGTCCACTTCAATAACGGAGGGTCGTACTCCTATCAAGGGGTTTCCGTGGAGAAGGCGGACGGTTTCACTCAGGCAGACAGCGCAGGCAAATACCTGCACAACAACATCAAAGGGCAGCACGTCCACACAAAGATCGGATAGGAAAGGAGCATTATGCCACGTGACAAAATGAAGCGTAGTCGTAGCGGCGCAATCAAAACAATCGACGATTTGCGGCGGCGTAGTCCATATAAAGATCGCGATCTTAATAGGAAGATTGAACAGTCCAATAACCGGCACAAACTGCTTGCGAGTATGGATCCAAAAACAGCCGAATTCGCACGCAGAGAATTTGCCAAACTTGGACTCTTTTAAGGAAAGCCCTTGGCCGATCTCTCCGAATTCGCAATGTCCGAAACCGCGCCCGAGCCGCCGCCGGACGATGATCCTGCGCCATTGCTTGATGATCGGCCAAGAGTCGATATGTACGGATCGTCAAACGATGTTCCATTGCCGGCGAGTGTCGATAGTGAGCGCACGATTTTAGGGAGTATCCTGCTTGACAACGCCGCGTTTTCCGAGGCCGCCGAGGTCATCAAAGCCGACGATTTCTTCCTTGACAGCCATCGCCGCATCTTCCTCCGTATGTCCGAATTGATTGACGCGGGGAAGGCGGTTGACATTGTAACGCTGGTCGAAGAATTGAACCGGTACAAGGAAGTCGAGGCTATCGGCGGTGTCGCATACCTTGCCAGTCTCACAGAAGGTTTACCGCGGCGCCCGGTGATCGGCGACTACATCCGGATATGCAAGGACAAGTCGATGCTGCGCCGGATGATGGGCGTGTGCTCGGCAGCCATTGCGCGCGCTGCCGACCAGAATGAGGATGCGCTTGGAGTGCTCGAATTTGCGGAAGGCGAACTCCTCGAAATTGC
>JBEKNO010000224.1:0-4999 GCA_049522735.1 Occallatibacter sp.
CTGCTCATGGTGGGCACCATCAGCGGCATCCTCTTCGCCATCTTCATGAACAACGGCGGCGGCGCATGGGATAACGCCAAGAAGCTCATCGAGACCGGCAAATACGGCGGCAAGGGCGGCGACCCGCACAAGGCCGCGGTGGTCGGCGACACGGTCGGCGACCCCTTCAAGGACACCGCCGGTCCCTCCATCCACGTGCTCATCAAGCTGCTCTGCACCGTCACCTTTGTGATGGCACCCTTGTTCCTGTAATGCACCAGGCCCGGCCATCCCCGCTTCAGCGGGGATGGCCGGTTGCCAGAAGCTGATTCAAGCTCTGCCGCTGCAGTCCCTCGGCGTCGAAGTTGGCGGGATCCAGCCAGGCTTCAAAGGCTCGCTTGCGCGCCGGCCACTCGTGGTCGAGCATCGAGAACCAGGCTGTATCCCTGTTCTCGCCTTTGACCACCATGTGCTGGCGGAAGATGCCCTCGAAGGTGAATCCCAGGCGCAGTGCGGCGCGGCGGCTGGGATGGTTTTCCGCGTTGCACTTCCATTCGTAGCGGCGATAGCTTAGATGGTCGAAGATGTGCGCGGCCATCATATACATGGCCTCGGTGGCGGCCGTGGTGCGCCGCAGGGACGGTGCCAGAAGGATGTTGCCCACCTCGACCACGCCGTGGGTGGGCTCCATGCGCATGTAGCTGGCGTAGCCGGAGGCGCTTCCTCTAGCCACAGGCACAATGGCCAAAAAAACCGCCTCTTGCGCCGCTTGTTTTTCTTCGATGGAGCGGCGAAATTCCTTCTCGGCGCCATAGGGGCCGTCGGGCATCCACCTCCACAGCTCATCGTGGCCCCGCACCTCCTGCCAGAGGGCGGCGGCGTGGCGGCTGGCGTCGAGCGGCTCCAGGGTGACGGTCCGGCCGCGCAGGATTACCGGGGCGGGAGGGGGTACCGGCTTCCAGTCCAGCGGCGGCGGGGTGGTGGCGGACATAAGTCCAGCTTATCAGCCCCTATATGTCTCCCGGCCAAAGCCGTTTTCCCTGAATCCGTCCCGAATCTCCACAAATCGCACAGGCGCGCCGGCAAATTGCACCGTTTCTGCGCCTTGTACCCGGCTACGGGGGAGGAATAGGCTTGGATACGAGGCCGGAACTGGTCCGCAACCCTAAGGTTGCACAGAATCCGGGGCAGAGCGGGAAGCTCAACTCCGCATCCCGCTAGGCTGTTTCGAGCTTTCCACAGGCAATTGCTGGTGTTTAAGAACCAGATGCCACGAATGTCAGCAAAATACAAGATATTGTGGTTTGTTGTTGACATGTACCACAGACAGCGGTATTTTTTCATCTGCGGCTGTAAACAAACTGTAACGCAAACCGGCGCGATGAGCCGCCGGCAGCCGCCAAGGAAAGAGAACTCGCGGTAATTTCACGTCCCCGTTTCCCGTTCTTTGTAAGAGATTCATGCCTTATCAATTCCAGGTGCTTGGCGCCTGGATGTAGGGCGGTATTCACAAAATTTGCCGATTGAGGAGATTCCATGAACGAGGCCAATTTACAGACTTCTGTCGCTTCCCAGCAGACCGCCGACACCCTGAACGGGCTGACCTTTTCCCGCCGCTTTTCCACCCAGGGTGTCTCCCCCTACGACCAGTTCCAGTGGGAACGGCGCACGGCGTCCATCACAGACACCAAGGGCAACATCATCTTCGAGCAGAAGGACATAGAGGCGCCGGTGGACTGGTCTGTGACGGCTACCAATATCGTGGCCTCCAAATACCTGCACGGGAAGCTGAACACGCCGGAGCGGGAAACCAGCGTGCGGCAACTGGTGGCGCGCGTGGCGGAGACTATCCGCGACTGGGGCGTGGCCGGCGGCTACTTTGCCACCCCCGAGGATGCGGCCGCCTTCCACGACGAGCTGGCGTACATGCTGCTGGCGCAAAGGGCGGCCTTCAACTCGCCGGTATGGTTCAACGTGGGCTGCGACCGCCTGGAGCCGGATGCGGCAGGGCAGAACTGGCACTGGAACCCGGCCACCGGCGGCGTGACCTACGCGGCCACCGGCTACAGCAATCCGCAGTGCTCGGCCTGCTTCATCAACGCCGTTGAAGATTCCATGAGCGGCATCATGGACCTGGCCAGGACGGAAGCCCTGCTGTTCAAATTCGGTTCCGGCACGGGCACCAATTTCAGTTCCTTGCGTTCCAGCAAGGAAGCTGTCTCAGGCGGCGGCACCGCCAGCGGTCCGCTCAGCTTCATGCGCGGGCTTGACGCCTTCGCCGGGGTCATCAAGTCCGGCGGCAAGACGCGCCGCGCGGCCAAGATGGCGATCCTCAACGTGGATCACCCCGACATCATGGATTTCATTGATTGCAAGGCCAAAGAGGAGGCCAAGGCCCACACCCTGATCAAGGCCGGCTACGACGGCTCAGGCCCGGATTCCGAGGCCTTCTCGTCCATCTTCTTCCAGAACGCCAACAACTCGGTGCGCGTGAGCGACGAGTTCATGCGCGCTTATGAGAGCGACGGCGAGTTCTCAACCTATACGGTGAGGGGCCACGAGCCGGTGGCCAGCTACAAGGCGCGGGAGATCATGCGCAGGATCGCCGATGCCACCTGGCTGTGCGGCGATCCCGGCATGCAGTTCGACACCACCGTCAATCGCTGGCACACCAGCAAGAACACGGCGCGCATCAATGCGTCGAATCCCTGCTCGGAGTACATGTTCCTGGACAACTCGGCCTGCAACCTGGCCAGCTTCAACCTGATGAAGTACATGACCCCGGCGGGCGTCTTCGACATTCCAGCCTACCGGCATTCGATTTCGGTGATGATCACGGCCATGGATATTCTGGTGGACAACTCCGGCTACCCCACCGAATCCATCGCCCGCAACTCCCACGACTACCGGCCGCTGGGCCTCGGCTACGCCAATCTGGGCGCGGTGCTGATGGGTCTTGGCTTGCCCTACGACTCGGCCGCCGGACGCGACCTGGCCGCCAGTCTCACGGCCATCATGTGCGGCCAGGCCTACCTGCAGTCGGCCATCCTTGCGGCCAACTGCGCTCCCGTGGCCTCGGCCACCCCGCTCACCGCCTCGGTGGAACGCCAGGGCGGCGCCTGCCCCGGCTTTTACGTCAACCGCGAGCCCTTCCTTGACGTGATCCGCATGCACCGCGCCGAGGTTAACAACATCGGCAAGTCGCGCCTGAGCGGCGAGCCTTTCAACGTGCCGCAGCTCGACGCCCTCATCGATGCCAGCCGCGAGTGCTGGGACATGGCGCTGGTTTATGGCGAGCGCCACGGCTACCGCAACTCGCAGACCACGGTTCTGGCCCCCACCGGCACCATCGGCTTCATGATGGACTGCGACACCACCGGCATTGAGCCGGAACTGGCGCTGGTCAAGTACAAGAAGCTGGTGGGCGGCGGCAATATCAAGATCGTTAACAACACCGTGCCCGCCGCGCTCTTCAAGCTGGGCTACTCCGACGACGAGGTCAACGCCATCGTCAGCTACATTGACGCTACCGGCACCATCGAAGGCGCGCCGGGCATCAAGCCCGAGCACCTGGCGGTCTTCGATTGCAGCTTCAAGCCGCTCAAGGGCACCCGCTCCATCCATTACATGGGCCACATCAAGATGATGGCGGCGGCGCAGCCCTTCCTCTCCGGCGCCATCTCCAAGACCGTGAACCTGCCCCAGGAGGCCAGCGTGGAAGAGATTGCCGAGGCCTACGCCGAAAGCTGGCGCCAGGGCATCAAGGCCGTGGCCATCTACCGCGACGGCTCCAAGGGCACCCAGCCCCTGAATACCAGCATGGACGGTAAAAAGGAGCCCTCGGCTCTGGACATTGTCGGCAGCCGCATACTGACCCACCTGGAGAATGGCCAGCCCGCCGCCGAAGCCGACGTAACGGCCCTGGAAACCTGGATGGGCGAAAAGCTTGAGGTGAGCGCCCGGCAGGTGATCGCCGCCGCCGCCGCCTTCCAGCGCGCGCTGGAGGAGATCGCCCGGGCCGCCGCCGTGCCGGTGCTCACGCCCTCGGCCGCGCTGGAGAGCTCTCAGGAGCCCGTCAAGGATACCGCCCAGGATCCCAACGGGCCGCCGCGCGCCGTGCGCCACCGGCTGCCCGAGGAGCGCGCCTCCATCACCCACAAGTTCTCCATCTCCGGCCACGAGGGCTATATCACCGTGGGCCTCTACCCCACCGGCCAGCCGGGCGAGATCTTCATCAAGATGGCCAAGGAGGGCTCCACCGTCTCCGGCCTGATGGACGCCTTCGCCACCTCCATTTCGCTGGCCCTGCAGCACGGAGTGCCGCTCAAGGTGCTGTGCGAAAAGTTTGCCCACACCCGCTTCGAGCCCTCCGGCTGGACCGGCAACGAGCAGATCGGCTACGCCAAGAGCCTCATGGACTACATCTTCCGCTGGCTCAACCTGCGCTTCCTCTCCGGCACGCAGTTGACGCTTTTTGCCGGCCTGGGCCAGCAGGCGCCGCAACTGCCCGCCTCGCCCACCATGCATCCTGAATCCGACCCCGAGGAGGATGCGGTCTCGCAGAACCACCTGGCCCGCCTGGCCGAGGAGGTTGCCAAGCGGCTGAATCTGGTAAGCGGTCAAAGCGGCCGTCCGGACGGGGGCGGCGGCATCCCGCCGGAGGTTCAAACCTGGACTACGGATGCGGCCAGCACCACGGCCAGCACCACGCATGGCCCCGACCTCAAAGACCGCGGCCTCTACCACGCCGCCGACGCCATGCGCGAAATGTATGAGATGGGCGACGCTCCCAGTTGCAGCGTCTGCGGCGCCATCATGGTCCGCAACGGCAGTTGCTACCGCTGCATGAGCTGCGGCTCAACCAGCGGCTGCAGCTAGGGCGCAGCGAGCTCTGCAAAGAACAGCCGTGTTCAGTTTGCTTTGAAATTTCGCTACTGAGTACCTACCGCACTTGGAGCCGGGTTCGGATATCGGACCCGGCTTCATCATGCGCGTGGCGCAACTGTTTTTTCAGGCCAGG
>JBEKNO010000225.1:0-4979 GCA_049522735.1 Occallatibacter sp.
ACGGACCACGATCCGGTGACCTGAGCCAAGAGCGAAGAAACGGGTGTCCTCGCGGAGGATGTTGGGCAAAAGCCACGCGGAAAGATAGGTGCCATCAGTCTTATCGAGGAATCCACGCCATGTGTAGGCGTAAAAGCCGTCCACGCCCTTGCCCAGAACGGGGTGCTCATTCACTCCTTCGGCGGTAAGGGAGGTGATACCGAGAAAGATAAAGGATGAATAATCTGTGGCCTGATGAGTGGCGATGATGAAGTTATATTTCCAACCCGGCGGGTGGGGCACGGCCCCGCCGGCGACGGAGCGAAAGTTGGGCATGATGCCGAGGATGCGTTTTGGTTGTCGACGCTCGAGGGGGATGGGATTACCGTTGGCATCGTGAGTATCGCTGGAGTTGGGCCTGGCGCGCGGTTTGCCGTGGTTGGTGTCCTGCGCGGACTGGCTGGCCTGCAGGAGGTTTGGAAACAAGGTCAAATCAGATGGGCCGAAGGGATCGACCGGGAAAACATATTCACCGGAATCGGGCACGGAAGCATTAGCGGCGAGGAGGCCGGCCGACGGCTGCGGCGCGTCTGGAAGTTGCACCGACTGGGCGCGGCTGCTGGCGGCGAGGCCTAGCCAGAGAAGAGCGGCGATGAAGCGCAAACACACCATCCTATAAAGTGCAGGCGAAAGCTGCCACTCGGATATTGAGGTCCAGTATCCTTTATTGATTAAAACAGAAAAAACAGGCAGATATTCTCAGATTCAAGTTAAAAAGTTGAATTCTGTGCTAAATTCCAGAGGAGGATAGGCACAAATGCGCTACGGAGGACGTTTGGCCGACACTCCAGTACTTCGGGGCAGCCATCCGCGCCGCGCACAGTAATTTATACTAAAGCCAGCCCCAAGTTCGATTTGCCTTTCAAGCGAACCGCCCGGCGGGCGTCGACTCCACAACTGGTGAATGGATGCGTTTAAGTCCTGGTTTTATCCCGGCAACACTTTTTATCAGTATTGCCTTGCAGGCGTTGCCCTTCCATCTTTTTTCGCAGGAACCAGGCTCCGGCCCGGTGGTAATCGCAGCCGTAGAGTCCCCTGAAGCTCCCCAGCCACAGTTCGCGCTTGGCATGGCCGAGCAAGTTGGATTTGGGATTCCGGCCGGGCAAGGCCAGAGCACGCAGCAGTCAGCCTCGGCTGATCACACGGCCCAGGGTTCCGCCGCCCAGGGCAGCACCAATGCTCAAACGCCCGCCGAGCAGCCGGGCACAGAAATAAGCCAGCACGACAAACCCGAACAGAAGATTGCCGTACCCGAGCCGCAGCCAGGAAGTTTGAGCGGCACCGTAATCGATGTGAACGACGACATCATTCCTGGCGCCACTGTCGTTCTCGAAAGCCCTGTCCCCGGAGATCGCCGCACAGTCGTGGCGAACGACAACGGGGCCTTCCAACTTGAAAATCTCAAGCCGGGAATCCCTTATCATGTCACAATCAGCGCCAAAGGGTTTGTAAACTGGACCTCCACCGTCACTCTCAACCCAGGTCAGCACGTATTCCTGACGGGCAGCAGACTCAAAATCGCAGGGGGAGTAACCTCGGTAACTGTGTTTTCCACCCCCGAGCAGATCGCCGTCGAGCAGGTCAGAATTGAGGAACAGCAGCGTGTTTTTGGCATCATCCCCAATTTCTACGTCGTCTATGATGCCAACCCCGTGCCGCTCACGACGAAGTTAAAGTTCAAGCTCGCCCTTAGAGCCGCCACTGATCCTGTTACTTTTCTCGGAGTAGCCGCATTTGCCGGCATGGACCAGGCGGCAAACACCCCGGACTACGTTCAAGGCGCGAAGGGTTACGGCCAGCGCCTGGGGGCTGACTACACCGACGGATTTACCGGCATCTTCATCGGCGGCGCCATTTTGCCAACGCTTCTGCACCAGGACCCACGCTACTTCTACCAGGGCACGGGCACAAAGAAATCTCGCGCTCTTCACGCACTCGCGAGCCCATTTGTATGCAAGGGAGACAATGGCCGGTTGCAGCCGAACTACTCGAGCGTAGTTGGCGATCTGGCCTCGTCAGCCATTTCGATCGCCTACTATCCGGCGACCAATCGCGGCGCGGGGCTGGTCATCGAGAATACTCTTATCGTCACCGGCGCTCGGCTTGTCAACACCCTGGTCCAGGAGTTCGTCCTGCGCAAGTTAACGCCCAAGGCCAAAAATTAAAATAGCGTTACAACCGCATAGAGATGCAACCTTAGCGTTTCTTCGCCTTAATGAGGCCGGCTGCCTTCCTGGCAGAGCGCCTGCCGCAGTCAGCTTGCTGCATGCGCCTGAGCCGCGCATTCCTTCAGATCGCGGCAAAGGGCATCGACACGCGAGAGATCGGCATCCCAGGAGAACATGAAGCGCGCCGCGCCGCCGATGAAGGTATAGAATTGCCAGCCGCGCTCTCGAACCGGATTGAGAATCTCCTCGCAGGCTAAAAGGAAGACCGCATTGGCTTCAACGGGCGCCGCCAGTCGAATACCGGGGATGGCGGAGATCTGCTCCGCGAAATGCCTTGCACAACTGTTTGCGTGCGCGGCGTTGCGCAACCATGCTCCGCTCTCCAGCATCCCCACCCACGGCGCCGCGAGGAAGCGCATCTTCGAAGCCAGTTGGCCAGCCTGCTTGCACCGGTAATCGAAGTCCGTGGCGAGCTGCCGGTCGAAGAAGAGAACCGCTTCACCCACCGCCATGCCGTTCTTTGTGCCGCCGAAGCAGAGGACATCGACGCCGTTTTTCCATGTGAGCTTCGCCGGCGAGCAGGCAAGGCTTGCGCAGGCATTTGCAAACCGGGCGCCATCCATGTGCAGATAGAGCTTATGCATTTTGCATTCATCTGAGATTGCGCGCAATTCCGCCAATGTATAAACACGGCCAGTCTCGGTTGATTGCGTGATGGTGACGGCGCGCGGCTTGGGGTAATGGATATCCTGGCGTTTGACAGCCAGTTCTCGAATCGACGCCGGGGTAAGTTTGCCCTCCGGGCTTGGAGCCACCAGCAGCTTGGAGCCGTTGGAAAAGAACTCCGGCGCGCCGCATTCATCTGTCTCAATATGCGCTGAGTCGCAACAGATGACTCCATGATAAGACTGGCAAAGGGATGCCAGCGCCAGAGAATTGGCCGCGGTGCCGTTAAAGACAAAATAAACTTCGCAGTCTGTCTCGAAGAGTTCGCGAAATGCATCGGATGCTTTTGCCGTCCAGGGATCATCTCCGTATGAGGTTGCATGTCCGTGATTGGCGGTTTCAGTCGCTCGCCATGCCTCTGGACAGATGCCTGCGTAGTTGTCGCTTGCGAACTGTTGAAGCAGTTCATTATGGTCAATCGCGGTCATTCTTTCATTCTCCGCCCTGCTGCCGTTGTCCAGAAACTTCCTGTCTTTCTTATCATGGCACAGAGGGCAGTCGCCATCCAACCGGAACTCCACGGTGAAACAACCCACAGAAGAGTGGGGTCCTGGTTGATTCGGCATTATGGCCCGGTCGGAATTTTGCACTAGCGGAATTGTCAATTCAGCGTAGTTGCTGCAGACGAATTACACCGGCCATCACAGTTCATCTCTGTAAATCAATTGTATTTTTCGCACGTTCAATCAGCTGAAGACGCACTACTCGTTAATAGCTCATTTGACGCGTCGACCGGATTTGAAGCGGCACGGATGTTGGCGGCCGCAATACGATCCGGCGCCACACAGGCCACAAACGTAGCCGCGATGATGCGCATGTCAGACCAGAACGTGGCCCGGCACATATAGCGCGCATCGATACGAGCCTTCAGCGGTCTGATCCGCCGGCCATAAAACAAATCCAGCTTGCTGGGGTGTACGTAACTAAGAATCTTCTCTTCGTGACGGAAGGCAAGCGTAGCTGCGCCCGTGATGCCGGGACGATATGGCATATTGGTTAAGGCTACGTATTGGGGTAATTTAGGCCGGGGACCTATCAGGCTCATATCCCCGCGCAGAACGTTATAGAATTGAGGAAGCTCATCGAGCTTAAGTTTGCGCAGCCAACGGCCGATTTCGGTGATGCGCCTGTCTCCATTTCGTGTTAACCAGGGGCCATAGTCCTTTTCCGGAGCCACTGCCATGCTGCGAAATTTATAGATGCCAAAGAGACGCCCTCTCCGTCCGACGCGATTCTGCACAAATAGCGCTGGACCATTCGAGGAGAGACGCACGCAAAAGGCGATGGCCAGCATAGGAATCGCAAAGACCGCCAGGGCCAGAAGAGCAACCGAAATATCGAAAATTCGCTTGGAACGGGAAAGGCTCCAGACGCTTGCGGAGGGATTGTGGATCCACGTTGTGCGAACAGGCGTGGCTGCATCAGAATGCATCAATGCGGGGAGGAGCGATGGCGTAACTGCGACAATGCTCGACTCAAACACCCGACTGGATACTTGCATGGAATGCATGGAAACACACCTCGACTAAACGATTGAAACCCAGAGTCTCGGCAAGACTTGCCGCGCATGGAGAGCGGCGAAACCGGCTTAAACTAATGCCAACTCGCCGAATAACATTGCACCTCAACCGCGATAATGCCTACTAGTGAATCATCGCTTCGGTCAGGTTTGTTAGTGCGGGTAAGAGAGATAAATAGGGTGCGGAAAATGCAGAAAAGGAACGGTTCCTGCAATCGAACTGCGATAAGTAAGTTCTAATGAAAAGATACATATGCAATAAGTTGTCATAAGGCTCAAGAATTAGTTTATATCCTGACCGGCTTTATCGCATAAATCATGTATGAGCGCTATCGCAGGACGGCAAAGAAGGCTGCGTCTCCGGTGCAATTGTTTTTCCACAAGCATCAGAGATTGATACTGCTTCCCTCGCAATAGGGCCGATCATGCAGGGCGCAATTGCCGCTATTTAACGGCGTGCTCGCTTATTTGAGCGAATTGATCATAAGCGCATCCATGGAGAAGCCAGACATGAACTCGCTCCAGCC
>JBEKNO010000226.1:0-4973 GCA_049522735.1 Occallatibacter sp.
CCATTCGCTTCCCAAAAGCTGTTAAGGCCATGGTTGGCACAGTGTTCGAAAGTAAAGCCGCGAACGGTGATATATCCCAAGCCCCGAATATATGGCGCAAAGGCCCGATCGCGCACAGAGTATTCCACCAAATGCTGACTTGGATTGCCCATTTGACGGGGAAAATGGATCAAGACAGAGAGGCCGTCATTTGCTGCCATCCAAGAGGACTGCATGGTCCTCAACTGTGCAGCATCATCCGCTTCAAGAAAAGGTATCCCATCCACGAATATTTGGCCTAGCGTCTTATGTCCAGGCAGACCATTTGCACGCGTGGCATATGGATTTTCACCAGGCAATACCGCTGGATCAAGCTTCGCCGTGTAAGTGGAGGTGGACTGGTTGACCGCAAGAAATGGCCCACGCAGTACCTCCGATCCTCTCACGACGACAGATTCACCAGATGCTGCCGTGTAAGTGATGGGTAACCCCTCCTCTCCTCCGCGCACTGGCGCGACACGCTCACGATAAACCCCAGCGTGTACCAGCACCTGGTCTCCCGGTTGTGCAAGCAAGGCCGCTTGGCTGATGGTTTTGAACGGTTCCTCTGCTGTCCCCGCACCTTGATCGGATGCGTGCGGATCGTTCTGAGCGACCACCCAAACGCGACCTTGGACAGGTACAGCTGAGGCACGAATGGGCACGATACAGAAAGCGATCATAAGAAATGAGGACAAGAACATGGATCGGCTGCTGAATTGAATCATTTTGATCTCCCTTGGTGCTTTCATTTCGAAAATACTACAAGTTGCGGCCAAGCTACAACAGATTCACGCAATTGCGCTGTTTACGCTTCGCCCTCGATTCTGATGATCGCGTGGACGTGTAAGTCCGGCAGCAATCCGCGCCATTCGCCAGCTTCGTAATCTCCCGAAAGCGTAATTCCTTCCGGTTCAAGAACCACCTGGAAAGGCGCCGCAGATAGTCGCATTCGCAAGCGGATCGGGCCGGTGTGGGGTACAACGCCCGAGTGGCGGAACTCGCCCGTTACCGGAGTTCCTTCGGTGTTGATCAGATGAACGAGTATCTGGCCGTTTTTCTTCCTGAGCACGATTTCCAGAGCCGGATAATCACCATCAAGGCTGACCATCGGCGCATACAATGGCCCCACCATCCGGCGCACCACAGAACGGAGGATGGGCGTGGCGGCATTTCCATAAGCTGAAGCGATCGGCCCAGGGCACGCCACGACGGAGCCTTTTCCGTGATTGACGCGGACGGCAAGTGGCAGCGCGTCTTTCCGTGTGTCGGGAGTGCGATATGCGCTGGCGATGATCCCCGGTTGGGAAGCGTCGATTTCAATCCAGGTTCCCGCGACCTGCGCAAAGCCGCTCTCATCGGCTACGAGGCAAGTGTGCTCCCGCGCCGTGCCGGCGAGCCGCAGATTCAAGTCACTGGAGAAGAGGCGGGTATTCTCCGCGCCGCACAGCAGCAGCTTGCCTCCTTCGGCAACGTAGCTCGTGAGAGTCTTTGCCGCTTCGTCGCCAATATCCTGCCAGTCGGGAACAACGATGAGAGGGTACTGCGCGGCGCATTCCGCCGCCTGCCAGTCGGGAATGAGATCGACGGAGTATCCGCAGGAGAGCAGCAGATCGACAGCCCCCGCCGCTGGCGCCTCGGCGTTTCCCCATCCTCCAAAAACGCGGCCTGCTGTACGGTAAAGAGTTCGGCCTGAAAACAACACGCCCACTTCGGGAAGGCTCTCGGAACAAAAGGACAATTGCTGGCGCTTCCGGCAAAATCTCCCTACCTCCGCAGCCGTTCTTATGACACGGTCATCAATCCAGCCTGCGCGGGTGGGATTGTAGTAGATCTGGTAAGCGCCGCCCTGCGCCAACACGACCGCCGCTTCCTGCTCAAGCTCTACAACGGGCTTGGTGGACGGGTCTCTGAACTGTGCGTCTTTTTCAAAGCCCCAGGACATCAAGTCCCAGGGTTTGCCGCAGCGGGAAAGATAGCGCGCCTCTATGCGGGCCTGTCTGACCGCTGCCTGATCGGCAATGTCACCAGACAGGTAGTCGAGCGGCAGAGCAGGACGCTCCGGCGCAGAGGTCGAATACATCCAGTTGCTGGTGATCTGGTAACCCGGTTTGGCGCGGTGCAGGGCATTCACATACATGGCTACGTACTGGCGGAACTGTTCCCGCTGCAAATCGAGGAACTCGTTCCAGCCCTTGTCTTCAGGCTTTTTCGGAAGCACGGCAATTCCGGTTTTTTCGAGAAAGCTGCGCTGTGCGGCGTCCGAGTAGTCTGGCTTCACCGCCCAGCAGTCGCCGTCCACCCACGAGCCGTCCAGATCGTACTTGAGCGCAACTTCAGTGAGCTCCGAAATCATCAACTCCCGCTCGTAAGGGCTGAACAGGCTGGTCTCCTGCGGATCGCGCTTGTCATCGGGGCCGACGCGCGCCCATTCCGGGTGTTTCGCGACGGCGAGGCTGTCGAGCACCCCGGAAAAGTGGTTGTAGAGGGCGACGCCGTGCGCGGCGGTCACGCGGCGCCAGATAGCGAGAGAGTCCTGCACGATGCCGGGAGCGGCCATGCCGGATTTTGACGGATAGCCGAGATAGCCAGGGTGGCCCTTCGAGTCGTACTGGACGAAATCCGGATGGCAGGCATCGAGTAGATGGCTGACCATTGCGTCGGTCAGATCGCGGCCAAGATCCTTATCTTGCGCCGTGGGATGCAGGTCGAAATGAAGGCCAAAAAAACAGTCCTTGCGCGCCAGCCGCTGCGGAGCGCCTCCGGAGCTTTGGATTGCGGCTGCGGTGTGCGAGAGTGCTATGGCTGACGTCGCAGCCAGGAATTCACGGCGAGTGAGCTTCACGGTTCTACCTCCTGGTTATCGCAAGGATGAGCTTGTCTTCGCACGGCCATTAACTCTGCAGAAAGCGTTCATTCAAAGTGCGATGCCATTTCGCATCCTTCCAGTTGGCGAATTGCGGTTGCGCATAGTTGTGCGGGGTCCAGCCCCAGAACTTGCATGCAATTGCGTCCTCCACCGACCACGCCGCCCAATCAAGCAGCCAGCCCCAATCCAGTCGCGGATCGTCGATATAGTACCATGTCGCCCAGGCTTCTGAGGTTGTCAGGGGCGCGCCCCGCCGTGCAGCCCACTCGGAGAACTCCTTCATCTTGAATCGCTGGCGCGCGCGCAACATAGGCGCCATCGCCGCGGCCGTCTTCTTCGAACGGTCAGAGAACTCCTTGAACCAGCGGTCGTTGACAAACAACCCGTCGTTTGAAAACTCGCCAAAGCGGGTCCGATCGTTCCAGCGGGGGTCGGCGTCGGCGTAGAAGTGCACATCGAGGCAATCGAGTTCCAGCGGCACATCCAGCCAGCGCAAGTCGCCGTGAATCGAGGTAGTAAAGCGCAACTCTGGGAACTCCCGCCGCAATAGCCCCAGCGCCTTGTTGATCTCGCTCGCCATGAACGCGCTCTGAGCCTCAGAGAAGGCGGGCAGATCGCCAAACCCGACGCCCGTCGCCTTCTTGAGCCGTTCCTCGAAATCCGGGAAAAAATAAGGCGTCTCGTTCGCAATGTCGACATAGAGAAGCCGATCGAATCCGAAACGCTGCTTCCAATCGGTCAGCATCACCGCCCACATCTCTGCTCCTTCAACCATGTTTGCGGGCTTGCGCAACGGGGCCGGCACCGATGGAGAGGCCGGCGGCCCGGGCATAGACCACCAGCCGCTCATCGTGTAATGGAGCGAGGGGCGTTTTTGCAGCTTTTGGATGAAGTCGATCACCCACGTGGCCACAGGCCCCTTCACTGCCGTGTTCCAGTTCCACGGCATGAAAGGCTCGCGCGGGTCTGACCATTCCAGAATGCGTTCCGGCTTGCGGAAATCGAGCCACTGGGGCATTGGGTCGATGCGCAGAGTGTTATAGCCTCGTTCGACCGCCTCATCGAGAATGCGGTCATAATTTGCAAAGCTGCCGCCTGCCTGGTGACGCAGCGCGTACGCCACATCCCACATCGCGATGGTCAGCCGGCGGGGCTTCAGGTGATTCCGCATATCGAAGGCATCGCACACACAAGCTGCCGGTCTCGAAGCCCTGTCGGTGGCAACTTGATTCGGCATCGGGCCAGACGGCTGACCGTCCTGCAAAGCTTTTTCAGCCATAGCCGGCCGTCCCTTGGCGAGCGTCGTTAAGGCGCCGGCCGCTCCGTATGCAATGAGTTCACGTCTCGAAACGGCCAATCCCTAGACTCCACCTTTCCTGAAACTCATTCACGTCCACCCCATTGCAGCATCACTGCGGAAACGGAACTGGAGAATCGATATGCCGGGTTTGCCATCCAATCGCGCGGCGGAATCGAGCATGGAGCAGAAGGCATGGAGTGTGCTTAGAACCGGTCTCATAAACCATCGGCATAGACTCGCGGAGCGCATGAGCCCCGCGTTGCTCGCGGGTCTCATAGTCGACGAAATGAGGCCTACGTTATTTATGAGACCGGTTGTAGTAAAGTCAACCCCAAGCCTACGCGGTCTAGAGCATATCGCTGGACGACACGCCTGATCGTCAATTGACAAGGGAAGAGCGAACTTTGCGGCTGCGGCCCAGGGTGCGACACATGCCTTCGAGTATCGCAGTCCGAGATACCCGTAACGATGCTTCGGCGATAATACTGAGGACGGACTGGTTGAACTGCCCTAAAGTGACGTAAGAGAAGCTGGTACGGCATCTCAGCGAACGATACCTGAAGTCCCCTAATGTATTGCGGCTTGAGCCCTAGAACATACTACTTCCTCATCAAGCGGCTATAATACATATCGCTCAGCGATACGTAGCGGACACGGTAGACCTCAGGGCAATCGCATGAACGGAATGTACCAAGAGAGCCACGGTGGTACCGGCGAGGTTATTCCCTGCATGTGTAGTTATCTGTTGCTGTGTATGGATGGATAACAGGGAGCCTGGCGGCCGTT
>JBEKNO010000227.1:0-4962 GCA_049522735.1 Occallatibacter sp.
GCATCCACCAGCGACGACTACAGAGCTCAACTCCTCGGACTCGCATGACGTTCATGCGATTGCCCTGGGATTGACACTCTCAACGCGTCGCGTTTCTTCGATTCGCTGTACAATTCCAACAGAGCAGCCCAGCCAGCCATGCAGCCGAAGCTGCCTTTGCGCGTCCAATACACATGGGGGATCTATGACCGCATCCCGCGAAAAGAACGAGCCGCGCAAGCTGCCCATGATGCCCATCCGGGACATGGTGATCTTTCCCTACATGATGACCCCCTTCGTGGTGGGCCGCGAGTCCAGCGTGCGCGCGCTCGAAGAAGCGCTTACCGGCGACCGCAAGATCTTCCTCGCCACCCAGCACGACGCCTCCATCGACGAGCCCAAGGCCAAGGAAATTTACCAGGTCGGCTCCATCTGCAACATTGTGCAGAGCGTCAAGATGCCCGACGGCAATATCAAAGTGCTGGTGGAGGGCGTGGAGCGCGCCAAGTCCACCGAAGTCAACGACCGCGACGGCTTTTTTGTGGCCACCGTGCGCACCGGCAGGACCGACTTTGAGATGACCCCGGCGGTCGAGCAGTTGATGCAGCGCGTGACCGCGCTCTTCGAGCAGTACGTGAAGCTGCAGCAGTCGCTCAACTACGAGACCATCATCGCCACGGTGCGCATGGACGAGCCGGCCAAGCTGAGCGACACCATCGCCGCCAACCTGCAGCTGGGCATCGAGGAGAAGCAGGAGCTGCTGGCCATCTTCGACCCGGCGGCGCGGCTGGCGCGAATAGCCGACGTGCTGGACGTGGAGATTGAAAAGCTCGACCTGGACCGCAACATCCAATCCCGCGTCAAGCGGCAGATGGAGCGGGCGCAGAAAGAGTACTACCTGAACGAGAAGATCAAGGCCATCCAGAAGGAGCTGGGCCGGGGCGAGAAGAGCGAGTTCGACGAGCTGCGCAAAAAGATCGAGACCGCCGGCATGCCCAAAGAGGTGCTGGACAAGGCCATTCAGGAACTGAAAAAACTGGAGGCCATGCCGCCCATGTCGGCCGAGTCCACCGTGAGCCGCAACTATATCGACTGGCTGTTGGCGGTGCCGTGGAAGAAGCGCTCCAAGGAGACCCGCTCCATCGATTACGCCGAGAAGGTGCTCAACACCGACCACTACGGCCTGGAAAAAATCAAGGAGCGCATTCTTGAGTTTCTCGCCGTGCGCCAGTTGGTCAAGAATCCCAAGGGCTCCATCCTCTGTTTCGCAGGGCCGCCGGGAGTGGGCAAAACCTCGCTGGGCATGTCCATTGCAAAAGCCACTGGCCGCAAGTTTGTGCGGCTCTCGCTGGGCGGCATCCGCGACGAGGCCGAGATTCGCGGCCATCGCCGCACCTACATCGGCGCGCTCCCCGGCCAGATAATCCAGCACATGAAGCGGGCCGGCACCAAGAACCCCGTCTTCATGCTGGACGAAGTGGACAAGATGGCCTCGGACTTCCGCGGCGACCCGGCCTCGGCGCTGCTGGAGGTGCTGGACCCGGAGCAGAACACCACCTTCCAGGACCATTACCTGGACGTGGACTACGATCTGTCGCAGGTGCTGTTTGTGGCCACGGCCAACGTGCTGCACACCGTTCCGGCCGCGTTGCAGGACCGCATGGAGGTTCTGCGCCTGCAAGGGTATACGGAGGATGAAAAGCTGGAGATCGCCAAGCAATACCTGGTGAAAAAGCAGCGCGCGCAGACCGGCCTGAGCGAGAAGAACCTGGTCTTCAGCGATGAAGCGATTCTGGAGATCATCCGCTGCTACACGCGCGAGGCCGGGGTGCGCAACCTGGAGCGCGAGATCGGCAACGTCTGCCGCAAGGTGGCTCGCCGCGTGGTCAAAGGCGGCGACAAGCACAAGGAAGAACTGACCGCGGATAACATTCACGATTTTCTGGGCGTGGCCAAGTTCCGCGACTCCGAGGCGCACGAAAAGAGCGAGGTCGGCCTGGTGACCGGCCTGGCCTGGACCGAGGTGGGCGGCAGCATTCTCACTACCGAGGTGCAGGTGCTGGACGGCAAGGGCAAGCTCACCATCACCGGCCAGTTGGGCGACGTGATGCAGGAGTCGGCGCAGGCCGCGCTCAGCTACATCCGCGGGCGCGCGCAGGCGCTGGGGCTGAGCCGCGAGTTCTATCGCAACGTGGACCTGCACCTGCACGTGCCGGAGGGCGCGATTCCCAAGGACGGCCCTTCGGCCGGCATCACCATGGCCGCGGCCATGGCCAGCGCCCTGGCCAAGATTCCGGTGCGCCGCGACGTGGCCATGACCGGCGAAATTACCCTGCGCGGCAAGGTGCTGGCCATCGGCGGCTTGAAGGAGAAGCTGCTGGCCGCGCTGCGCGCCGGCGTCTTCGAGGTCATCCTGCCCCGCGCCAACGAGAAAGACATCGAGGAGCTGCCGGACAACATCAAGAAGGCGATGAAGCTGCACTTCGTGGATTCGATGGACGAGGTGCTGGCGCTGGCATTGGAAAGCCCGCTGCCCACGGCCATGCCCGCAGAGACCGGCGTGCTGGCCGCCGTCCCGCCGCCGGCGGAGATACCGGCTAATCTGCCTGCGCCGCAGTAGGACATTCTGTTCTTTCCCAGGTCTCAACGGCGAGACCTGGGGCACCCGGTATTGAACTGAAACACTCATGAACTGCGGACGGGTTAGAACATGAAGAATGGCCTTACCAAAGTCGGTTGTAGCATAATTGCTTCCCTGACGATTTTGGCTATTATTGAAGGGATTGACTTCGTTCGCTGGTTAGTGTTCGACGGCTCGAAGCCGCTCTTCTTCGATTGGAAGGCTGGACTTTGCATACTCGCTGCGCTTTGGATAATGCCCAAAATCGGCGATTGGTTCGAGCGAAGGGAGAAGCGTTTTCAAGATATGGCCGATAGAGTTCAAGATACAGCCGCTAAAGTGCAAGATGTAGTTACTAGAGTTGAAGAGATGGCCGTTATCGTTCGTGACATAGATACTCGATTGGAAGCATTTTACAAATGGGGAAGCCCCCTAACAACCGGCGATGATGTAGAATCCGACGCTCAGGAGTACGAAGGGCTTGATGACGAAACGAAAACAAAAATCACCGAGTACACGAAGAGCATAGAGAACGGCGATGTATCTCTTCGCTATAACCTTGGCGTCATCTACTGGAACCTCGCTATGGCTCATTACAACACGCATGGTCTGAGCGGCTATCGGAAGGCCGTTCACTGGCTCCGCAAGGCCGCTGAGCAGAATTACGATTGCGAGAGCACACTCGCCGATGCCTATATTGAATTGCAAGACTTCGATAAGGCGATGTTCTGGTATCACAGAAGTGTCAAACGCGGCGGAAATCTAATATGGATTCCTGAGAGAAAAATCGGTGACATGTATGCAGAGGGGCAGGGAGTCTCAAAGAATCACGCTGAGGCCGTGAGATGGTGGAGACGGGCCGCTGACCATGGCTCAACATGGGCACACCACACATTAGGAGAGCTATATGCTGAGGGTGCAGATGGCGTAAAAAAGGATGCCGCAGAGGCGTACTTCCATCTCTACATAGCGGCATCCGATAGAAGCGAACACGGGCCGCACAAGTATTACGACGAATTGCGGGACAAGGTTGAGAAAGAACTAGACGAGTATGCCATAGCTCGGGAGAAGCAGCGTGCAGACGAATGGTTGGCCGCAGATAAGGCAAGGAACAAGAGGAAGGTCACTCCCCTGCCACTACCCCAGTAATGGTTTCTCGATTCCGGATGAATTGCCTTCGGGCTTTCCTGTGCCCCTAGACGTTCTCAGACGCCCGATGCACGTCAGGAACCCCCGGAACGCTCCTAGACGCCCCCTAGCGTCGGGAAGCAGCATTTCCCTGCGCTGTAGCGGGGTCGGGATACAATAGTTGGCATGAGCGGTACAAGACTGTACTTCCTTTGTCCGAACACGAGAAGATGGTTCAGTACGACTTTTGAGAAGATTCCGTCACAGGGGCCGATTCGAGGTTTGTTCACTATCAATCGTTGTCGCTACTGTGAATTTGTGCATCGTTACAAGGGTTCCGAAGTACGGAGGTCGCGTCCTGCATCAGCGGTGCCGAATCCCAAGTTGGGGCAGAAAGCGAAATCAAAGAGATTCTTCGTCCGCACAGGGCCTCTCCTGTCTATGCGCGGGCCGAAACTAAAAGACCCGTGTTATGGGTCACTCAGTGAGGCTGACCAGAAACGGGCTGAGGAGGCTCAACTAGCATCGACGTTGTTTATGTTGGAGGGCAAGCTGCGCTGCCTTGACTGCGGTGCGCTTGTAGGAGCCAAGAAGTCTATTATGAGCAGCTACTATGAGCCATACCCAAGGCCGCATGAAAGACCCAGGCCGACCCGCCAGGCCCCACGAAAACGTGGCCCCTACAAGCGAATGTAGGACGCTGAGGTCTGCACCTTCGGAGTGAGCATCGGATATACTTTCGACCATGACGATAGACATGAGCGGACTGTCGGAAGAACAGAAGGTTACCGCCAAACTCAAAGAGATGTATGCCGGTATGATGTGCCAGTTAAACGGCCCCGGCTTTATCCCATTACTATGTGCTCACGAGGCCGCACACGTTGTTTATTACAGGATGATGGGGGCGACTCAATTTAAGCCGCTGACTCCAAGAATCACTTGCGATGCGAAGACAGGAAAGCTCATCCCGCACCTTGCAGCCGTTGAGATAATTGATAAACCCCCTTGCTGCGGTGAGAGTTGGCAACACTGGTTAGGATGGATGCACGAGCAAGCGTGGCGGGCAGTGTGGTTGCACGTAAGCTAGGCTCTACAGATACTGGCGGAGAAGAGGGCAGGGCAATCGCATGAACGGAATGTACCAAGAGAGCCACGGTGGTACCGGCGAGGTTATTCCCTGCATGTGTAGTTATCTGTTGCTGTGTATGGATGGATAACAGGGAGCCTGGCGGCCG
>JBEKNO010000228.1:0-4949 GCA_049522735.1 Occallatibacter sp.
TTCTTCGCGATGCTAAAGCAAGAACCAGGGAAGCGCTGGAAAAAGCCATCGCCGAAGCGATCAGGCTCATCACTGCCGACAATGCCAAGGCATGGTTCAAACACCGCATCGGCGGTCTACAGCGATTCCTGAAACGCTCTAAAGCATCGAACTCAAGAAATAGCAGGGATCCAGCCGGCATAGAACACCGCAAGCGGCCACGGACGCCGACCGCTGCCAGGTGGCTTTGCATAAGCTTGCAGAAAAGAACCGGTGTGCGATGCACAAAGCGGGCATCGCACTACTTCAAATACTAAGCACGGTCGCGGCTGCGCGCACCGCCGCCGCTGCCCTTGCGCGCCTGGTAGCAGTCCCGGCAGTAGACCGGACGATCGCCACGCGGCTCAAAAGGCACTGTGGTAGGCTGGCCGCAACCCGAACAAATCACAGGTGTTCCCTGTGCCGAGGCCGAACGGTAGCCGCCCCCCCCCTGATCGCTTTTCTTTGCCATACGGCAAGTCTTGCAGCGTTTCGGGGTGGAGTAACCGCGTTCCTGAAAGAACGCCTGATCGGCAGGGGTAAAGGTGAATTCCTGCCCGCAATCGCTGCAAGTAATTTGAATATCTCCGGCCATGGGTCTCCTTGTGGTGATTGTACAGCCTTATCTATGCCTTGCGCACATGGATTCTCCTGGATGGAAAAAACCTGCGGCAGGGCGAGGGCTACGCGGGTTTGCGGGCCACGGCCAGCAAACCCGCGCTGGCGGCCAGCACGGAAGGCTCGGATTCGAGCAGGCGCGCCACGCGCAGCAGATCGGCGCGGCGTCGAGGATCGGCCAGGCGCGCGGCGATATCGGGAAGAATCCATCCCGGGCCTTCAATCCCGAACAATCCATCGATTAGAAGGCCCGCGGCCAGCACTTCCGCGCCAAGATCCTCCGGCCGATGAAAGTACGCCGTAGTGAAGTAGTCGAGCCGCTCAGTGGAATTGCGGTGCTGGCCGTCTCGCGCGTCCCGCTCCACGATGGTGGCGAAGCGCGGATCCTCGAAGAGGTCGCGCGCCAAACCATCCAGGGCTGAACCCCAGCGGGAGACACCGGCGGCAAAGAGCCGGCCGTCCGGCTTTAAAACCCGCGCGGCCTCCTCCAGAGCACAGGCGCGATCCGGCGCGGCGGTCAGGTGGTAGAGCGGACCGAGAAGAAGAACCATATCCGCGCTTTTATCGGGAAAGGGCAGGTTGCGCGCGTCGCCCACCCGGCACGAGGCAAGCGGCCGGGGATTGGCGGCGCTGCGCCGGCCGGCTTCAGCGACCAGACGCGGAATCGGGTCCAGCAGATGGACCGAGTATCCGGTCGCCGCCAGCCACAGCGCATAGGCTCCGGCAGCGCCGCCGATGTCCAGGACGGTGGCCGGAGGGGCAGGCGCGTGGCGCTCGATCAGCTCCCGGGTGCGCGGGGCCTCAAGCAGGAATGCGCCCTCTTCGAGGCGGTCTTCCTCGGGTGCTTTGCCATAAAACTCGGCAATAACCGGGTCGAATTCAGGCGCTTTTTCATCCATGCGGCATCATCCTGGGGATGGCCAAACTATACAAGACATTTACAGCTTTGGCACTCGATTCCCGAATTGTAAACCGCACTTGATAAAGGACAAAACTGTCGATGCAAATCACTGCGATTGCGCAGATCAGTGAGTTACTATTTTTCTTTGATAGGACGCAGGGAAAGATGCGGATAGTCTACGTGCTCACTTCATTGGGCATGGGCGGAGCGGAGCGTCAGTCGCTGGCGCTGGCTGAACGCATGGCCCGGCGCGGCCATACGGTAGCCATCCTCGTACTGCGGCCTCGCCTGGCCGAAGAGTGGCCCACCGCGCTCCGCGTCTTGCACCTGGAGATGCGCAAGACGCCCTTCAGCGTGCTGAAGTCGCTGGCGCGGGGGCGGCGCTTTCTCATCGAGTTCCAACCCGACCTGCTGCACAGCCACAGCTATCATGCCAACATCGTGGCCCGCTTGCTCAAAGTTTTGGTTTCGGCGCCGGCTGTTCTCTCCACCGTGCACAACGTGTATGAAGGCGGCTGGCTGCGCATGCTGGTCTACCGCCTGACCGATGGCTTGAGCCGCCGCACCACCGCTGTCAGCGAGGCGGCCGCGCACCGCTTTGTGCGCCTGAAGGCCGTGCCGCAACACAAGTGCGTGGTAGTGGCCAACGGGATCGAAACCGCGGAGTTTGTCCCCGGCCGGGAACGCCGCGCGCACATCCGGGAGCAGATGGGCGTGGCGGGTGAGTTTGTCTGGATAACGGCAGGCCGGTACGCTCAGGCCAAGAACTATCCCAATCTGCTGCGGGCCTTTGCGCGCGTGATGGCGGTTCACCCCCATGCGCAATTGTGGGTGGCCGGGGAGTCGTCTGCTGCCGAGGCTGAGAGGCTGCACAATATGTCGGCGATGCGCGGATTGGGCAATGCCGTGCGCTGGCTGGGGTTGTGCCGCGACATGCCCGCATTGCTGGATGCCGCCGATGGATTTGTGCTGGCGTCCGCGTGGGAGGGAATGCCCCTGGCCGTGGGCGAGGCGATGGCCATGGAGAAGCCGGTGGTGGTTACCGATGTAGGCGGCACGCGCGAGCTGGTGGGGGACGCAGGCGTGATCGTGCCGTCCAAGGTATCGGATGCGCTGGCCATGGCCATGCTGGAGCTGATGCACAGAACCCCGCAAGACCGGCACACGCTGGGCCAGGCGGCGCGCCGGCGCATTTGCCGGGACTTCGACATCGAAACCAAAGCAGATGAGTGGGAGGCGCTCTACCGGCCGGTGTTGGAGCGAGCGCGCTGACCTGTCTGGAAAAATCTCCGCAAGAACACGCTTTCTCTGGTTTCATCTCCGCTAATACGAGTGATAACCTAATCGGCGAAACAGGCTGTGTGCCGTACCCGGCCGCAAAGAGCGATTCTGTGTAGGGGCATGGAGGGAGTGCAATGCGAGAAGCAATTGCCTGGGGAACTGTGTGTTGCGCCGTGGCAGCGGCGACAATAGGCATGGGAGGCGGAGTGGCGTACGCGCAGGCCAAATCCGCGCAGAATGCGGTCCAGGTTCTGGATCACGGCTGGCAGTTCAGGCAGATTGCGGCGGGTGCGCAGGATGCCGAGAGCGGCTGGCTGCCGGCCACCGTCCCCGGCGACGTTCACCTGGACCTGCTGGCCAATAAGAAAATCCCCGACCCCTTCTTCCGCGATAACGAATCCAAGTTGCAATGGATCGAAAATGAGAGCTGGGAGTACCGGCTAAACATCGACGTCACGCCGGCCTTGCTGGCCCGCTCCCACGTGGACCTGGTCTTCGAGGGGCTGGATGCGGCCGCGCAGGTGTATGTGAACGGCGCCCAGGTGCTGGCCGCGGACAACATGTTCCGCGTGTGGCGCGTTCCCGTGAAGGGCCGCCTGCATGTAGGCGGTAACCTGCTGCGCGTGCTCTTTCCGTCGCCCATCAAGGCGGCGGCGGCGACGGCGGCCAGCGACGCGTTCCGGCTGAAGTCGAAGACCGCGGACAAGACCTATATTCGCAAGGCCGCCTATGAGTATGGCTGGGACTGGGGGCCGCGGTTTGTGACCAGCGGCATCTGGCGGCCGGTGCGGCTGGAGGCCTGGGACAAGGCGCGCATCGCGGACTTCGCCATCCGCCAGCGCGACGTGAGCAGGGAAGTGGCGCACATGGACGCGGAGGTCGAAGTGGAGGCGGCAAGCGCCGGCTCGGCCAAAGTGAGCGTGCAATACTCCACCGACGACAAGCAGGTGACGCTGAGCAAGACGGTAAGCGTTCATGTCGGCCGCAACGTGATCGATCTTCCCGTGGAAATTCGCCAGCCCAGGCTCTGGTATCCGGCCGGCTATGGCGAGCAGCCTTTGTATGAGTTCACCGCGCTGGTGAGCACGAGCGGCCAGGTGGCCGACGAACGCAGTACCAAGGCCGGCCTGCGTTCCATCGAACTGCGCCGCCAGTTGGACAAATGGGGCCGCTCCTTCGAGCTGGTGGTGAACGGCATTCCGGTCTTCGCCAAGGGCGCGGATGTGATTCCCTTCGACAGCTTTCCCAATCGCGTCACCACCGCGGACTATCGCCGCATCCTGGAGTCGGCGCGCGACGCCAACATGAACATGATTCGTCACTGGGGCGGAGGCTACTACGAGACGGACGAGTTCTACTCCATCTGCGACGAGTTGGGGCTAATGGTCTGGCAGGACTTCCAGTTCGGGAACGACTGGCAGCCGGGGACTTATGCCTTCAAGCTCAATATCGAAGCTGAGGCCGAGGACCAGGTGCGGCGGCTGCGCAATCATCCCAGCATCGTGGTGTGGTGCGGCAACAATGAGACCGAGGTTGCGATGGAGTGGCCTCCGCGATCCACACTTCCGGCGGACGTCAGATATTTCATGTGGCAGGACTACCTGACCGAGTTCAGCGGCATCCTGCCCAGAGTGGTGGCACGGCTGGATGCGGAGACGCCCTACTGGCCCAGTTCGCCCAGCGCCGATTATGAAGCAATATCACCGGTTTATCACTCCGGCGACGACCACATCTGGGACGTATGGCACGGACGCGTGCCCTTCTCGACCTACGAATCGCATCATGCGCGCTTTGTGACGGAATATGGATTCCAGTCGTTTCCGGAGATGAGGACCATCGAAGCCTTCACGCAACCCGAGGATCGCGCGAATATTTTCACCCCGGTGATGCTGGCCCACCAGAAGAACGACGAAGGAAATGCCATCATCCACGACTATCTGCTCAGGGATTATCCCGAGCCCAGGGACTTTGCCAGCTTTCTCTACCTGAGCCAGGTGCTGCAGGCCGAGGGGATCAAGATCGGCGCGGAGCACTTCCGGCGCAGCCGCCCGGAGACCATGGGCTCCATCTACTGGCAGTTGAACGACTGCTGGCCGGTGGCCTCGTGGTCCTCCATCGATTACTACGGCCG
>JBEKNO010000229.1:0-4845 GCA_049522735.1 Occallatibacter sp.
ACTGCCGTGAACGGCTCTCCCGTCGAGGCCTCCGCGATTACCGGCACATCGCAGTGCGGGGCCAGCGGTTATGTAATCAACGACAGCGCCAACAACACCGTAGGCATTTATCCGGTCTATAACTCACTGCTGGCTCCCTACGATCTGACCCGGCCCACTGCGTCTACTTCGCTCTTCGATTTCCGTGGCCGCGCCGACGTGAAGGAACTAGCTCTCTACATCCAGGACACGATCAAGGCAGGCAACTGGGAGTTCAATCTGGGCATCCGCGGCGACCTCTACAACGGGCTGACCGTGGCCCGGCAAGCCGAACCGCGCGTCGGCCTGAGCTACAAGCTCAAGCCTACCAATAGCATCCTGCGCGCCTCCTATGCGCGCACGCTGGAGACTCCCTTCAACGAAAATCTTGTTCTCTCCAGCGAGGGTTGCAACTATGCGGTGATTCAGGGCCTGGTTCCGTGCGTTACCGCCTCTCTGCCGCCGGGGTTCCGCAACGAGTTCCACATCGGCCTGCAGCAGGCGCTTAGCCGCCACTTCGTCGTGGGCGGCGAATATATCTGGAAGTACACCCACAACAGCTTCGACTTCAGCGTTCTTGGCAACACGCCTATTACCTTTCCCATCGACTGGCATAACTCGAAAATACCCGGTCTTGTCTTGAACGCCAGCATGCCTTCCTTCCACGGCTTCTCCGCGGAGATGGTCATGTCCAGCGTGGCGGCCCGGTTCTTCTCGCCGCAGGTGGGCGGACTGGGCACCGTGCCCGCCACCACCGCGGGCGAGGCTTTCCGCATCGATCACGATGAGAAGCTCAACCAGACCACTCACGCGCAGTATCAATTTGCCAAACATGGACCGCTGACCGGACTTTGGGCCGGATGGAACTGGCGTTACGACTCCGGCCAGGTTGCCGGAGCCATGCCCTTTGCGGCTAACTCGACCACGCCCGTGGACCTGAGCAGCCTCTCCTACGATCAGCAGGCTCAGTCCGGCATCGCATGCAACGGCGTGAGGGCGACAGTCACCGCCGGCTTCCAGTCCTGCCTGCCCTCGCAGTACACGTCCTCGCTTATCTCGATTCCAGCGCCGGGCACGGAAAACGACGATCACAATCCTCCGCGTATCGCTCCGCGCAGCCTCTTCGATGCCTCGCTCGGCCAGGACAATATCTTCCACAAAGAGCGCTATAAGGTGAACCTGAACCTGACCGCCGTCAATGTTACAGACAAGTACTCCCTGTATAACTTTCTCTCCACGTTCAGCGGCACGCACTATGTAACTCCGCGCGCGCTGACGGCGAAGATTACTTTGAATTTTTAATTCGCAGGATAGAGGCAGGCTGACGAGGCTTGCCTCCACCAGTAACTATCGAAGGCCAATCTTCACTTATAAGTGCTTCTGCAGTGCACGGTGATAGGATGCATAGACCGCTTCGTCGAAACAGGCGAAGGTCACATTCTGAATAGCATCGTCCTTGCTTAGCTCAGCATGTGTTTCGCGCAGAGCTATCTCGATAGCAAGATCGACCGGGAACCGGTAGACGCCGCAACTGATGGCCGGGAAGGCAAGAGTGCGCAGGCCGTGGGCTCGTGCAATCGCAAAACAGGAACGATAGCAACTGGCGAGCAGATCCGGCTCGCCGTTTTTTCCGCCGCTCCAGACCGGGCCAACGGTGTGAATGATATTCCTGGCGGAAAGGCGATAGCCTTTTGTGAGTTTCGCCTGGCCGGTCGCGCAACCGCTCAGCAGGCGGCACTCCGCAAGAAGTTCCGGGCCGGCGGCGCGATGGATTGCCCCGTCAACGCCTCCGCCGCCCAGCAGCGAAGTATTGGCGGCGTTGACAATGGCATCGACGGCCAGAGTCGTAATATCCGTCTTGAGAATCGTGATTTTTTCCATCATCGGCTCTGCATCCGTCCTGCTTCTCGCTGTCCAGCGCAAGCATCTGTGGCCGCATGGGTCCATCGAGCATCCTAGGCCGGTTGGCTCTTCCCGGCAAGACCGGCGTGCGCCGCGCGCGATGGCGGCCGCCTGGCCAACCCGGCGGCAGGGGAGTTCCGGCGCGGGGCTGGATGCATGCGTCTACGCATAAAGCTATCAATTCAAGGGCTTTACCGGCATCTTCCCGCGCCGCATGAGGTTGCTTCCATTTTTCCACTTTATTCGCGTTCTCATCTCTGTCATACTTGATTGTGCCCACCAGGTACGGCCAATCCCAACAACTGCAAAATGAGGTTGCATCGATGTCGGCAAAGTATGTCTTTGTGACAGGCGGAGTTGTGTCCAGTTTAGGCAAGGGTCTGGCGTCAGCCTCCATCGGCTGCCTGCTTGAAAGCCGCGGCCTGCGCGTGAACCTGATGAAGTTCGACCCCTACCTCAACGTCGATCCGGGCACCATGTCGCCTTTTCAGCATGGCGAGGTCTTTGTCACCGACGACGGAGCGGAAACCGACCTGGATCTGGGCCACTACGAGCGCTTTACCCATGCTCCCTTGTCGCGCGACAACAACTTCACCACCGGGCGCATCTACGAGCAGATCATTTTGAAAGAGCGGCGCGGCGACTACCTGGGCAAGACCGTCCAGGTGATTCCGCACGTGACCAACGAGATCAAGAACGCCATACGCAAGGTCTCGGCCAACGGCGCGGACGTGACCATCGTGGAGATCGGCGGCACGGTGGGCGATATCGAGTCGCTGCCGTTTCTTGAGGCCATCCGCCAGATGCGCCAAGAGCTGGGCCGCGAAAACACGGTCTTTGTGCACCTGACGCTGGTGCCGTGGATTGCCGCGGCCCAGGAGTTGAAGACTAAGCCCACGCAGCACTCGGTGAAGGAACTGCTTTCGATCGGCATCCAGGCCGACGTGCTGATGTGCCGCTCGGAGCGCCCCCTCAGCCGTGAGATCAAGCAGAAGATTGCCGCCTTCTGCAACGTGGAGGAGCGCGCCGTGATCGGCGCCGTCGACGTGCCCTCCATCTACGAGTGCCCGCTGCGTTATGGCGAGGAGGGCGTGGATGCGCTGATCCTCAAATATCTGCGCAAGGAAGCGCCGGAGGCGGATCTTACCAGGTGGAAGGAGCTGGTCGACCGCTGCTACCACCCCAAAGATGAAGTCTCCATCGCCATCGTGGGCAAGTATGTGGAGTATGAAGACAGTTACAAGTCGCTCAAGGAGGCGCTGACTCACGGAGCTGTCTCGCAAAACCTGAAACTCAACATAACCTGGATCGAGGCCGAGGGGCTGGAGTCGAAGACTCCCGAGGACCGGAGTTATGAGTCGCAGTTAGAGGGATTCGACGGCATCCTGGTGCCCGGCGGCTTTGGCAAGCGCGGCATCGAGGGCATGTTGAATGCCATCCGCTACGCTCGCGAGAAGCAGGTGCCATTTTTTGGAATTTGTCTGGGCATGCAGACCGCGTGCATCGAGTTTGCGCGCAACGTGTGCGGATTGAAGGACGCCAATTCAAGCGAATTCGACCCCGCCACACCGCACCGCATCATCTACAAGCTGCGCGAGCTGCTGGGCGTGGAAGAAATGGGCGGGACCATGCGCCTGGGCGCGTGGTCCTGCATTCTGCAGGAGGATTCGCTGGCTGCCCGCGCCTACGGAGCGACCGAGATCAGCGAGCGCCACCGCCACCGCTATGAGTTCAATCGCGAATATGAAGCCCTGCTGACAGGCGCCGGTCTGCGCATCAGCGGCGCCACCCCCGACTCGACCTACGTCGAGATCGTCGAGATCCCCGGCCATCCGTTTTTCCTGGGCTGCCAGTTCCACCCTGAGTTCAAGTCCAGGCCTCTGGAGCCGCATCCGCTCTTCCGCGAGTTTATCACGGCCAGTTACAGGAACCGGCAGCAAAGGCTTGCGGCGGAGTTGGATAATGAGGCGGTGATGGGACGGGAACTGTAAGATTTGTAAGCTTCGTGGTTCCTGAGCCGATGGTTGAGTGTGCCAGAGAGAAGGGAGCTACGGCGTAACGATCCGGTCCGCCAGATCAGGGGCTACCATGCGGAAATGCTTCTCGTTCCATGTATAGATGCGCTCAGCATTCACTTTTCGCGCGCATCCCAATAGCAGCGCATCATAGATAATCCCTCCCGGCAAATTCAAGTTTGCCGCGCGATGGATTGTCTGGAATACTTCCTCGGCGGTCAGCGTTACACATTGCAGTCTGGCTCGAACTTGATCGAGAACCAGAATTGCCTGTTCGGGCCGGAATCGGTTAGGGGAACGCATTCCAGTGAGGGTTGCGTAGAGTTCAGCTAAGGAATGCGCCGCACAGGACGCCTGTTGCGGCGTGAACTGCATCAACAACTTGCGACTGACCTCATGACGCTTGTCGGCTTCCCGCACGGAAGCCACAAGCACGGAAGTATCGAAGAACGCTTTCACTCCAGCCCGCTGCCTTCCATGATTCTCTTGTGGCGCTCATCATAGCCCTGTTTAATCAACGCGGTAACTTCGGCGTTGGTAATTGGCGTTCCGCCTGACAAGACCCACATTCCATCTTTTAGAACGAGCTGTGGTTCAGGGAAATCCTGCTCAAAAACCAGTCTGTCGCCGGAGCGGCCGATCCTTAGCCGCGTCCCCGGCGTCAGGCGCAGGGCATCGCGGAGCTTCTTGGGGACGACGATGCGGCCTGATTTGTCGATCTCGACTGTGGTGCTCATAGTGCCATTTTACCATTGATAATGGCATATTTGTTTTCTTTCCCCCGATTCGGCCAGGGCAATCGCATGAACGTCATGCGAGTCCGAGGAGTTGAGCTCTGTAGTCGTCGCTGGTGGATGCGATGAGCCGTCTGGCCTTGAGTCCGCCTTTTCGTTTGATTGGATCGAGGCGG
>JBEKNO010000230.1:0-6282 GCA_049522735.1 Occallatibacter sp.
TTGGGGTGAACCCCTTGGTTGAGACAGTTTGCGAGTGCCCCACTTGCCGTTCGCTGGATTATTCTGCTCAATCCGACTTTGCTCCTCCAGAATAATCCATGGTTGGTGAAGCGGAGGCGGGCTCTGGTGGAGACCAACCCGCCAAGGAATAACCAACTGGAGACTCATCGATGGGATGAGGTGGGGTGCTGGATCGATCCTGCGCCCCATTTCCTTGCTTTTCATCCCATCGATAGATTTCCCCATGCCTGAAAAAACTCATCGTCGCCCCGTCCGGCGAAGCCTCGGGCTGAGCCGCCTGCTCGAACTCTTCCGGTGGCCGGTAACCCAGCGCCGAGTGAAGCCGCTGGCGGTTATAGTACTGGTCGATGAACTGCTCGATGTGGCTGCGCAAGTCATCGATATCCCGATACTCGCCGGCGTAAATCTCTTCCCGTTTCAGCGTCTTCATGAAGCTTTCGCAACTGGCGTTGTCGTAAGGGTTGGCCGGCCGGCTCATGCTCGGAATCATCTGATGCCGGGCGAGGACGCTCACGTAATCATCGCTGGCATACTGCGTGCCGCGGTCGGAGTGGCGCACCAGGCCGGGCGGCGGCTTTCGCTCCGCGATGGCCTTGTGCAACGCCGCAATCGCCAGCTCGGCCCCGAGCGACTTGGCCAGTTCCCAGCCCACCACTTTGCGCGACCAGGCGTCCAGGATCACGGCCAGATAAACAAACTCCCGATACAGCCGGATGTAGGTGATGTCGGCCACCCATAACTGGTTGATTCCGGTAAGCTTCATCCGGGCTGCAAGGTTCAGGTAAACCTCCAGTTTATGGCGCGAGTTGGTCGTGACAACGAAGGACTTCGGCTGCACCGCCAGCAGGTTGTCCCCGCGCATGATGCGCGCCACCCGCTTGTGGTTTACCATCATCCCGCGCCGCCGCAGCTCGGCCGCGATCCTTCGGCAGCCATAGCGGCGCCGGTGCTGGACGACGATCCGCTGAATCGACGAACGCACTTCCATCTCCTCTTCCACCGGCATCCGCTCTTCCAGGCTGCGGTAGAAACCGGCCCGGCTGACGCCGCTCACGCGGCACATCCGCTCGATACTCAGGCTGCCTTGCATCAGCATCAATTCCTGGATCTGTTCGTAGATGCTGTTGCGCCAGAGCTGCCTTTGCTCTGGCGTCGAGCCGTGATTTTGTGCAAGGCGCCTTTGAAAAAATCCACTTCCAGGGCCATCTCGCTCAAAGCCCGCTTCAGTTGCGCGCTTTCGGCCCGCAGAAGAGACTCCCGTTCCGTCTCCGGCGGCGGCTCCTGGCTGTCAGGATGTTCCAGCAACGCACGCCAGCGGTAAAGCTGACGCTTGTCAACACCCAACTCCTTGGCCAGCCCCACTACGGTCTCGCAACTCTTCATCCGCTCGACCGCCGCCAGCCGGAATGCCTCACTATATCGAACCCCATTGTTCGCCACGCCATGCTCCTTTCACTGCATAGTGTGGCACTCCCCGCTGTCTCAGTTTTGGGGGGCACTCCAGTTTGTTCACTGCATAGTGTGGCACTCCCCGCTGTCTCAGTTTTGGGGGGCACTCCAGTTTGTGGCCGATTGAACGACGGAAACCACGTTTCGTTCTGGACTGTCTTCTATGCAGGTTCTCTGATTCCTGATCCCCTGCCTTTACCACGCGCCGTCGATTCTGAACGAACTCAGGCCTTCGGCCTCGCTCTCGTCCAGATAGCGCTCGATCAGGCGGTCAACGCGGGCGCCCCTGGGACCGCGGCGCAGGCTCGAGCGCAGTTCGGCCAGGTCTTCCGCCGTGCCGGATGCCACCACTTCCACCTCGCCATCCTCGGTGTTGCGCACCCAGCCGCGCAGGTCCAGCTCGCTGGCCTCCCGGTGCACATACCAGCGGAAGCCCACCCCCTGCACGCGACCCTGAATCAAAAAATGTAGAACCATCGTATGGAGTTTTACAGATGCGACGCCGGTTCGCAACTTGCTTGCAAACTGCACCCGGTGAGGAGGACTGGTAGAGATTCGTGGTATCCCACCCTTTCCGCCAAAAACGCGGAAAGGATGGAGCACGGAGCTTATGCAGCGCCAGGAGCGGCCGGATGAGCCGGCATTCGCGCTACACTGGAGTTCACCATGGTCTTCGTCCTCGACAACTACGATTCGTTCACCTACAACCTTGTCCAGTACCTGGGGGAGCTGGGGGCGGAGGTCGAGGTCTATCGCAACGACGAGCTTACGGTGGAGCAGGTGGAGGCGCTGCACCCGGAGCGCATCCTGCTCTCGCCCGGCCCCTGCACCCCGCGCGAGGCGGGCATCTTGGTGCCGCTCATCCGGCACATGGCCGGAAAGGCTCCCATACTTGGCGTCTGCCTGGGCCACCAGGCTATCGGCGAGGCATTTGGCGGCCTGGTGGTGCGAGCGCGGCGCCTGATGCACGGCAAGACCAGCACGGTGGAGCACGACGGCAAAGGCATCTTTGCCGGCCTGCCCACGCCGCTCACCTGCACTCGCTACCACTCTCTGATCGTCCAGGAGGAGTCGCTGCCCGCCGAACTCATGGTTACCGCCCGCACTCCGGAACCTGATAAGGCGGGCTCGGCAGGAGGCTCGGTGATCATGGGCCTGCGCCATCGCACCCTGCCCATCGAGGGCGTACAATTCCACCCCGAGAGCGTTTTAACCGATGGCGGTCACCAGATGATCCGCAACTTCCTGAAGATGCAGAGGACATGAAAACTATGCGCTGCATGAGCCCTATGTACCGCCTGAGTCTGCTCTCTCGCCTGGCCCTGTCCGGATTGCTTTTGCTGGCGGCCGCTCTGCTTACCGCGCCCACGCTGTGCGCCCGGACTCCTCCCGCAGTCCAGACCCCTGCGGCGAATCAGACACCCGCGGCGACTCAAATCCCCGCAACGGAAGCCGGACCCATTGCGATTATTCCTTTGACGCCGCTGGACAGCAAAGATCCCGATAAAGCGGCCAAGGTCACCGGCGCGCTCGAAGTCTCACAGAACAAGGCCATCATCGTGGCCAGCGGCGCTATCGCCTCCGGCTCCGAGACCACCCAGGTCATCCTGCCGCATCGCGGCGTGCTGCGCGTCTGCGCCTCCACCACCGTCAAACTGGCCGCCGACACCAGCGTTCCCGCGGGCGAGATTCCGGGATTGATGATGGCCATGGATCACGGCGCCATCGAGGCCAGCTTCGCCACCGGCCGCAACTCCGACATCCTGCTCACCCCGGACTTCCGCATCCTCATCGGCGGTCCCGGCGCGGCGGATGTGAAGGTGCGCCTGGGCCAGCACGGCGACACCTGCGTGGACAACGCCGGTGTGAACGCGCCCTACGTGCTGGTTTCAAGCGTTTTTGAGGGTGGCGCTTACCGCGTGCAGCCCGGCCAGCGGGTGATGTTCGAGCGCGGCAGCCTGCACGATGTGGTAGACAACGAAAAGGAGCCCTGCGGCTGCCCGCCCTCCGTGACCAAAGGCAATGAGTTCCCGCTGGCCCAGAGCGAAGGCCTTGCGCCGCTGCCCAAACCGGCTCCCGGCGAAGTGAATGCTGGCGGCGCGCCGGCACAGCCAGTCGCGCCCCTGGTCTACAAAAGCCCTCCACCGCCCGCAACTCCGGCGGCCGCGGCTCCGCCAGCCAGCGCAGGAGCAACGCCGCCGGCAAAGCCGCCCGCTGCCAAGAAAAAGGGCGGCTTCTTCGCGAGTATTGGCCGCGCGCTACGCCGGTTCCTCGAGTCGGAATAGACGGCGCAGCCTGTTACATCTCCCGCGCCCGCTCGATGGCCCGGATCACCGCCTGCGCCTTGTTGAGCGACTCCTGGTGCTCCGACTCGGGCACGGAATCAGCCACAATGCCGGCGCCGGCCTGGACGTAGCCTTTGCCGCCGATGGCCAGCATGGAGCGGATGGCGATGCAGGAGTCGAGGTTGCCGGAAAAATCGGCGTAGAGCACAGCGCCTCCGTAGGTTCCGCGGCGGGCCGGCTCCAGCTCTTCGATGATCTCCATGGCGCGGACCTTGGGCGCGCCGGAGAGCGTGCCAGCGGGGAAGCAGGCGCGCAGGGCGTCTACGGCCGTTAATTCAGGCTTGAGCCGCCCCTCGATGGCGCTCACAATATGCATCACGTGCGAGTAGCGCTCGACGAACATCAGCCGCTCCACCTTGACCGAGCCATACTCGCTTACCCGGCCCACATCGTTGCGGCCCAGGTCCACCAGCATCACATGCTCGGCGCGCTCCTTCTCGTCGTGGAGCATCTCGTCGGCCAGCGCCTGGTCTTCCTCCTCAGTGACCCCGCGCGGGCGGGTTCCGGCGATGGGCCGGTACTCCACCTTGCCCTCGTGGACGCGCACCAACAGCTCCGGCGACGACCCCGCCAGCTCCAGGGTCTCCGCAGCCGTGGGCTGTTTTTTCTTCTTGGAGGAGTGCTTGGGCTTGTCAGGCCGCCCGCCCAGCGGACCCTCCGGCGCAAAACGCAGGAAGTACATATAGGGGCTGGGATTCACCGTGCGCAGGGCGCGATAGACCTGGAAGCTGTCGGCCTCCGGCTCGACGTCGAAGCGCTGCGAGAGGACGGCCTGGAAGATATCACCGGCGGCGATGTACTCCCTGGTGCGGGCCACAGCGGCGAGAAAATCCTTTTTGGCCGTGCGGTGCTTCACCTCGAACCTGCCCTTGGCTTTATGGACAGGCAGCGTGGGCAGCGGCTGGGCCAGCCGTTTTTCGAGCTTGTCAAGCCTCTCGACGGCCTTGTCGTAGGCTTTGGCCGGCTTGCCCCTGCCTACGTCGGCTGTCACCACCAGCCAGATCTCCTTGCGCACGTGGTCAAAGGCCAGCACCTCGTCGAAGAAGAGCAGGCAGGCGTCGGGAACGCCCAACTCGTCCTTGGCCAACGTAGGCAGCCGCTCGATCTGGCGCACCGCGTCATAGGAGAAAAAGCCCACCGCTCCGGCGGTGAAGGGCGGCAATCCCAGTAAACGGGCCGGCTTGTGGCCTGCCAGGGCGCGGCGGAGCACGACGAAGATGTCGTCCTCGATCTGAACTACCTTTTTGCCTTCGGTGATGGTGATCTCGCGCCCGCGCGCCACGATGCGCTTGAAGGGGGCGAGCCCGATGAAGGTGTAGCGGCCCAACTGCTCGCCGTTTTCGACCGACTCCAGCAGAAAACACTCGCGCTCCGGCCAGGCCGCGCGCAAAAACGCCGAGACCGGAGTTTCCAGGTCGGCGGTCAGGATGCGGCAAACGGGAACCAGGGTGTGCTCACTGGCCAGGGCCAGAAACTCTTTGCGGCTGGGCTGGACGGGATGGAGTGAGGCTTTCACAGAATCCAGTGTAAATTGGCTGTCGCGTTCAAAGCGATCCCTGGTCGACTTGACAGAAGAAAACCCCGCCCCGGAGGCGGCTGCGCGTCCGGGGCGGGGCGTTAGCTCAAACGGCGAGTCATTTCGGCGTTTCGGCCTCCGGCGTAGGCACCACAACTGTAACGGTGATGGTGTTCGAATAGACCCTATTCAATTCTGGCTTGTCTGGGATCCCCATCGTCGCTGGTTTCCAAACCCGGATCGTGTACTTGCCGGGATGATCGAAATTGTAGTCATCGCTAATCGTGGCATGTTCTTCCACACTTTTCCCCGGACTAATCGCGCCCCATCTCATACTTCCTGCGGGGCGGTCAGGAAGCCGAAACATATTCCCGTTGGGGAGCCGTCTGTATCGCGGTCCGAATTTGGCCACCTTCGCGTCCTGCTCGTCTCGCATATCGAAGTGGTAACCGTCCGGCATCCTCCCGTGATATCCAAATGAAAACGTGAGGGATTCCTCCGAAATGTTCGTTATCGTGATTGCGATTGCGATGTCCGAACCCAAGTTGACTTCAGATTTATCGGGACTGATCACAATCGTGAACTTAGGGGGTTCTGGATTCGTCTGCGCGGTGAGCGCACCTGTGAACACAACCGGCGCCAGAAGAGAGAATGTTAGAACTCTCATGAATTTCATCATTGTTCCTCCTCGTCTTGCTGTTCTTCATTTGAATTATGTGTTGGACAGACAGAAAATGCTACAGGAGTCGCTGGACCGCTCCAGGTTGGATAACCGTAGGGCGGCTGGTTTGGTGCTGTCTGAACATAGTCAACGGGATCGCCATCCGTGCCAATTAGTCGTGTCTGAAAATCTGATTAATTGCCATAAGAATCAATAACATAGATCGTAGCTGGCTGGTATAATTATCTCAGAAGCTATTGAAAACACTGCGATAACTGGGAAAAAGTGAT
>JBEKNO010000231.1:0-4794 GCA_049522735.1 Occallatibacter sp.
GTCCATGGTGTTGCGCGTCGCGGTCTCGTAGGTCCGGATGCCGCGCTCGCACAGGATCACGTCGTAGTTGCCCCCGGCCAGGATGTACTCGCTCGCCAGCAGCAGCTCCTCGATGGTGGCCGCGATGCCGCGCTTCAGCAGCACCGGCTTGCGCGCCTGGCCCAGCTCGCGCAGCAGGTTGAAGTTCTGCATATTGCGCGCCCCCACCTGGAAGCAGTCCACATATGGCAGCATGGCCTCAATCTGCGCTATCTCCATCACCTCGCTCACCTTAAGCAGGCCGTGGGCTTCCGCGGCCTCGCGCATCAGCTCCAGCCCCGCAATCCCCAGTCCCTGAAATGCGTAGGGCGAACTGCGCGGCTTGAAGGCGCCTCCGCGCAGAAAACCGGCTCCCGTGGCCTTCACGCACCTGGCAATGGCGAAGATCTGCTCGCGGCTCTCAATGGCGCACGGGCCGGCGATCACCGCCACGTGCCCGCCGCCGATCTTAGCGCCGTTGGGAAACTCCACCACCGTGCCTTGCGGACGAAAAGCGCGGCCGGCCAGTTTGTAAGCCGCGGTGATGCGGTGTACAGAGAGCACACCCGGTAGCAGCTCGAACTTCCTCAGATCCAGGCCGGCGGTGGGTCCCACCCCGGCCAGAATGGTCTGGCTCGCCCCCGTAGTCCGGTGTACGTTGAGCCCCGCTTCCACGATCACATTGATGACCGCATCGATCTGCTCTTCGGTGGCCCTTTCCTGCATGGCTACAATCATTGCTTGTTCCCTGTCCCGGGCGTCTCAGCGCCTGCGCCTTGGCCCTGCGCATTTGCCAGGGCGTTCCTCTCCGATGCCAACTCGTCCCTCTGCAGTGCCCGCATCACGTCGATGATGCGCTCGTAGATATGCGTCAGTTCGATGTCCGGCAAGGGACCCTTGTTGGCCGCGCGCACGTTGGCGTAGATCACCTTTTCGCGCTCCGGCTCGTACACCGGCAGCGAGGTGGCAGCCTTCAGGTGACCGATCATCTGCGCGGCGCGTGCCCGCTCGCTCAGCAACTCCACCAGTTGCCGGTCCAGAACATCAATTTGTTCCCGCAATTCTTCCAGCGTCATTTCATCCTCGCGTTGAAAACCTGGCTGCTAGCCGCTAGCTTCCAGCTCCTGGCTTTGTTGTGCTGCTGCGAGCCTTGCCGGATGAATCTGGCGGCGGACAAGCTAAAAGCCAGAAGCTGATGGCTGCTTTTTACCGGGCCAGCGCCGCCTCACTCAGGCGCAGGCCCTTGATAAATCGAGTCACCGCGGCAGGCGCCGTCTCCGGAGTCGACCGTTCGATCAACTCCACAATCGCGCTGCCGACCACCGCGGCATCCGCGAACCGGGCCACCTGGGCCACGTGTTCCGCGTTACTGATGCCGAAACCGACGGCTACCGGCAGCTTAGTCCATCGGCGGATGCGCGCTACCAAAGACGCCGCATCGGAGGTCAGGTTCTGCTGCGTGCCGGTAATGCCCACGCGGGAGATGGCGTAAATGAAACCCTTGGAATGCGTCGCGATGGCCTCAAGCCGCTCATCGGGGCTGGTGGGCGCGGCCAGAAAAATCGGCGCCAGCTTCACGCGGGCCATCTCGGCCAGGTACTCGCCCGCCTCTTCGACGATCAGATCGGTCACCAGCACGCCGTCCACGCCTGCCGCCACGGCCTCATCCGCAAACTTATGCAGCCCGTACCGCAAAATCGGATTCAGATAACTGAAGATCACCAGGCCCGCCTGAGGCCGCGCGGCGCGAATCTGCTGGGCCAGCGCCAGCACATCCGCGAGCCGCGTTCCGCGCGCCAAAGCCCGCTCCATGGCTCTCTGAATCACCGGCCCATCCGCCAGCGGATCGCTGAAGGGCACGCCCAGCTCGATCACATCAGCGCCAGCGTCGATGGCTTCGAGCGCAATGGCGCGCGTGGCCTCAAGGCTGGGATCGCCGGCTGTCAAATAGACGACCAGTCCGGGTTTGTGTTCAAAGAGAATCGCCATCGTACTCTTCGGTCTCTACCGTTACGCTCCCTGAATCCGCATCTCGCTCCGTGCCCCATCCTTTCGCCTTTTTCCTAGCGAAAGGGTGGGAAACCACAAATCTCAAACGTCCCGCTCCTGGGGCACTACGCTAGAGCTTCAACTCGCGCGCCAGAATACCCATATCCTTGTCGCCGCGTCCTGAGAGGTTCACCACCAGTATGTCACGAGCCGCGAGCGAGGGAGCAAGGCGCAGGGCCTCAGCTACTGCGTGCGCGCTTTCGAGCGCCGGCAGTATCCCCTCCGCCCGCGCCAGCTTTACCACCGCGTCGAGCGCGGCCGCATCGTCGTGCGAGACGTACTCCGCCCGGCCCGAATCGTGCAGCGCCGCGTGCTCCGGCCCGATGGAGGCATAATCGAGGCCCGCCGAAACCGAGTGGGTCAGCGCGATCTGCCCGTTCTCATCCTGCAGCACATAAGAGTACGTGCCCTGCAAGACCCCCGGCGACCCGCCGCGAAAGCGCGCCGCATGATCGCCCAGCGCGGTCCCGCGACCGCCGGCCTCCACGCCGATCAGGCGCACTTGGCGGTCGGGAATGAACTCATAGAACGCGCCGATGGCGTTCGACCCGCCGCCCACGCAGGCGATCACGGCGGTGGGCAGACGGCCTTCTTTTTCGAGAATTTGCTGTTTCATCTCGATACCGATCACGCGCTGGAAGTCGCGTACCATGGTGGGGTAAGGATGCGCTCCCAGCGCGCTGCCCAGCAGGTAATAGGTGGTGCGGACGTTGGTCACCCAGTCCCGCATGGCCTCGCTGATAGCGTCCTTCAGCGTCTTCGAGCCGGAGGAGACGCCGCGCACCTCCGCGCCCAGCAGCCTCATGCGCAGTACGTTGAGCTCCTGGCGCGCCATATCCACATCGCCCATGTAGACCACGCACTCCATGCCCAGCAGAGCGCATACCGTAGCCGTGGCCACTCCGTGCTGGCCTGCCCCAGTTTCAGCGATGACGCGCTTCTTGCCCATGCGCCGTGCCAGCAATCCCTGGCCCAGCGCGTTGTTGATCTTGTGCGCCCCGGTGTGCAGCAGGTCTTCGCGCTTGAGGTAGATCCTGGCCCCGCCCAACTGCTCCGTCAGCCGTTTTGCAAAGTAGAGCGGCGTGGGACGGCCGGCGTAGTCCTTGAGCAGATCGGCCAACTCAGCCTGAAAAGTAGCGTCGTTCTTGGCCAAATCGTACTCGTGCTCCAGCTCCACCAGCGCCGCCACCAGCGTCTCCGGCACATACCGCCCGCCATAGACGCCAAAGCGGCCGGGGCGCGACTCGGATGGAACTGCTGGAAGAATGACCGATGCCATGAGGGCCTCCTTGCAGGATTTCCCGATGGATGGGGAACTTTTTCAGTGTACTAGGAATGCTCAATGATCCCGCCCTACACCACTTCCTCACCTTCGCAAAGATTGACCAGTTTTGCTAACGCCAGCACCTGGGCATGAGGCCCACGTCCTTCCGCGATTGTCTTGAGAATCTCAGCCTTCTTGAGTTTGCCAAGCATATTCATGATCATTGGCCGGCTGGGCATATTGGCTTTGCCATCTAGGTGCGAGCTGCGGAAGATTGGTTGCTCGAACATGTTATCAAGCAGCGGAACGGCGTATTGAGAATGCGTCAGATCGAGGATTTGCCGCTTCAATTCCTCGTAAAGGTTGTGAATTTGACGGGCCTTGACGACATTTACCTGCGCCTGTTGAATCAGTCCTTCAAGAAAGAATTCAACCCAATGGTTCCATGCGCCCTCAACCTTACCCAAACTGCGAAGCTGTTCTATATATCTCTCGCGATTGCTTTCCAAATACGCAGACATATAGAAGACAGGCTGAGAAAGTAGACCCCTTTCGCGTAAAAAGATGGGAATAAGGATACGTCCCAGTCTCCCGTTGCCATCGAGAAAAGGGTGAAGAATCTCGAATTGCGCATGAACGATCGCCAGTTGAACCAGCGTGTCAGGACGCTGAAGGTGGTAGTAGCTTTCCCAGTTATAAAGTGCATCGAGCAAAGCTTTTCCGGGAGCCGGAGGGACGAACTGGGCCTCCTCAATTCTGCTGCCTGGAGCGCCGATCCAGTTCTGCTCAACGCGAAAGCTCCCGCGAGCTTTGTTCCTGCCGCGCACGCTGTCCAGAAGCGTGGAGTGGAGCCGGAGCAGCAGGTTTAAGTTAAACGGGCGAGTCCTCAACTCCTCTTCCGCTTCGCGGAGGGCGCGCCGGTAGTTCATGATCTCGCGAATATCCTGCCGGCGCGATTCCAGTTCGGGTTCCTGGCCAGCCTCAAATTTGAGCACTTCCCCCAAAGTTGCCTGAGTGCCCTCGATCTTTGAGGAAAGCACCGCCTCTTGCGTGGTGAGAGGAGCAAGAAGCAGTTCGGGATTTGGCAGCGTTGTGAGGACTCCGTTGTACTCGGCGAGCTGCCAATTGGCCTTGCCGATCAGCGGAATCAATGGCTCCCATGCCACTTCTTCCAGCGGAAGTTCTTGTGGAATAAAGGGTTCCATCTTGCAATCAAGCCTATCACATCCAAATATAATGCGTAAAGTATAATCGGTTCTGCTTTATGCTTTAGTCGACAGCCGATAGTCGGCTTTACACAAGTCCGCGTATCCACTAATCCGACCGCCAAGTTGCCCCACATCTCGATTCTGAGCATTAAACCGGCTTTGGCCGGTGGAGATGGGAAGGAACATGCGGTCAGCATGGAGCCGATATTCTGTAAGCGTCCATGCTGGCGGCAAGTAGGCCGACTACATCACTGG
>JBEKNO010000232.1:0-4793 GCA_049522735.1 Occallatibacter sp.
CGTTCCACCCAGCCGTAAATCTCCGTGCGGCCGCATCCGGCAAACCGCACACTCTCCGAGGCGGAAAGAAACGCCTCGACCTCCACCAAGCTCAACTTCTCTGCTCCAAGCACGCTGATCATTCATCCTCAGCTTGCCCGCTCAGGCTGCCTCAGGCTCATCTTGCGTTGGACAAGAGTGGCCCGAGGCATATCCGTCATGGCCCTATATACTGGAGGGGTCCATGAGCGAAAGAATACTGGCTTTCCTGGTCCAATTTGTAACCCATGTCATCGACGTTGGCGGATATGCCAGCATTGTTGCGCTGTTGGGAATCAACTCGGCCTGCATTCCGCTGCCCTCCGAGATCATCATGCCGTTTTCCGGGTACCTGGTGTATCTGGGGCGCTTCAATCTGTTCTGGGTGGCAACGGCTGGGGCGGTGGGCTGCAATATTGGCTCGGGCGTAGCGTACTGGATCGGCGCCAGGGGCGGGCGTCCGCTGGTGGAACGCTACGGCAAGTGGGTGCTGATGAGCCGCCACGACCTGGACCGCATGACCTGGTTCTTCGAAAAGTACGGATCGATCACGGTATTGCTGGCGCGGATGATGCCGGTGGTGCAGACATTTATTGCTTTCCCGGCGGGAATTGCCAGGATGCCGCGGCTGCGCTTTCACATTTACACTACCCTGGGCTGCTGGCCGTGGTATTTTTGCCTGGCCTACGCAGGCATGAAGCTGGGCGAGAAGTGGCACACTGACCCGCGGTTTTACGAGTGGTTCCACCGCTTTCACCTGGCGGTTGAGATTGCGCTGGTGGCGGGGATGGTGTGGTTTGTCTGGTCGCACCTGAACCGCGGAAGAGAGTCGCGCGCGGTCTGAATTTTGGATTGAAGCTCGTTCGAAGGCGTACACTGTTTCGTCTGCGAAATATGAACTGGAACGGATTAGAAAACAAGCAATCAAAGGAAGGTTAGGAGAAGAGATGCCAACTGAAGAGCAAGGCGGCCAGAAGACCGCTGCAGGAACCAAGCCCGCGCCCGCCACGGGCAAACTGGGCGTGATGGTTGTGGGCCTGGGCGCCGTGGCCACCACCATGATCGCCGGAGTGGAAGCGGTACGCCGCGGACTGGCCAAGCCCATCGGCTCGCTCACCCAGATGGGAACCATCCGGCTAGGCAAGCGCACTGACAACAAGTCCCCTCTAATCAAGGACTTTGTGCCCCTGGCCAGGCTGGACGACCTGGTCTTTACCGGCTGGGACATCTTCGTGGACAACGTCTACGAGGCCGCCGCCCACGCCGAGGTGCTGGACAAGGAAACGCTGGCGCAACTGAAGCCCTACCTGGAGACCATCAAGCCGCTGCCGGCGGTCTTTGACCAGTACTACGTAAAGCGGTTGCACGGCACGCACGTGAAGAAGGGCAAGAACAAGCGCGACCTTGCCGAACAGGTGAGGGCCGACATCCGGGCCTTCAAAAAGACCGTGGACCGCGTGGTGATGATCTGGTGCGGATCTACCGAGATATTTCTGGAGCCCACGGCGGTGCATCAGAGCATCGATGCCTTTGAAAAGGGTCTGGAGACGAACGACATCGGCATCGCGCCCTCCCAGATTTATGCTTACGCGGCGCTCAGCGAGGGCGTGCCCTTCGCCAACGGCGCGCCCAATCTGACCGTGGATACGCCGGCGCTGGTCGAGCTGTCGAAGCGCAACGCGGCGCCCATCTGCGGCAAGGACTTCAAGACCGGGCAGACGTTTATGAAGACGGTGCTGGCGCCGGCCTTCAAAGCGCGCATGCTGGGCGTATCCGGCTGGTTCTCCACCAACATTCTGGGCAACCGCGACGGCGAGGTGCTGGACGAACCGCAATCCTTCAAGACCAAGGAAGAGTCCAAGCTGGGCTCGCTGGAATACATCTTCCAGCCCGAGCTTTACCCCGATCTTTACAAGGACATCTACCACAAGATCCGCATCGAGTACTACCCGCCCCGCGGCGATAAGAAAGAGGCGTGGGACAACATCGACATCATCGGTTGGCTGGGTTACCCCATGCAGATCAAGGTGAACTTCCTCTGCCGCGACTCGATTCTGGCCGCCCCCATCGCCCTGGATCTGGTGCTGTTTCTTGACCTTGCCAAACGTACGCCGGAGCTGTGCTCCATCGGCATTCAGGAGTGGTTGAGCTTCTACCTGAAGTCGCCGCAGACGGCGGCGGGACTCTATCCCGAACACGACCTGTTCATTCAGTCGATGAAGCTGAAGAACACCCTGCGCCACATCATGGGCGCAGACCTGATCACGCACCTCGGCCTGGAATACTACGACTGAGGACTGGCTGTCCAGGGGATTTGCCATCCAGGCAGACGCCTCCCGTTGGTCGGCAAAAGCAAACGCCCCATCCGCAGAGATGGGGCGTTTGCTTGGTGGGTTGGAATCTATTTCCCCAGCAGCGGAACGCCTTCCCGTTGCGCGGCCTTGCGCAGGTCATCGTCGAGAGCGGCCAGCGGCAGTGACAGGCGCAAAGCAAGTTCCAGATACGTTGCGTCGTAGACGGTCAGGTTGTGCCGGTCGGCCAATTCCAGCGTTTTTCCCCAGACATGGTCGTTGGTCTCTTGATCGCAGTAGATCGGCAATAGTTTCAAATCATCCAGGAATTCCCGACGGCGCTGGGGTGTGATTCTCCCTCGGAGGAGTTTGACGGAGAGGCTATTTGCAACCTCGATCCGCCACAAGCTGGGAACCCAGGCACAATCGTCCGCGATCAGGTCGAAGGCTGCGGTGATTGCGCCGGTAAGTTCCTCCGGTAAGAGCCACGCCAAGGTCGCCGAAGCGTCAAGGACGAGACTCATCTGCGGCCCTCATCGCGATAGCTCTTCCATTCTTCGCAGTCAAAGGGACCAAGCTTCATTTCTTTGGCCCGTTGCCGAATGCGCTGCATTGCCGCGCGCGCAATTTCTCTCTGCTCTTCCGTGATGGCAGGACGGGGCACGATATGGGCCACGGGACGGCCATGGCGGGTAATCTCAATTTGTTCGCCGGCCTCCACGCGATCCAGCAGGGAACCGAAGGTATTCTTGGCCTCAAAGGCTCCTATCTGTTGCATAGCTTCTTCCCCCTCAGTTTGGATCAGTCTAGCTCAGTCCAGCTTAACATATTCTTGAAATATTCGCCCGAAGTTGCATCAGATCGGTCCACGAACGTATCAACAATGCCAGGCCCTGAGCTTTCATCTGCCGTGCGGATTCCGCATGCAGTTCGAAATTTCTTCCCGCTGTTGCCGAACATGCGCATAGTATCGTCTAAACAGTCAAGCGAAGCGTGCGGCCGGGTCGGGCTGCCCAGGCTTCGGAGGTGAGGTCATGAGAGCCGAATTTGTAGGTTTGAAAGCAGCAACGATGGCAGGATTGGCTCTGTTGCTGGTTTCCACCGCGTGGGCACAGTCTACTCCCCAGAGCACACCCCAGAACACCCCCCAGGCCACCCCCCAAAGCACGCCTCAAACCACCCCCCAGACCACTCCATCCACCACGCCCACGGCCCAGCCTGCGCCCGGAACCACTCCCGTCGGAGGCGACACGCCCGCGTCCACCCCTCCCACGAAAAAGCCTGCGCCCGGAACGACTCCCGTGGGCGGCGATACCGCGGCTACCGCCGTAAATCCCGACAAAGTGGTCGAGCCCGGCAGCGAGAAGATCAATGTGAAGCCGGGCAGCATCGAAGACGTGAACGCGGTGGGCAATCGCGAGATCGGCGGCCGTGGAATAGGCAACTGGTACTCGGTCGACACCGAGATCAAATTGGGCCGCATGTACGCACAGGAGATCGAGAAGAGCACCAAGTTCATCACCGATCCTGTAGTGCTTGAATACGTGAACCGCGTGGGCCAGAACATCGTAAAGAACTCCGATTGCAAGGTGCCATTCACCATCAAGATCATCGATTCGGACGAGATCAACGCCATGGCGCTGCCGGGCGGGTTCTTCTACGTTAATTCGGGTTTGATTCTGAACGCCGACGAGGAGGCGGAACTGGCCGGGGTGATGGCCCATGAGACAGCCCACGTTTGCGCCCACCACGCGGTGCGCGAAATGACGCGCCTGAACTACGCCCAGTTGGGCACCATCCCGCTCATCTTCATCGGCGGCTGGACGGGTTATGGAGCCTACGAGGCCGCCCAGATAGCCGTGCCCGTCACCTTCATGAAGTTTTCCCGCGAGTTCGAAGCCCAGGCCGACTACCTGGGGGTGCAATACATGTACCGGGCCGGCTACGATCCGCAGGCCTTTATCAGCTTCTTTGAGAAGATTCAGGCTCTGGAAAAGCGCAAGCCCGGCACCGTGGCCAAGGTCTTCGCCGACCATCCGCAGACCCCCGACCGCATCCTGCATTCCCAGGAGGAGATTGCCCGCATCCTGCCGGCCAGGGACGAGTACACGGTGACCACCTCGGAGTTCGACGATATCAAGGCCCGGCTGGCGCGCATTGAAAACAAGCGCCGCCTCACCGACTCCAAGGATAAGAACAAGCCGTCGTTGCGCAAGGCCGGCACCGGAACCGGCGACTCGACCGGCTCATCGGGCACATCGAGCGGCGATAGCTCGTCGAGCAGCGACGATAAACCCACGCTGCACCTGCGCGACGACCAGAATTAGGGAGGCTTGTTTCCGTGCCCGCCCCGGCGGTATGCGTGTTCAGTTCCATGACATCCTTTACACATTGTCTCTGGAGATGCTTTACACTTCCGCGAGCGCGGAGGTGGAGAGGCGATGCCGTGGAAGAGGATGGAAGTCCGGGAGCAGCGTGTTGAGT
>JBEKNO010000233.1:0-4788 GCA_049522735.1 Occallatibacter sp.
TTGCCCAGCAAGAGGCGCAAAATAAGCAGCGCAATGAGAACCGCCTACGCCACCAAGCAAGAAAACTAGGCTTCGAACTAACACTGATTCCAATGGGGTTGTGAGGATGTTCCTTAGGAGATCTGGTGCGCCCGGCTTAGATCAGTTCGGTGCGCCCGGAGATGCCCAGCTCCTTGACGATCTTTCCCACATCCTGCGAATGGTCGCGATGGGCGATCAGCAGCGCATCCTCGGTATCCACGATGACCAGGTTCTTTACGCCGACCATGGCCACGAACTTCCTGGGGCTAAAGATGTAGTTGTTGGCCGCGTCGAGAGCCATCAGGCCCCCGGTATCGGCCACATTGCCATCGGGGTCGCCGCGCAGCCGGGTCTCAATCTGGTACTCGTAGAGCGAGGCCCAGGAACCCAGGTCGTTCCAACTGAACTCGGCGGGGATGCAGTAGAGGTGGGAGAGGTGCTCGCCTTTGGCCGAGCGCGGCTCCAGCACCGCGTAGTCCACGGAGATGTTCTCGCACTTGAGGTAGACGTCGCGGAAGACCTCATCGAACTGGGGCGTGCCGTAGGCGGCGGCAATGGTCTCCAGCAGCGGAGCGGTCTCCGGCAGGTGCTCGCGGACGGCATTGGCCAGGGTGCGCGCCGTCCACAGAAAGATGCCCGAGTTCCAGTAGTAGTTGCCCGCGGCCACGAACTCCTCGGCGCGGTTCTGGTTGGGCTTCTCGATGAAGCGGCGCACGTGCAGGGCGGCGTCGTCGCGGGTAAGGTCGCCGGTCTCGATGTAGCCGTAGCCGGTTTCGGCGCGGGTGGGCTCAATGCCCAGCACCACGATGTTGTCAGCGGCGGCGGCCACGGCGATGCCCTTCTGCAGCGCCTTCAAAAAGCGTGGCTCGTCGGCGATGACGTGGTCGGAGGGAAAGACGCCCAGCACCGCATGGGGATTCTGGCGCTCGATGAGGAAGGCGGCCAGGCCGCAGGCGGGAGCCGTGTTGCGGGCCACCGGTTCCTGCACGATCTGTGCGGCGGGCAGTCCCTTCAACTGGTCGGCGATCTCCTGGGCCAGATACTCGTTGGTGATGATCCAAGTCTTGCTAAGCGTGGCCAGCGGCTTGAGCCGCTCCACGGTCTGTTGAATCATGGAGCGCTCGCCGTCCAGCGCCAGAACCTGCTTGGCCCGGGCGCGGCGGGAGCGGGGCCAGAAGCGGGTACCGCTGCCTCCGGCAAGAATCACGGGACGAAAATCGATTGACTTCGGCATTGAAGAGACATCCTACTCGACTGAGAGTAGGTTTGCACAGGGAGGAATGAGATTTTTCGTAAAAAGGGCAGCTCCGCGGGACGAAGATGCCCTGAAGGGGATGGATTTTTCTCCCCCGCCGCTGCCAGTGGCCGCCCCAAGGCAAGGCGAATGGGAAGGCCGGGCGAGCGTTTAGGAACTTGTTGAAAAACACTGGCCCTGTATCAGGGCACGATTTCACAGGCTGCTGAAAAACTCGGTTTTGTATCAGGGCACGACTTCAGCCGTGCCGTAAGTCTTGCAAAATCAATGTGGGCTTTAGCCCCTGAGGGCGAAACTCATTGTTCCGAGTTCCTATTTCAACAAGTTCTTAGGCCAGCCTGGCCAGGAACTCTCCCATGCGCCGCGTCCCCTCGTCGATATTCTGCCTGGTCACCGGGTAGGAGATGCGGATGTGCTCCCCGGTGCCGAAGGCCTCGCCGGGAACGGTAACCACGTGCGCCTCGTGGAGCAGGCGCGTGGCCAGTTCGGTGGCCGTCTTGACGCCGCCCTTGCCCAGGAAGGCGGAAATATTGGGGTAAACGTAGAAGGCGCCCTCGGGTTTGGTGCAGGTGACGCCGGGAATGGCCCTCAGCCTGGCCAGCATGTAGTCGCGGAGTTCGATGAACTCGGCGCGGAACTCAGATACGCACTCCTGCGAGCCGGTCAGGGCGGCGATGGCGGCCTTCTGCACAAAACTTGTCGCGTTCGACGTGGACTGCGACTGCAACTTGCTCAGGTTGGCCACCACCGGCTTGGCCGCCAGGGCAAAGCCCGCCCGCCAGCCGGTCATGGCATAGGTCTTCGAGAGCGAGCCGAGCACCACCATATGCTCCTTGGCCCAGGTGAACGAGCCGCCGCTCACCGGCTTGCCGGCATAGTTGAGATAGACGTAGCACTCATCCAGCAGCAGGAAAATTCCGCGCTCGTGGGCCAGGTGGACGATCCGCTCCAGATCCTCGGCAGTGACCACCGAGCCGGCCGGGTTCGACGGCGAGTTGAGGATGATGGCCTTGGTCTTCGGCGTGATGGCCTTCTCGATGGCATCGGCGGTGATGCGAAAGCTCTCCGCCTCGCTGGTCTCCAGATAGACCACCTTGCCTCCGGCGTACTGGATGATGTCCTTGAAGCTGACCCAGTAGGGGACGGGCAGGATGACCTCGTCGCCGTGGTTCACCAGGATTTGCAGGGTATTGAAGAGGGCCAGCTTGCCGCCGGCGGTGAAAATGGCCTCGTCCACGCCGTAGTCCGATCCAAAATCTGTGGCATGACGCTCCACGATGGCCTTCCTCAACTCGGGAATGCCGGGAACCACCGTATAGCGGGTAAAGTTGGCCTCAATGGCGGCGATGGCCGCGTCCTTGATGTGCCGCGGCGTGTTGAAATGGGGCTCCCCGGCGCCAAAATCCACCAGGTTAATGCCCTGCGCGCGCAGCTTGGCGGCCTCCGCGGCCACGGCCATGGTTGCGGAAACCTCAATCCGGCCAATGCGGCCGGCAAAGACTTGAGTAGAAGTGGAGACTGTCATAGCACCTCTATCTTTACAGATTTTCGGGCTGGCGCATAACAGGCCGTGGAAAACCCCGGCGAACCCGCTCCCTGAGAAATTGTCGAGCTAATGCGGAATTGATCCGTCTGTCTGGATAGAAGGGGCTTATGGTTTCGATTCAGGGAGGCAGCTTGGTCTTGTTTTCTACGGAGAGTGCGGAGTCGGACGTTGACCTCGTGGCTCTCGTGGAGAGATACTCCCCGCTCCTTTTTCGCGTGGCTCACTCCATTCTGCGCAGCCGGGCAGAGGCCGAGGACGTCGTGCAGGAGGTCTTTGTTCGGGTGATCGAACGTCGCGGGTCACTCAAGGCAATCCAAGACATGCGGGTATGGCTCGTTCGCATTGCTTGGAATCTGGCTCTTGACCGCAGGCGGCGCATTCGGCCGGAACAGATAGATGAGAATTTCGCGGAGACACTGGCAGCGAGCGCTGTGCCTGCCGACGAGAGACTGGAACAGGCGCAGCGCATGGGGTCTGTCTTGCGCGAGATGGAGAGACTGCCCAGAAGCGAGCACCATGTTCTTCTGCTTTCCGCCATCGAGGAGCTGGGGACAACGGCGATGGCAGAGATTCTGGGAAGAAGCGAGTCCGCGGTTCGAGCACTGCTCTTTCGCGCAAGAACCCGGCTGCGAGAGCGGCTCGAAACAAGGGGAGGCGAGCGATGAAGAATCCAGAAGAAGCCATCGGCAAAGTGTTGGTGGGCTTGCGAGATGCGGAAGCCTCGCCGGGCATGGAGCGGCGCATTCTGGACGCTGTCGAGGCGCGTGCATCGCAGCGTCCGGCTGCAACTCCGCAACGGACGTGGAGCATTGCAATGGCAGGCGTGGCCGCCGTCTCGTTATTCATTGGGATTACGGCAATCCATCGCCACGGGCTGACATCTACGCAGGCGCAGCAGCACGTTCTTCCCGCGGAGATGGCACGCGATGCGCAGCCAGCAACGCTGCTTTCGCAGAAACCGATCGAGTTCATCAAAGCCGTAGCACCACGGAGAACTGCAACCCGCATCCACTCTGAAGAGGCAGTGCTTCTCAGCGATTTGCACGCCCCCAGCCATTCGGCCCCGGTTGAGCCTCTGACCAATGAGGAGAAGCTGCTGTTGCGCGTGGTTCATACCGGAGATCCCCAGTTGATAGCAATGTTGAACCCTGAAGAGCGAGCCAGGCAGGAAGCAGCGAGCGATGCGGAGTTCCGGAAGTTTGTCGAACAATCCGGCAACGGGGATTCAGAATGAAATCAAATCACGAGGTGAAAGGAAAGAAAACAATGAAACGGACAATCGGAATCATTGGAATCGCGTTACTGCTGAGTTGCGGCGGCGCAAGAGTCTTTGCGCAAACGGATGCGCCCACGCCAAAGGTAAGCGAAACAAAGATCGATAAGACGCCGATATGCTATCGGCTGACTTACACGGTAACTGAGATGGACGGCACAAAGCACATCGGAACGCAGCATTTTGCCATGACTGTCGATCCTGGTGCAGGCGAATCGCAGATCAGGATTGGCAGCAAGGTGCCAATTGCAACAGCATCCACCAGCCCAAGTAACCCGGATAGAACGGAGTTCCAATACGTCGATGTAGGGCTGAAAATATCGACCCGCCTCCGCGAATTCTCGACTGGCGTAGAGGTCTACTCGAAAGTGGAACAGTCTAGCGTCTCGGAAGAACAGTCCTCCGTGGGCAGAAACGACCCGGTGATTCGGCAGGCAACTCTCGATAGTACCGCCTTGCTGACTCTGGGCAAACCGGTGATGCTGGGTTCGCTCGATGTTCCGGGTAGCACGCGACACCTGGATGTTGAGGTAGTGCTTGAGCTGGTTCGTTAGTTTTCAGACGGACAATTGGGTGCCCTTCGATAAGGACGAAGGCTTTGTCAAGCGCACACTCGTCCCGGGCGGTGCGCCAGCGCCGCTTTTTTTGCCAGCTTGGTTTGAGGACCAGAGCCTTTGCGAATCACGCTACATC
>JBEKNO010000234.1:0-4686 GCA_049522735.1 Occallatibacter sp.
AAGTTGCGGCCTGCAACGCCGCGCCTGAGGCTGGAAGAACAACATCGGCCCGCGAACCCTTTTCCTCGCGCACAATCTCTCCGTCGCGCATGTGGAGAATGCGGCCGGCGATGGTGGCCGCTTCGGGATTGTGGGTGATCATCAGGGTGGTCTGTCCCAGCTCGCGGTTGGAACGGAGCAGCATGTGCAGCACCGCCTCAGAATTTTTGGTGTCGAGGTTGCCGGTGGGTTCGTCGGCCAGCACAATGGCCGGCCGCGTGATCAGCGCGCGCGCAATGGCCACCCGCTGCTGTTCGCCTCCGCTCAGCTCTGAGGGCCGGTGCGGGAGCCGTCCCTGAATCGATAAAAGGTCGCACAGATGGTCGAGATACTTCAGGTCCAGAGGCTCCTTGCGGCCGCTGACGGCGTGAGCGATCTCGATATTGCCCATGGCCGAGAGCGTGGGCAGCAGGTTGAACTTCTGGAAGACAAATCCGATGCGGTGCTTGCGCAGCCGGGTGCGCTCGCCGTCCGAGAGCGTGGCAAAGTCCACGCCGTCGATGACCACGCGGCCTTGGGTGGCCTGGGTGAGCCCGCCCAGCAGATAAAAAAGCGTGGACTTGCCCGAGCCGGAGGGGCCCACAATGGCCACAAACTCCCCCGGCTCCACGGCCAGCGAAACCCCGCGCACCGCGGCGACCTGGATTCGGCCCGCCACGTAAACCTTGGTCAGATTTTCGGCGAGAATGATAGGCGTAGACTTTTCGGGCTGCACATTAGCCATTGTAAATGCAGCCTCTGCCCGGCTGCTCCCTTAGAATGGAAATGCAACGATCTCCAACGCAGGATCCCCCTCGAATGACTGTCGATCTGAAATCCAATCTTGTAACTTCTTTTGAAGCGGCAGCCGCCCAGGCCGGCCTGGTTCTGGTCTCCACTGCCCGGGGCAGCGACTTCCACGGCCAGCCCACGGCAGTCTTCCAACTTGGCCAGGCCGGCGAAGCCAAGCGGCTGAGCAATCCCCGCCCCGAGTGCTACGTAACCCTGGGCGGCCTGCCGGTGGCCTTCGGCCAGTTCCAGTGGCCCTTCCATCGTTCCACCTCCGGCGCGGACACCTATATCGTCCACGGCGAAGCCCACCTGGCCGACGGCGGAGCACACAACCTGCACGCCAAGGTGGCTGCTTCGGTCACCCTCACCTTTGCCGAGATCGTGCCCGCCATGGAGCAGCCCTACGCGGAAACCTTTGTCTACAACGCGGTGCGCAAGACGGTGGACATGGGCCAGTTGGAATTTTTGAAGTCCGCCAGCCGGTGCCGGTGACCACCCGCTACTACAGCCGCTGGCAGAAGAAGTTCCTGTTCACCGAAACCAACGATGCGGAGCGCCTGGAATACCAGCTGCGCAAGATTTATTGGCTCAGCGGCGTGCTGGGTGAAGGCAAGCCGGTATGGATCGCCGACCCGAGGGACGCGCAGTACCTGAATACGACGGAAGAGGATTTGCTGCGAATGGCCGGGGATAAGGTTGGCGAGGGCCTGCTCAGGCTGGAGGGCGAGTTTGCCGCGGCTACTCCGCAACTGCTGGCTCGCGCGCCGGAGTACTAGGCCGCGCTGGAGGCGGCGCTGAACTTTACCAAGCCGCAGTTCAACGAGTCGATGCGCTCCGGCCACGCCAATATGTAGCGAAAAGGCAGGCGGACGGTTCACACCTTTTAGCAATAGTTTTAAGAACATTGGGCGCCCGCCGCCTGCTCCCGAGTAGAGTAGAGGTAAGAGGCACCTCATGCGCGCGGGCAGACCGCTCAGGATCAAGTATTACGTGGAACCGGACGCGGCGGCCTTGGCGCGGCGGGCGGCGCAGTATTTTGTGGAGATGGCCGGGGAAGCGGTGGCAGGCCGGGGACGGGCGCGCATCGCCATCAGCGGCGGGAACACCCCCAAAGCCGCCTTCCAGTTGCTGGCCGACCCCACCCAGCCCTGGAGCAAACGCATGCCCTGGAAGAGCCTGGACCTCTATTGGGTAGACGAGCGGGCCGTTCCACCCGACCATCCGGAGAGCAACTACCGCATGATCCGCGAGGCCCTGCTGGATCACGTGCCGCTCAAGCCCGGCCAGATTCACCGCATCGAGGGCGAGCTGGAACCGGAAATCGCCGCCGCCCGCTACGAGTCGGAGCTGAGGAGCAGCTTCCGCCTGGAGGGCGCCGAGAGCCCACGCTTCGACCTGGTGGCGCTGGGCATGGGCGAGGACGGCCACACCGCCTCGCTCTTCCCGCACACCCAGGCCATCCGCGAGATGAGCCGGCTGGTGACGGCCAACCATGTGCCGCAAAAGAATGCCTGGCGCATCACGCTCACCTGGCCGGTGATCGACCACGCCAGTTCCGTCTTCTTCCTTATCGCCGGGGCGGAAAAGGCCGCGATTGTGAACGAGGTATTAACCGGGCCGCGCGACCCGGAGCGGCTGCCCAGCCAACTGATCTGGCCCGCAAGCGGTATACTCACTCTGTTTCTGGATAAGGCCGCAGCTCAGCTTCTGCCCGCGACTGACGGGGAGGGTTGCGGAGTTTTGGAGAGGGAACGATGATTCTGGCGGGCGACGTAGGCGGGACCAAGGTCCACCTGGCGCTGTATGACTTTATCGATGGAAAACTCAAGTACGCTCGGGAAAAACAGTATGCGGCCAGGGAATACTCCGGCCTGGAAGAGATCGTAAAAGAGTTTTTGGGCGCGGACAAAGTGACGGCGGCCTGTTTTGGGGTTCCAGGCCCGGTGCGCGATGGCCGTCTGCGCCTCACCAACCTGCCCTGGACGCTGGACAGCCGCGAGCTGGCCGCGGGGCTGGTGGTCGAGCACGTCTTCCTGATCAACGACCTGGAGGCCAACGGCTACGGCGTGGCCGAGCTCTCCGCCGACCAGATCTTCACCTTGAACGAGGGCGATGCCCGCCAGATGGGCAACCGCGCGCTGATCGCCGCCGGAACCGGCCTGGGCGAGGGCTACCTGGTGTGGAACGGCCACCAGCACATTCCCTGTCCCTCGGAAGGCGGCCACGCGGACTACGCGCCGCGCAACGAAGACGAGATCGATTTGCTGCGTTACCTGAAGCAGAAGTACAACGGGCGCATCAGCTTTGAGCGCGTGGTCAGCGGGCCGGGATTGACCAACGTCTACGAGTTCCTGCGCGAGGTGCGCGGCATGGAAGAGCCGGCATGGCTGGCCGCGCGCATGGCCAAGGAGGACCCTAATGTAGTGATCACCGAGCTGTCCCTGGCGGCCAAAAGCGAGATCTGCGAAAAGGCGATGGACATGTTCGTCTCCGCCTATGGCGCCGAGGCGGGCAACCTGGCCCTCAAGGTGCTGTCGGTGGGCGGGCTTTACGTTGGCGGCGGTATCGCGCCCCGCATCCTGGAGAAGCTCAAGGACGGCACCTTCATCAAGGCCTTCACTGACAAGGGCCGGCTGAGTCCGATGCTCCTCAATATGCCGGTGCGGGTGATTCTGGAGAGCCGCGCCGCGCTGCTGGGCGCCGCCGCCTACGCTGAAGCGCGTGCCGCCGAGCTGAGCGGGATTTCGCCGCGCGCCGCGTCAGTGAAGTTCTAGGGCGGGGATTTGTGCGCATGAGTTGGGGCCAGCCGAGAACGGCTGGCCCTAGCTATCCTGCAGCCTCTAAGACGCTTTCCCGGAGAAACCTATCAACCTATCGCCGCATCACCGAACCCATCGTGGCGATGGTTCCGTGATAGAAGCATTGGCCCAGTCCCACCGTAAACAACCAGCAGCCGTAGAGCGCGTGCTCGAAGCATGAAGTGGCCAGCGAGCCGGTTTCAGCATAGCGGACGGCGAAGAGCAGGCCGTCGGCAAAGGTGAGAGCCACGGCCAGCGGGTTGCGGAAGATGGTGTGCAGGAAAGCGAAGGCGGCGGCGCTGGCCACAATCATCGCCCACTTGCCGGGAAAAAACCCCCGCATAGCGCTCAAAGAAGAAGGCGCGGTAGAGCAGCCCTGGGGATAGACCGAAAGCACCGGGTAGGCCACCATCACCACCGCCCAGAAGGCTGGATTGCTGCGCATGAAGCTCCACTCCAGTTGAGGCGCAAACCGCCTCACCGCCAGCCACAGCGCCTGATGCGCCGGCACGTTGCCATCGCGAAACTGGCCGGCCACAACGACGTTCATCTCCGCCCATAAGGCCAGCACCGGCTGATAGCCCGTCCCGCCCTCATAAGTGGCCTTGGCTTCCCGCTTCCAGCTCTCGATGATGGTGGCGTCCAGATCGACGGTGGCGATCTTCTCGCTCGCCACGCGCCGTCCCAGTTCATGAACTACGTCGCGGTTGACCGCCTCCCAGTCCCTGCAAAGGCCCGCTTTCGCCCGGGATGTATGCCACCCGGTCCAGAGGCAACCGCTGCCGCGCCTCGGCAATCAAAGCCTGGTCATGAAACTGATAGAGAAATTTGCGCGCTGCCTCGGCCGAGGGGATCGCGTGCCCCAGCATCTCGGCCAAGCCCGCGTCCTCGCGCAGTTGGTCGAAGTCCTCCAGGCAATCGCCGCCCACCCCGTTGCTCACCACGAAACTCTCGATGTACGTGGCCTCGTCGAAGCCCCGCTCCCGCTGCTTGAGGCGCAGGTGGCGCGCCACGCTGCCGGGTACGTCAAGTGAACGCAAGCGCCCGCGCCAACAGAGGTACTCCGCCCAACGCCGTA
>JBEKNO010000235.1:0-4674 GCA_049522735.1 Occallatibacter sp.
CCGCTGTATGCGCGAAATCTACGCCATCCTGAGCCGGTTTCTATCCCCATCGGGCTTCATCGGCGCGCTGACGACCATGCAGTCCGCTTGAAATAGCCTTTTTCAGGATCAACTATCTACCGCCAGTGCTTTGCGCCCACCACCGTGCTGCTCTACGTGGTCAAGGCCCCCGACAACCCCTCCGAGGGCGGCGACTGGCTGTGGGACAAAGCGGGCAAATACGCGACCGTCCCCCCGGCGCACTGAGGAAGCATAAAAAATCTGTGGGCGGGGTACGGGATAATGCCCGTACTCCGCCCACAGATTGCTATTGCATGAGGGAGCTACCGTGCGATATGTCCGGTTGGCCTCGAGGCGGTTGCGGCTGCCTTATACCAGCGCCGAGAGCGGTTCCGGTATGCGGGTTACCGGCATGGCAACGGGTACTGCCGCCTGGGCCGGTATGCCCGTGGCCGGCTGCGCATGGGCCAAGCGGGTAAGGCGGTGAACGAAATGATAAGGCGGCCAGGGGCCGGAGAGCTGCATCTGGCACTCCCGCATCATGGCGCTGGTGGTGGCGAACTTGCTCTGGTAGCGTTCTACATTCTTGCGGTCGATCAGGTGAGCAATATCCAGCACCATCTTGCCGCCTTCAATAAGCCGGCAGCTTGCCTCTTCATCCAGAGGCATGAACAGCCGGCGCATCTGGAAGCTGACCGCGCGCGCCCGCGTCTGGCGATCGCGCGTGCGGGCCGCGCTCTCGTGCAGGCTGGTGAGATATTGCCGCCCTACGCCCTCGGCCGGCAGATGCCGGTCGATATCGCGGTTGCAGCAGTCGACGAGGATCTTCAGGTGCATCTCGGTCTTGCCGCGCAGCTTGTCGATGTGGCCCAGAAACTGGCGCTGGTTGGAGCGGATGGACTTGCGCAGGCTTTCGTCGTCGTTGAAGACGGTTCCGAAGCGGAAGGGCAGTACCGTGGAATGCTGAAAACAATCAGCGATGACCCGGGCGTGGTCTACGCCGGATTTCTGGTTCAGGGTCTCCGCGGGATTGTGTTCGCTGACTACGATGGCGAGGTCACTGGCTGGATAAAGGAAAACCTGGTTGCCGCTTACTCCGTGAACCGATTCCAGCGGAACAGGTTTACGATGGCGCGCAATTTCAGGAAAAGCTTGTCTTTCACCGATGCAGTAGGCATACCATGCCATGGCGAGATACTCCGTCTGCGTGCGCCGGTAAGCGCCGCCGGTTGGTGAAGATCTGTGAACTTGGGAAAAACTGCATAGCGGGCATCTGGCCGGATCGTTGCGTGCTGACCCGGGTGAACTATAGGTGAACTAAGCCGATAGTAGTCCTCTGCAAATGGGCTGGCAACGTCTCAAATCGGGACGGCTTTAAATGTTCACAAAATCCATCAAATCAGTATTTACATAAGCAATATATTAATTGACGACACGAAAACATGCCTCATTTAGAACAGTCAATCCGTATTTGGTATGTGAGGCCCAATCACGAGGATGGATGGCTTCAATGATTTTCGAGCGGTTCTTCCATTCCAGGGCCATTTCTGACGCCCTCCCGGCCCGTCCGCCCTAGGGCAGAACGCGCTGGATGTGGAGATACAGAATTACATTCAGGAGGACGGAGACAAGCAGCAGGGCCAATGCAACCAGGGCATACCAATTGACTTTGCTGCCGACCACCTTCAGATCTTCCAGCAGTTCCTGCTGTTCCAGGGTATTGCGGTCCGTGGCTTCGCGGACCAGCTCCAACTGGTCCTCGACCCTCTTCAGGGAGGTATTCTGCTCCACGACCTGATTGCGCAGATCGCGATGTTGGGTTTGCAGCTCGGCCAGGCCGTCCTCGATGGGCGCAAGATTGACCGGTGGGGATGGCGGGGGCGTATGGGGATGCGGGGTCAGGATATTGGAGACGGCGGTGCCGAAGTTTCCGTCAAGCAGGGGCAGAATTTTCTGTACAAACGGCAACGCCGCGCGCAACGCACTCACAGCGCGCTGCAGGCTGGAGGGCAATTCCAGCGGAGGCTCCCCCGAAGAGGGCGAGTTGGCCAGTGCGCGCCCCGGCGGTGGCGCAGCCGTGAAGCGCCGCGAATCGCCATGAGCCCGCGACAGGGGGGTGCTGCGGCCTCCGAGCGGGAGCGGGGATCCGACTGCGCGCGGATGCGGTTCGTTCGCGTTCACTACCCGGCGGCCTGACTCGTTTGGTTCGTCCAGGCCAAATCCATCTGAGTCGTTCATCCGCCCCCTTCTCCATTCACTATAAAGGATTTCGGCCTGCATAAGAGATATTCCGCGGTATGCTCCGGCCCGGTTCCGGGCGTGGAAATCGAGCTCTGTGCCGGAAAGCCGCTAGCCCTGGTTGCATACTGGCCTGAGCGGCAAACTTCGGCCATCCTCATCGTTTTTTTTAAAAAAAATTGACCAGGGAGGCGGGAGTATACTTGTCCGGAGCCGGAAAGCCGCATGGAGGTTCCGGCCAAATATCCCCAGGAACGCTGAAAGCCCGCCCCCGGCAACAGCTCTATCGATGAGTCCCCGCAGGCTTCTTCAGCATAGTCCTTGTTACCCCAGGATGTAACGGTATCTAACTCTGATTAACCAGCACGACCGAGGGAATCCGATACTGGAGCCGCTCAGCGATCGGCGCCAAGCGAGGATGCCCCTGAAAAGGAGCGATTAAGATGAACGCATACACTTCGCACATCAGCAATATGGCCCGGCACGGATCCCGCGCAGCGTGGAGCCTGCTGGGATTGGCCTGCTTCCTGGGCCTGTCTCTCCAACTTGCAACGTCCCAGGGATCTGCAAAGCCAACCTCTGGCGGACAAGTTGTATTTCCCGCCAGCCTGATCCCTCAGATCCCCCCCTCTCTGCCCACCGTCAGGCTCACCGCGCAGGCTCCGCCGGAGGCGTTTCTTCGCGAGACGCTCTCCAGGAAGGGCGTGGATCTAAAAACCATCCAGTCATTGTCTCGGACATCGCTTCTGTCAATGAAGACTGCGCCTGCCCAGTTGGTAGGTGTGGTCGAGCAGAATACGTTGCAAGCTTACTGGCATCAGCAGACGGGCGAAGCGGAGATTCTGCCCCAGTTTGAAAAGCTCAGAGGCATACGGTTCGCCGGAGCGGGAGACACGCATCTGACGCAGGCATTGACGCTTGCCCGGCAGACGTTCGCGCGCGCCGACTTTTTCCCCAAGGACGATACCAAGTTCACGGTTGGCGAGGCGCGGCCTCTGGTGAGCAGCACGGCGCAACAGGGCGGCGGCACATCTCAGCCCTCCGAAACCCAGCTCTTGCTGACTTACGTTCCCGTTAGGCGCACGGTGCAGGGGTACTCTGTGTTTGGCTCCGGATCGCGCGCGGCGATCGCTGTGGGCACGGATGGCAACATTCAAGGCGTCGTGCGCCGCTGGAAGATGGGGAATCTTTCGACCGCTCTGACCGAGAGACGGACCGCGGCGCAGATTCATGATGCATTTACCAAGCTTCTGACGCCGATGACCGCAAACTCGGTTGTTCAAGTGCAAAAGGTCGAGATCGCTTACTACGACAACGGCGGAGCCGCGATGATTCCCGTGATTCGCGCCACCGTCCGGCTGCAACCGCACGCTTCTCCGGGAGCGAATAAGGCGTTGATGGGCTCTGACGACTGGCTGGCCGTGTACCTGGCCTACGGTGGGGGAAGCCTGCCAGCCGAGCTGGTACCCGGATCGGGACCGCAGCCGGGGGCGGCTCCCCAACAGCGGGGATCCCTTGAAAACGCCAACCTACCGGCCGGTGATCCGACCATTGGCATGTACGTGGTGCGCGATTCTCCGCCAGCTTCTTCCGGTTCAGGCGAATCCGCGGGCTTTGTGGCCGAGTCAAACGGCTTCTGGAATGGACTGGAAAGCTCGTCGGGCGCCAGCCAGTTCACCAAGGCGCAATACTACTGGGCAATTCCCCAGCTTTACACTACGTGGGAAGCCTCGTATGTGAACAACGTGAATGTGGCGCTGACCGAAGGACACGGCGCTAACTGGTTGTTTACCACTTTGTCAAACTGCTGCGATGTGGTGAATATCGCCACGACTCCCGCAAGCCAGGGCTATGGGGCGGCCAATCATGGCAAGTTGGACTATTGGATCATCCACTCCTGCGACGTGGTTCCGTCCGCGGCGGATGTCTCCAACTGGGCTGGACCCTGGTGGAACATCTTCAAGGGCCTTCACGCCGTAATGGGATCGCGCACGGAGATGCTTTTTGACGGCGGCGCGGTGAACCATCAGTTCGGCCAGAGCATCGGCAATGGCGCAGGGGTAGTTCCATCGTGGTTCAATGCCACCATGAGTTATTACCCGCTCAGTAGACAGCCTGCATACGACCGGCCATCCGCCGTGATGGTCTGCGGACATTGGGGAGACACGGTATTCAACACGACTCCGCTGCCTGCCGCCACATGCCTGCAAAACTTCTGGGAACCCAACTAACGCAGCTGTGTCAAATGACGTTCTACTCCGGCGCGCTGACTTGGCGCGCCGGAGTTTTTTGCGCCAAAGGTCAACTCGGCACACAGGGCAATCGCATTTGAAAACTGCTTGAACCAGCGTTGACACTTACTCGGGGCGAACAGGCAAGCGACTCTTGCAGGAGGGCCGAGCCATGCCCAAATCTGCGTCCCGCGAAGAAACTCTG
>JBEKNO010000236.1:0-4657 GCA_049522735.1 Occallatibacter sp.
ACGGATGTCGTACACCGTATCCGTGACCCGCTGCTGATTGGTCGGATTGATCGTCGCGCCAGGTTGGGTCGCTTCGCCATCCGCGTAGTTGTAGATGCCGGGAGTGCGGACGCCCGTCCCCTGAAAATCAAGGTCGATAATCCCGGCCTCGCGCAAAAGCGTCATCAGCGGATAGTTCGTGCCGAACCAGTCAATGCAGGTCCCCTTGCGTAACATTTCTCGGGACACCGCATCGCGAACATTGAAGGACGGATCTGTTGGAAGCGCCATATTACATCACCCTTTCGTTTACGCGGCAGCCATCCGCGTTTTGATTTCGTTGCTCACGCGATCGCGTGCCATGCGAATCTTTTCCATCGGAGACTTGCCAGCCATCTCCGCCACGCCCTTTGCATCCGAAGGCTTCGGGATATTTGGGAAATTCGACGGCACGCCGCCGCCAAGTTCCGGGTGCCCCATCGTCACAGGATGCGCGGCCTTGTACTCCTCTTCCCACTTCGCCTTGAGGCCGGCTTCGTGTTTCGCCGTTACAGCAGCAGCGTTTTCCTGTTCCTTCGCGCTGACTTTGTAGGTCTGCTCCATGTAATCGCGAACGGAGAGTCGCGCCGACGCCGCACGATCCGCGATGGTGCCGGGATCTTCCGGTAGCGGGGAGCCAAACACCCGCTGATAGCGGTTCATCTCGTTCAACGTCTGCCCCATCTGCGTGAAACCCTTGGTGATGAGGCCGGTAAGATCAGCCACCGGGTCTTTCGCTGCCGGGGTTGTGGTGGGAAGGTCGGGCATCGTGATGCCGGTAAATCCAGCCTTTTTCACAGCATCGAGCGCGGCCGCATAGGCGGCATTGCTCGCCTGCAACTGCGCGATATTGGTTTCCGTCAGACCGGCAGTGCGGATATTTTCATCGATCACGCGCTGAAGGGCCTGCGCGTCCTGCAACTGCTTTTCGGCGGCGGCAAGTTTCGTCGCGGCGTCCGACTGGGTTGTGGCGAAATTCGTGTTCCACTTTTTTACGACATCGGGCTTCGCGGCCAGTGTCTCTGCGGGTATTCCGAGTTCTGCTGCCAATTCCTCAACGGTCATAATTTTCTCCAATTACGATTGCATGGGCGCCTGCGGCTGCTGCGGTGCGCTCGGCGCAGCCTGGGCGGACATTTGAATTGCTTGGACGATGGAGTTTACTGCTGTGTCGAGAGGTTCCTGCACAGATGTGTTCTGTGCGGAAATCTGCTTGAGCAGCATCGCAATCTTCCCTAAAGTTGTCTGAAGGGGGTTGGCCTGCTGGCCTTGAGGCGAAGCACCGGCCCCCGGAGGAGGAGGCGAAGCACCGGCCCCCGGAGGAGGAGCCGATGCTTGCGGATTGGGGGTTGAAGACGTAGCCATTGGATTATCCAATCACTATTTCTTGTGGCCCTTGCGATGACCCTTGCGGCCCTTCTTGTGGCCCTTTTTGCCTTCATGGGCGCTGACGCCCTTGATCTTCATACCGCGCTTGCCTTTTGCCATGATGTTTCTCCTTTGGTTGAATTTTGCCCTGAAAAGCAAACAGCCCCAAAGCTGTCTGCGCTCTGAGGCCGTTTCTGTCTCCAAAGGAGTGAAACTGGAATCTCGTAATCTAAAATCAGAACTTACGCTGTTTCTGTTTCAATGTCAAGGGGCCTGTTGAATGAGTACGCTTCGTCGGTCGCCTCATCCATCTCGGAGCCGAGCCTGATCCGCGCATTTTGCTCCGTCAAAACATTCACCACGCCGCCCTGATTGATGTTCACATTGACCCTGCCTGTGACCTTACCCTGATGCACCTGAGACTGGATGTAGGCAATGGCTTCAGGGATGCGGGCCTTGTTGCGCAGAGCGACGGTTTCGCGGTAGGAGACAATCTTCTCCCGCTTCACTACTTCGATCCCAAGTTCCTTCTCAATATCTGTGCGGGTGTCCATTGATTCCTCCTATTGTGGTGCTGTAGCTGTGCAGCAAAAGAACGGCATCACATAGAAACTGTATCCGCCTGAAAATTTGATCCGCTTCTCGTTGAATAGCTCAATGAACCGATTTTGCTGTGCATCGCTCAAATGCTGGAAATAAAACTTGGCGCTGCTGGTGTCGCGAGTCACCCAATGCGTGCATTCCTTTGGGCCTTTGTCGCAAGTGCTCACCATGTATTTGTTCCCCGCCGCACCCGTCATTTCTTTATCTTTAGGGCAATCGCGGTATGTTTGTTTCAAGGGGAGACCTCCATTGTTCTCGACGTAGACCTTGTAGTTCTTGTCTGTCGAGCCCAATAGAACATCTCCAACTTCAAGACGCGCCATTAGGGTGTCTGGGTTTAGCGACCCGCAATATTGACATGAATCATCCGACGGATCGTAATCATTGTCACGAGCGAAGGCTGGAGAAGAACCGAAGTGACTTTCTTTACGTCGAGGGCATTGGAAACTAATACTCATAGATTTTCTCCTCCTACGAACTCTTATTCACTACTCTGACATTCCCCGACTGTGAACCTTTCATGGCTGGAGCGTTGCCCTTTTTCCCTGTTTGCTTTCTGCCTCCACCCGAGCCCTGCCCTGGCCCCTGCGACTCGGGAGGCTGGAGTCCAAGCTCCTGCGTTTTCTTTGCCACCGCCGCCTCGACCTCGATCTTCCAGATGGCATCCGCAACCTGTTCCTCTTTCCATTTCTCATGGCGAACCGGGTAATCCGGGATGCCTACTTTTTCCATCGTGGTTTCAAGGTCGATAGGAGCCTTTTGCTGAAGCATCATGATTTGGATCATGCGTTCTTGGAGGTGGGTGATATTGAGCAACTGCGCTGGAGTGTTTATCACCCTGAGTCTCTCGCAGAACCACTTTGCCCGATCCTTTCGAGTATGAGCGCTTGCGTTGCTTTGATCCTCGCCGGGAAGATGTGAGGGCACAAGCGAATTCGGATCGTTATCGAACGTCTCCAGCCCGACTCCCTCCGGGCCGATCATGTCCATGAGCCTCGCCGCCGGGAAGTATTGCGCGATGTTATATTTCAGCATCTCCGCGTCCTTCGAGTTGGCGATCCACTGATTGAGCGCGATACCCTTTGCCACGGGCCCAAGATTCTCGATCATCTTGTCGAAAGATTGATCCGACATATTGCCCTTGACTTCGCGCATCGAGGCTATGTCGGTAAGACCGAGAGCCGCTTTAATTGCCGCGCCGTTCATCTCTGCGATTTTGAGGTCGATTTCCCCGTTCTCCATGCTCTCCGGCAAGAGCGATTTCGTCCACTTCCCCGGGTCGCCCTTGCCACCGATGCGGACCCCCTGAGCGTGAAGGAGGTCGAGCTTGTCCATCTGCGTCCGCGAGACGCCGGTAGAAACGTCGGAACCGAGAGGCGGGTCTTTCCGTATCGCCTGCACAGCGTTGATTTCCGATAATCTATCCCGGCGAGCTACTTCGATACCCCGCACTCCGCTTACTATGGAATATCCCATCGGGGACCATACCCAATCGTTGACATCGTGCTGCGTGACCGGAATCTTCGCGTGCCACTCCCATGCCGTATCGTCATAGAGCGGGACCGGACAGGAAGGCGAAGTGATGACCAGCCTCAACTGCGGATACATGCGGCAGTCGTCTATCTCGGCTTTCCGCGAGCGAGGCAAGCCATTGTTGGGATCGACAGTCACAATCAAGTCACCCAAAGTGGGAACCTGATAGCCCCAAGTCGCCCCATCAACACCCATCTGCTGCGTATACCCCGTGTCGTTGATCCTGAGATCGTGCACGAAGCTATATCTAAGCTCGGTATATTTCTCAATCCAGTCAGAATTGCTTGACCCGCTAAAACGCCAGCGATCGTAGAACTCATAGCGGCGCAGCATGTTCGGAGTCACATTGACCCCGGAGCGAGCATACTGCGAGATCGGCGTCAACCACTGCTGAAACTGCGGGAACCTGGCATGAGCCTCCGCAAGCCCCATCGGGAAAACGATTGTGCCGGCGTAGGCTTCGTCCAAGTCTCCGTTGTGGGGGAGCTGGTCGGGAAGAAACTCTCTCGGGCCGAGGGCTTCAAACTTAATCTTCGCTATTCCGCCGCCATGCCACGGGCGCGAGAACTTCTGCCACTTGTATCCCCGCCCAAGCATGGCCCACTGGAGAGCCTTGCGAGTGTTCGGAACATAGAGCGAGTCCCAGAACACAAACTTGAAGATGTCATTGTAGAGCGAGACGGTTTTCTTCGACTGCTCTGCCTTGGAACCCATAGTGGCAATCTGGCGGAGGTCGGTGATGGTTTCGACGAAGGAACGGATGTCCGGCTGGAGAAGGTTCGAGGGCACGTCCCGGTCCTGGCCGGTGCCCATCAAAAGCTGAATGTCGTTTGTAAGGTTGGCGATTCCCGGCTGGTTCTGGACCCACTGATCTCCCTGAGCTACAAGGTCCGCGAAAAACCCTGCCCGAAGAGGCCCCGAAGCCTCACGCGGCGGCGCCTGCCACGGCACGGTGCGGGATGAGTCGTCTATCGTCATTGACTCAAGCTACCTTTCATGCCATCGGCGACTATCTTCATATCGTCGCCGCCCTGCTCGTACCTCTCCCCTGCCAGTTGCGGCACGGCCCGTAGCCGTTGGCTCAGGATGCGCTCGTAGAGCTTGTCCTGCGCATCCAGCATCCGAAGGTTCACAT
>JBEKNO010000237.1:0-4653 GCA_049522735.1 Occallatibacter sp.
TCGCCGCTGTATGCGCGAAATCTACGCCATCCTGAGCCGGTTTCTATCCCCATCGGGCTTCATCGGCGCGCTGACGACCATGCAGTCCGCTTGAAATAGCCTTTTTCAGGATCAACGAACTAGAATCAAGGTTGGGACGCTTCCCCGAACAGGACAAGAGCAGACGCCGATGTATGAAATCACCGTGGAGGCCGGTTTCTCCTCCGGTCACTACCTTCGCAACTACCAGGGCAAATGCGAGAACCCGCATGGGCACAACTACAAGGTGCGCGTGACCCTGGCCGGGAGCGCATTGGACGAGGCCGGACTATTGCTGGACTTCAAGCTGCTCAAGCAGGTGCTGCGCCCGGTCGTCGAGCGCATCGACCATAAAATGCTGAACGACCTGGAGCCCTTCACGGCGCTCAACCCCTCGGCCGAAAACCTGGCCAAATACTTCTACGATCAGACCAACGAGCAACTGGCCGCCATGACGGGAGGGCGGGTGCGCGTGAAAGAGTGCGCCATCTGGGAGACGGATACAACCACGGCTACCTACCACGAGTAAACCGCTGGCCGTCAATTCATCCGGCTGGACTTGGACTTGAGGTACTTGTCGAAGGGAATCTCGAAGTAGAAAAGCTCGTTGCCGTCGGCATCGCGCAGCTTGTGCAGATGCAGCTTGGCGCCCTGGAGCGGGTTGTCGAGATCGGAAACGTCGTAAAACAGGAATCCGGCGCGCGTGGTGTGCGGCTGGACCACCAACGCACTGTACTCGAAGGTATCGAAATCCTCCTCGATCTCCTTGTTGCTGGCTTTGGGCTTGAGTTTGATGGGGGGAATGGGAACGGGCATGGGAACCTTGCCGCCTTCGCGCTCCTTGCGGGTCATCAGCCGTTCCACATCTTCGGGCTCGGCGGCCTGAATCCGGTCGCCCGCGGCGGTGAGAAAGAGGATGCGCGCTTCACTCAAGTTGATGGGCCGGCTGCCGTAATTGGTCACGATCAGCCGTATGGGCATCACGCCGTGGCTGAGATAGTCGACGCGAAATATGGACTCCTTCTCGCGCGTGTCGTAGGGTTCGGCGGCGATGGCCACCTTTTCGTCGTCGTGCACCTCGACCGCGGCAAACGAGGTAGCCGGCTGCACCGGGGGCGGGGTGTGTTGGCTGGCCACGACCGGCAACGCCAGCCAGAGCAGCAGCGGCGAAATTGCCCGCAAGATTCTCATCGTGCTCGACTGTATCATTTGAAGGTTGGACTGCGGGAAGGCAAGTTCCGTATCGCATGATTCTGTTTTTCTACAACCTGGCCTTGCTGGCGGTTCTGGTGGCCGGAGCGCCGTGGTGGCTGTGGCGGATGGCCACTACGCAAAAGTACCGCGAAGGGCTGCTGGAGCGCCTGGGCTGGGTGCGATGGGGTCGGGGCGGTCTGCAAACAAACGGTTCGCGGGGCGCGAAGCCCCCGGTCATCTGGCTTCATGCCGTCTCTGTGGGCGAGGTGCTGGCGGCAAGCCGTCTGGTTGAGGAGCTGGATCGCGGCTTGCCTGGGTATCGGCTGGTCATTTCCACTACCACCCGGACCGGGCAGGCGCTGGCCCGTGAACGGTTCGGGCGAAAGCGGGTCTTTTATTGCCCGCTGGATCTGCCCTGGGCGGTGCGGGCAACTTTGAAGGCCCTCCAGCCCCGATTGCTCATCCTGGCGGAAACGGAGTTCTGGCCCAACCTGTTGAGCGGCTGCTTTCGCAGGGGAATTCCCGTAGCGGTGGTGAATGCCCGCATCTCCGACCGCTCCTGGCCGCGCTACCGGCGGCTGCGCCGGCTCTGGCGGCCATTTTTGGAGCGGCTGAGCCGGGTGATGGCGCAGAGCGAGACGGACGCGGAACGGCTCAAGGCCATCGGCTGTTCGCCGCGGCGGGTCTCAGTCTGCGGCAATCTGAAGTTCGACGTGCGCGCCGCCGGGGAAGCCGACGCCACCCGACAGTTGAGGGCCCTGGCGCCCGGTTTGCGGCTGATTGTGGCGGGCAGCACGCTGGAAGGCGAGGAGGCCGTACTCGTGGAGGCCTGGCCACGCCTGCTTGAAGCAGATCCGCAACTGGCCATGGTGCTGGCGCCCCGGCATCCGGCGCGGTTCGGCGCGGTTGCCGCGCTCCTCGATCGCTCCGGCATCCAGTGGGTCAAGCGGTCGGATTGGCGCTCGCAACCTGCCGGTACGCTTAAGCCGCTTAGGCCCGGAGAGATTTTGTTGCTGGATACCATCGGCGAACTGGCTTCGGTCTATTCGCTGGCGGCGGTGGCGTTTGTGGGCGGCAGCCTGGTTCCGGCCGGGGGGCACAACCCGCTGGAGCCGGCGCAGTTCGGCGTTCCCATCGTGATGGGCCCGCACTACGCCAACTTCCGCGCGATCACTGAAGATTTGCGGGCGCATCAGGCCGTGCGCATCGCCCTAAAAGAAGAGCTGGCCGGGGTTCTGATCGAGTTGCTGCGGGAGCGGAGCGCAGCCGTGGCCATGGGCGAGCGCGCCAGGCAGATCTTCAACCAGCAGGCCGGGGCCACAGAACGATGCGTGGACGCGCTGAGGGAACTGCTCTTTCCCGGCTCAATTGCGGAGCGCCCGCTATGAAGAAGCCTCTTTCTCCACGCAAGCTGTTGCTGCCTTTGGTTCCGGTCTACCGGCTGGGGCTGCTGCTGCGCGAGTGGCGGCTGGGCACAAGGTTGGAACCGGTGCGCCGTTTGCGGTGGCCAGTGGTCAGCATCGGCAACCTCTCCACTGGCGGCGCGGGCAAGACGCCGCTCACCATCGCGCTGGCCATGGCGCTGGAACGGCGCGGCCTGCGCGTGGACGTGCTCTCCCTTGGCTATGGACGCCGCAGCCAGCGCCCCGCCCACGTCACCCCGGAGGGAACCGCCGAGGAATTTGGCGACGAACCGCTCCTGATTGCGCGGGAGACGGGGGTGCCGGTCTACGTGGCCGGACAGCGATTTGAAGCTGGCCTGCTGGCCGAGGCGGACCGCTCCGCGGATTTCCGTTTCGGTTTGCACCTTTTGGACGACGGCTTTCAGCACCGCCAACTCGCCCGCGACGTGGATATTCTGCTGCTCAATGGCCAGGATTGGCAGGACGGATTGCTGCCGGCGGGCAATCTGCGCGAGCCGCTACAGGCTTTGCGCCGGGCCGGAGTCATCGCGATTCCGGCCGGCGAGCCGGAGCTGGAGGCGGAACTGAAGGCCTGGGGCTGGGAAGGGCCGGTCTGGCGGCTGCATCGCAAGATGGAGATTCCGGCTATCGATGGCCCTGTGGTTGCCTTTTGCGGCATCGCCCGCCCGGAGCAGTTCTTTACCGGTCTCGAAGCCGCCGGCCTGCACATCGCTGCCCGGACCGCATTCCCCGACCACCACTGCTACACCGCCGCCGACCTGAAGCGCCTGGTAACCACGGCTCAAAATACGGGAGCTGACGCGTTGATCACCACCGGGAAAGACAAAGTCCGGCTGGGGAAGCTTTCTTCTGTTTTCCCGGAATCGCTTCCGCTGAAGGTTGCAGGTCTACACGTGGAGATCGAGGATGAGGACGAGGTGATCGAGTGGCTGACGGACCTGTTGACGGTTCGAAAGGAGGCTGTTCGTTAACGGTTATCATTCTCCTTTTGTTTGCTTTTGTGCTAAAATATATTCAAGGAGACCCCGAATTCGACGATTTCCACTCGAATTTGAGTCAAATATTGTAGAGTGATCGCCCAATAGCGATGGGGGACTGAAAGGTATGTATCAGCAGTTTGACGAGGCAAAGGCGACACAGGCAGCCGCTTATTTCCTCCAGTTGCGTGGCGGCCAGATGCACTATGTCAAGCTGATCAAGCTCCTCCATCTGGCTGACCGCGAAGCGCTATTGCGTTGGGGTGCCCCCATTACCACGGATCGCTATGTGTCCATGAACAATGGACCTGTCCTCAGTCGTGTCCTGAATCTAATCACCGAAGACAGGACGAAGCCGGTATGGTCACAATACATTTCAGCGCCAATGGGGGATTACGAGGTGCAACTTCTCAAAGCGGCGCCGACGGATTCCTTGTCGCGTGCGGAAGAAAAGCTAATGCATGAAATACATGAGCAGTATGGGCATCGTAATCGATGGGATTTGATCGACAACGTCATGCACAAACTGCCTGAATGGCGGGTCCGAATGGTAGCTCTATCCCAATTCAAATCAGAGACATTCTGAAGGCGGGTGGCGAGAGCGAAGAAGAGATCAGGATCGTTATTCGAGAGATTTCCTCCTTTGCTGATGACGAAGAGAGATTAGCCCGCATCTATGCTTAACTGTGGCGACACTTTCCTCACCGGTGACGGCGAGGAAGATAACTTCCATCTTTGGATAGTTATCACCTCTGCCAATGAAGGAGAAGTCGTTACTGTGTGCGTTGTAACCGCACATAAGAGATCGGAGCGGCTTGTCGTCCTCAATCCGGGCGATCACCCGTTCATTCAGCACGAAACGGTGATTGCGTACCTCTATTCCAAGATTAGAGCAGTCCCCGATATCGAAGAGCTTCTTAGGGCGTGTTCACACTAAACCATTATTTAATGGTAAGATGGTTATAGATGGAAATCACGGCTGAGCAATACGAAAAGATCAAAGACAGTTTGCCTGTGCAGCGCGGCAACGTGCGGTTGGC
>JBEKNO010000238.1:0-4646 GCA_049522735.1 Occallatibacter sp.
GGCTGTTTTTCGTCGAGCAGGCGGCGATAGCGGCGAGTGACCACCTCGCGCATGGAGGCGAAGTCGTCCACGCCGGCGACGGTCATGACCTTGAACTTGCGATAGGCCTGCTTGTTCATCTTGCCGTCTTCCCAGACGACCAGCGAGGCTACGGTTTCAGCGCCCTGGATGTGGGAGATGTCGAAGCACTCGATGCGGCGGGGCAGCTCGGGGAGCATGAGGGCTTCGGCCAGGGCTTCCTGGATGGCTTTGCGCGAAGGTTCGAGGACGCGGAAGCGCTGCGTGTACGACTGTTTGGCGTTCTGGCCGGCTAGATCGACGAGAGAACGCTTTTCTCCGCGCTGGGGGACGGCGATCTCGATGCGATGGCCGGTGCGCTCGGTGAGTAACGCGGATAAGGCCTCGCGGTCGTCGAAGTCGACCGGCACAAGGATGCTGCGCGGGACGTACTGCTGGTCGATGAAGAGCTGCTTGAGCAGGGCGCTGAAGACCGGGCCGACGTGGAAAGGGGACTCACATTCCTCTGTCTGGCCGCTGTGGCCACCCACCCTTTCGCCAGAAGGAAGGCGAAAGGATGGGGCACGGAGGGTATGCGGTGCGCCGGCATTTCCCTCAGGGGCTAAAGCCCGGCTTGATTTTGTCTGGTGAACGTACGGGCTAAAGCCCGTACCCTTCAAGGCAAAGGCTGTAGCTTTCAGGGTATCGATCGATTCGCCTTCTTCCGGGGCGTTGGCTTCGAACAGGTCGGGCAAGTCTTCCCAGAAGAACTCGCGGCGGTCGACGATCTTTCCGGCGCGGACGTGGAAGAGGTTGATGGCCAGCGAGCCGGCTTCAAAGTGATAGCCGAAGACATCGGCGTCGTCGTCTTGCTCGACGGTAGCGGCGCGCTGTTTCTCCTGGAGTTGGTGGACGGTGGAAAGCTGGTCGCGCAGGCGGGCGGCGGCTTCGAACTGCTCGGCTTCGGCGGCGGCGATCATCCGGGTGGTAAGCGCGCGCTCCAGTTCGGCGTGCTTGCCTTCGAGGAAGAGCTGGGCGTCGCGCACGGCGTTGGCATAGATCTCCGGCGTGGTCAGGTCTTCGACGCAGGGGCCCAGGCAGCGGTGAATGTAGTACTGGAGGCAGGCGCGGGGATGGTAGCGGGAGAGATCGACCTTGCAACTGGGGAGCTGAAAACTGCGATGGATGAGTTCGACGACGCGCCAGGCCAGACTGCCGGGAAAGTAAGGGCCGTAGTAGGCGGCGCCGTCCTTCAGCAGGCGGCGAGTGACGAAGACTTTGGGGAAGCGGTCGGCGAGGGTGAGCTTGACGTAGGGGTAGCTCTTGTCGTCCTTGAGCAAGATATTGAAGCGCGGCTTGCGCTGCTTGATGAGGTTAGTTTCGAGCGCCAGGGCCTCGTGCTCGTTGGCCACCAGGATGTAATCAAGATCGACGGCCTCGCGCATGAGGGAGCCGGTTTTGGCGTCGGCCTGCGCGGCTTCAAGAAGATAAGAGCGGACGCGCGCGCGCAGGTTCTTGGCCTTGCCCACGTAGATGACCTCGCCCCCGGCGTTCTTGTAGAGGTAAACTCCGGGCTGCGTGGGGAGGGAGCGGATTTTCTCGTAGAGGTCCATGGAGCGGGCTGATTCCGGCTACGTACTTAGGATAGCCGCATGGCAGGGAATCGGAGGCTGGAGGGTTTGCGGCCGGGAGGGGTGGTGAGCTCGCTGGGAATCGAACCCAGGACCCACGCCTTAAAAGGGCGTTGCTCTACCAACTGAGCTACGAGCTCGTTCAAGGCCGCTGTTTACAAACTACCACAGAGGCAGTTTGGCCGCTTCATCGGGAGCCGTACCGGTATTCTTCACCGGTTACTGAAATCGAAACAAGAAAACTGCTCCTGGGTCGAGTTGAACCCATATCCCACCTCGATAATCGCAACTGAGAGTACCATGGTAACCTAACTTTCCGTAAATAGGTGACGTTAGTTCTAATGCTTCGTATAGCGATGAAAATGAAGCGATTTGTAGCTCCGGGATGGCAAGAAAGTGGTAGGAAGGTAACCGTGCAAGTGTTATTGTTCTGACAATAGCCATGCGGCTAGGATTCCGATGAGAAGGCCTTCCGTCTGCGTGCGCCGGAGCCGGCATTGCGAGGACTCAGGGCTAAGAGGCGGTAGTGGAAACCCAGAGAACAGGTTCTGGTGGGGGGAAGGTCAGAGGGTAACCAATGACAGATCGCAATGCACTGAGTGATCAGAACGAGACTCCCGAGGACGTGGCGACGCTCTACTCCTGGGCCAATCTGCATGGCGCGAAGTACCGGGACTTTTCGGCCTCTCGCGCGCAGACCAGGGAGAAGGCGCGCCAGCGCGTGCAGGAAGCCATCGATGCGGATCGCCATCGCGCCCGTGAAGAGGCCGAGGCAGCGGCGGCAGCCGAAGCGGTGCGCGCGGCGGAGGCAGCGCGCCAGGCGGAGCTGGCTGCGCAAGCGGCAGCACGCCAACGAGAGTTAGCAGTACAGCAAGCGGCGCAGGAAGCCGCGCGACAGGCTGCCCAACTAGCCGCACAGCAAGCCGCGGAGCAGGCCGCGCAACTTGCCGCCCAGCAAGCCGCGGAGCAGGCCGCCGCCCGGCAGGCGGAAATTGCCGCGCAAGAGGCCGCGCAAGAGGCCGCACAGCAACGGGCCTGGCAGCAGTCACGTTTCACCGCTCCTCCCGCTGAAAGTCCTGCGCCCGCGGATGCGCAGTATTATCCGCAGCAGCCTCAGCAGTCCGATTATCCAGGCTATTCACCGCCTCAGAGCTACCGGCCGGCACCGGGTCTGCCACAATATGCGCCGGTGCGCGAAGAGAGTTCCATGCAGCCGCGTTTGCCGTGGGCTCCGCCCGATCCGAGAGAGAGTGCCGGACGGCCGGCATGGCTGACGCAAGAGCGCGGGGATATTTCCGGCCAACCCGCCTCCCAGGCACCTCTGCCGCAGGCTCCTGAGGACACGCTGCAGGGCTCCCGCGATCGCCTGACCTCGCGCTGGTTCGCCTTGAAAAGTATTTTTGAGGGAGACCAGGCGCCCGTTGAGGCGGTTCCGGCTCCCATGCCGACGCGCGCCCCGGCGCTGGCTGTCTTTTCGCTGGCCGGCGGAGTGGGCAAGACCAGCCTGGTGGCGACACTGGGCCGCGCCCTTTCAGCTCGCGGCGAGCGGGTGTTGCTGGTGGACACAGCGGCCTTCGGGTTGCTGCCCTTCTTCTTCGGCGCTCGCGATCAGCGCTCCGGCCTGTTAAGAACCTTCAGCCCTCCAGGGGCCAGCGGCGATGCGCCCATTCAAATGGTGGCCATCGATCCCGAGGCCCTGGGCCCGGAGAGCGCAGGCCAGGAGGCCCTGACCGCGGAGATCGCCAAATATTCACGTGGCGCAAGCCGCGTGATCATCGATCTGGCCACCGCCTCCGGCGCAACCACCCGGAAGGTGATGCGGATGGCCCCGCTGGTTCTGGTGCCGGTGATTCCGGATATGAACTCGGTGGTCAGCGTCAGCTCCATCGACGCCTTCTTCCAGCACAACGCCAGCGCCGGAAAGCCGGTGCTGCCCTACTACGTGCTCAATCAATTCGATCCCTCTCTTCCCCTGCATCTCGATGTCCGCGAGGTTCTGCGCGAGCAGTTGGGCGACCGCCTGCTCCCCTTTGCCCTGCGCCGCGCCCACGCCATGAGCGAGGCTCTGGCCGAGGGGATGACGGTGATGGATTATGCTCCCAACTCCACCGTGGCCGAGGATTTCGGCAGCCTTGCGGGGTGGGTGAAGGGCCTTTCCGCGCCCGCGAGTTCCAGCTATCGCGGGGTGCGCTGGAGTGAGCGATGACGGCAACGGGCCTTTGGCAGGATATTGGGGCGGGGGAGAATATCTTTACCAAATTTCTCCGCCTGCTCTTCCTGCTCGCTGCGGCAGTAGTCTTCTATTTTCTGGCCGTTCTGCCCCTTACCTGGCCGCAACAGGCGGTCCTGGGGCTGCTGACCCTGCTGGTGTCTCTGGCCCTGGCGCGCGCTTCCGACTCCTATCTCATCACGCTCGTACTGATGATGATGTCGATGTTCTGCACCTTCCGCTACGGATACTGGCGCATCACGCAGACCGTGCGGTTCTTTCAGGATCCGGCCAATCATTGGGGCGCATTGGACGCATTTTTCATCCTGTGCCTGATATTGGCCGAAGTCTACGCGTTCTTCATTCTTTTCCTGGGATACTTTCAGACCATCTGGCCGCTGCGGCGCGCCCCTGTGGCGCTGCCCGACTCGCCGGAGGAATGGCCGCACATCGACGTTCTGATTCCCACCTACAACGAGCCGCTGGACGTGTTGCGCTACACCGCGCTGGGCGCGCTGAACATGGACTGGCCCGCCGACAAGTTGCACGTCTACATTCTGGACGACGGGCGGCGCAAGGAGTTTGAGCAGTTCGCCTTCGAGGCCGGCATCGGCTACAAGATCCGCAACGACAACAAGCATGCCAAGGCGGGCAATATCAACACCGCGCTGAAGAGCATGACTTCACCCCTCGTTGCCATCTTCGATTGCGATCACGTGCCCACGCGCAGCTTTCTGCAGATGACCGTGGGGTGGTTCCTGCGCGATCCCAAACTGGCCATGCTGCAGACGCCCCACCACTTCTATTCG
>JBEKNO010000239.1:0-4632 GCA_049522735.1 Occallatibacter sp.
TCATTCCCTCGGGATCGATGGAGAAGACGCTGCTGGTGGGCGACCACCTGGTGGTGGACCGCATCACGCTGGCCCCGCCCGCCAACTGGATGCCGCTGGTGCACTACCGCGAGCCCCGGCGTGGCGATATCGTGGTCTTCATCAAGCCGGTGCCGGACCTGGACGCGGATGGAAAGCCTCAATACCTGTTTCTGGTGAAGCGTCTGATCGGCGTGCCCGGCGATCATATTCACCTGCGCAACGGCATCGTCATCATCAACGGCGTGGCCCAGAATCCGCCTCGCGAAGGAGAAATCTCTTCCAGCGGCGATCAGGAATTTCTCGATGAGTATCCCTCCATTCCGCCCACGCCGGACCATGGCGCCACCGAAGCCTGGAGCGTGGACTTTCCCAACCACATCGAGAATGGCGACCTGGTGGTTCCCGCGGGCAAGTACTTCATGATGGGCGATCATCGCCACAACAGCCTCGATTCGCGCTACTGGGGTTTTGTGCCCAGGGAGAATATCGTGGGCCGGCCGTTGTTCAACTACTGGTCGTTCCAGACCTCTGAGGACCAGTATGAGCAGACCGGAATCGGCCATGCCCTGGCCTGGATGGGCCACGTGGCGCTGCACTTTGTCTCCGATACGCGCTGGAAGCGGACGCTGCACCCGGTGCGATGACAGTGGTCAGTGAGCAGTTAACAGTTAAAACCCTGAACCACTAACCACTGAATACTGATCACTGATAAGACCATGACGGAAGACGCAGAAAGCTGGCAACGGAAGCGCAGGCGGCTTTGGGTGGCCCTGGTGCTGCTGGCGGCCATCCTGGCAGTGTCGATCGTGCCCCCGCTGCTGAGCATCAGCCGTTACAAAAGCCGGGTTGCGCATCTGATGTCCGCCTCGCTGGGCCGTCCGGTGCGCCTCTCCTCGGTGGAGTTGCGCCTGCTGCCCAGGCCGGGCTTTGTGCTCACCAACCTGACCGTGGAAGAAGACCCGGCCTACGGCGCCGAGCCGTTGCTCCACGCCAATACGGTGGTCGCCTCTATCCGCTTGCTCTCCCTGTGGCGTGGGCGGCTGGAGATCGGCAGCCTCAGCGTGGACGAGGCCAGCCTGAACCTGGTGCGCACCAGGGAGGGCCGCTGGAACCTGGAGTCGTTTCTCCGCACGGCCGCCGCGCAGGCCGGAGCGGCGGAGGGCAGCGCAGGCCGGCCCCGTGCCGTGCCCCTGCCCTACCTTGAGGCCACCAACTCCCGCATCAACGTCAAAATCGGCACGGAGAAGCTGCCCTTTTCGCTGATCGCGACCGACCTCTCGTTCTGGCAGCAGGAGCCGGGGGACTGGCGCATCCAACTGCGCGGTCAACCGGCCCGCACTGACCTGAGCCTGGACCTGGCCGATACCGGGGTGGTGCGGCTGCAGGCCAGCGCGCGCCGGGCGCCCGATTTGCGGCAGATGCCGGTGCATCTCGACCTGGAGTGGCGGGAGGCGCAACTGGGCCAGCTCGCGCGGCTGATGATCGGCTCCGACCCCGGCTGGCGAGGCGATCTGACCGGCGAATTGCATCTGGACGGCACCGCCGACGCGGCCCAGGTGCAGACCCGGCTGCGCGCCAGCGGCGTTCACCGCGCCGAGTTTGCCCCGCCCGCGCTCGTGGACTTCGACGCCAGGTGCGCCTTCGTCTACCACTATTCCAGCCGCGCCTTTGAGCACCTGGCCTGCGACTCTCCCTTTGGCGATGGCCGCATCCATCTGGCCGGGGAGCTGCCGGGCGAAGGCGGCCAGCCGCTCTTCCCCCTGCGTTTCTCTGTTCAGCTTGACCGCCTTCCTGTTGCTGTTTGCCTGGATGCGCTGCGCGCCGTCCGCAGCGGCTTTGCTCCCAACCTTGAGGCCAGGGGCACGATCAGCGGTAAGATCGCCTACTCCCAAAGCGCCTCCGAAAAAATTGCTCCCCAAAGCAGCGCGCAGGAAAAGCCGGCCGGCCTTGCCAACCCTGGCCAGGCCGGCTCCGCGAAGGCGCACACCGCCTCGCATGGACCCTTCACCGGCAGCTTCACCGTGGACGGCCTTCAACTGAGCGGTGACGGTCTGCGCACGCCCATCCGGGTTCCCAAGGTCATGCTGGAGCCGGTTGCAGCTTCCCCTGGCTGGCAACCGGGCCAGCTTCTCTCCCCGGCACTGGCGGCAACCGTGGCCATTCCCGCAGGCGGTACCGCCCCCCTCGCAGTCACCACCCGGATGGCGCTCTCCGGCTACCAGGTCACGGTGCGCGGCCAGGCCGCGCTGGCGCGGGCCAGGGAACTGGCGCGCGTGGCTGGCATGGCGAATGCCGAGGCGCTGGACGCACTGGCGGGAGACCCCGTGGCCGTGGACCTGAGCGCCGAGGGTCCGTGGCTGCCGCCCCCGGGGATTCCCTTCAGCAACATTGCGCCCGCCGTGAATGAAGCCGCAAAACCGGCCACAGACAGCCTGCGCGGAACCGTCACCTTGCGCAACGCCAACTGGAAGGCCGATTATCTGGCCAGCCACGTGCTGATTTCCACGGCCACGCTCCACTTGGGAAATGGCGAAACCCGCTGGGATCCTGTGGTTTTCTCCTACGGCCCGGTGAAAGGAACGGCGAGCCTGAGCCTGCCCGCGGATTGCGGCGCCACCGAGCCTTGTCCGCCGCGCTTTCAGGTCCAGTTCGGCGATCTGGACGCTGGCGTCCTGCAAGAGGCGATTCTGGGAGCGCGTGAGCCCGGCACGCTGCTCTCCACTCTCATTGACCGTCTGCGCTTCTCCTCCGCGCCGGTCTGGCCGCGGCTTGAGGGCACTGTGAAGGCCGATTCCCTCATCCTGGGGCCGGTCACGCTCCTCAAGCCGTCGGCGGCGCTGCGCATCCTTCCCACCGGGGCGGAGATCACCGGCCTCGATGCCGGCCTGCTCGGAGGCTATGTGCAGGCAGCCGGTACGCTCAGCACGGGAGACAAGCCTTCCTATTCGCTGACGGGCCTCTTCCAGAAGCTCAGTCCCGCCGCCGTGGGCCAGTTGCTGGGGCTACGCTGGTCGGGCGGCGTCTTCAACGCAGACGGCCGCATCGATCTCTCCGGCTACACGGACAAGAACCTGACCGCCTCGGCCAAAGGCGCGCTGCACTTCGAGTGGCGGCATGGGTCCGTGGGCGCGCCAGCCGCATCCTCTGCGGCCGCGCCGGTTCCCGCGGCGCTGGCCCGCTTCGACCGTTGGACCGCCGACGCCGAAATCGCCAACGGCGCCATCACGCTCAAACAGAACCAGGTGCAGCAAGGCGTCCGCAAGCGGGCGGTCGAAGCCGCTGTAACCTTAGGCGACCCACCCAAGGTCACCTTTGCCGCGCCCATAGAGACGCATCCGAAAAAGCGTTAGCAGGCTACTCGTTGGCCTCGATGCGCCGGCCGTGCGCATCCTGCAAGGGGCGGGTATTGACCTTGAAGAGCGCGGCAAAGGCGCGCAACTGATCGCGGCTCAGGCTAAGCTCCTGCTCGAAGATGAACCAGCGCACTCCCTCGGTGCAGGGCGGGGTGGTCAGCGAGCCCATATAGGTCCAATAGCCGCGGTCGGCGGGCAGCAGGCCGCCGGCGTTCACCTCGTCGGTCACCTTTTCGCTTTTTCCGGCGGTTTTGGGCAGGTGCGGCCACAGCGTGGCCAGCACGGCATTGGGATTGCCGGGATCCTCCACCAGCCGCACGGCCACCACCGCCAGCCTGCCGTCGGCGCTCCTGTGCACCAGTTGGATGTCCATGTCAGACAGCTTGCCCTTCACGGTCTCCTCGCTGGGATGGTGGAACTTGTACTCGATAAGGTCGTAGCGCACGCCGCCGGCCAACATGTAGCTGCCGTGGTCCACGTGGACCACGATGGTGTGGCCGTCGTTCTCCAGCGTGACCGGCCCGGCGGTGTAGTGGAACTCGATAGGCCGGAGCGCCTTGTTCAGGCGGGCGCCGCGAATGTCGATGGGCGCCTGCTGGTGGCCCGCCGAACAGACCTTGTAAGCCGGATCCAGCCTGTGCCAGGCCAGCGCCCCGTGCTTGCCCTCGTAGTCCCAGGGGGTTGTGGCCTGCGCCATGATTTGTCCGGCGGCCATGAAAGCTGTGCCGAGTACAAGAGCGGCAAGTACGGGTAAACGCATCGTTTGCTCCAAGACAGAATGGGACAGAATGGACGCGCAACGCGCCAGAAAACATTCTAAGGCATTTGCAGGAGCGTTGTACCCAGGCGCAGCAAAGGTCTCCGTTGCAGACGGGACCGGTGGGAAAGCGAGGGGAAAAGGGCTGTTCGAGGCCGGTCTTTCGGCTCGAATCGGGCAAAAGGGCCGGGATTTGAGGCAAAAAACGGGATTTTCCGGTGATTTTCAGAGGCCAAATCTCACCATGCGGGAGAATTTGGGCTGTGCGTTTTTCAAGCGGTGTTGATTTCACGCGAGTTAAAAATAATCTGCAAGATTTTAGAGGAAATTTATACCCCCAAGGGGTATAGGGGGGAGGGGGTACCCTCGGGTGGTATAATGTCAAGTGCCGGGACATTCCTTACATTTTGTCTCCGGACATCCTTTACACTTGCTCCATCCGGTGAAGCGGAGGCAGGCTCTGCTGGAGAGCAACCTGACCGAGGAATAGCCGGTTGCGAC
>JBEKNO010000240.1:0-4632 GCA_049522735.1 Occallatibacter sp.
CCGCCGAAAGAATAGCCGAGTTCGCGGTGGCAAGGTGCATGATATTGAGCGCCTTGAGCGCCGGAAAGACGGCCATGAACATGGCTGGAATGATGGCAAAGTACTTGGCCACGTCGTTGGCGATGGAGAAGGTGGTCAGAGCGCCGCGGGTCATCAGGAGTTGCTTGCCGATTTCGACAATTTCGATGAGCTTAGTGGGGTTGGAGTCCAGATCGACCATGTTGCCGGCTTCTTTGGCGGCCTGCGTGCCGGAGTTCATGGCTACGCCCACGTCGGCCTGGGCCAGGGCGGGAGCGTCGTTGGTGCCGTCGCCGGTCATGGCCACCAGCTTTCCCTTGGCCTGCTCGCGCTTGATCAGGTCCATCTTGTCCTTAGGCTTGGCTTCGGCGAGGAAGTCGTCCACGCCAGCCTCGCGTGCGATTACGGCGGCGGTCAGCGGGTTGTCGCCGGTAATCATGATGGTGCGGATGCCCATGGCGCGCAGGCGCGCAAGACGCTCCTTGAGGCCGCCCTTGACGATGTCCTTAAGGTAGATGACGCCCAGCGCGGCGGCGTTTTCCGCCACCACCAGCGGGGTTCCGCCTGCGCGGGCAATCTCTTCCACCTGTTCGCGGACCTTCTGGGGCAACTGTGCTCCCTGCTCCTCGAGGAAGCGGGCGATGGCGTCCACGGAGCCTTTGCGGATGCGGGTGCCGGGCAGGTTGACGCCGCTCATGCGGGTCTGGGCGGTGAAGGGAACGAACTCGGCGTGAATGCCGGCCAGGTCGCGGCCGCGCAGGTTGTACTTCTCCTTGGCCAGCACGACGATGGATCGGCCCTCGGGGGTCTCGTCCGAAAGAGATGCAAGCTGCGCGGCGTTGGCCAGCCGCTCCTGGCTGACGTCCGGAGCGGGGATGAACTCTGTGGCTTGGCGGTTGCCCAGGGTGATGGTGCCCGTCTTGTCCAGGAGCAGGGTGTTGACGTCGCCGGCGGCCTCAACGGCGCGCCCGCTCATGGCCAGCACGTTGTACTGGACGAGGCGGTCCATGCCGGCAATGCCGATGGCCGAGAGCAATCCGCCGATGGTGGTGGGGATGAGGCAGACCAGCAGCGAGACCAGCACGAAGATAGTCTGCGGGGCCTTGGAATACATGGCGAAGGGCTGCAGCGTGACCACGGCGAGCAGAAAGACGATGGTCAGGCCGGAGAGCAGGATGCTGAGCGCGATCTCGTTGGGGGTTCTCTGGCGGCTGGCGCCCTCGACCAGCGCGATCATGCGGTCGAGGAAGGTTTCGCCGGGGTTGGCAGTGATGCGAACCTTAATCCAGTCCGACAGAACTTTGGTGCCGCCGGTGACGGCGGAACGGTCGCCGCCAGCCTCGCGGATGACGGGGGCCGACTCGCCGGTGATGGCCGACTCGTCCACCGAGGCCACGCCCTCGATAACCTCGCCGTCGCCGGCGATGTAGTGGTTGGCCTCGACGTAGATCACGTCGCCCATGCGGAGCATTCCGCTGACTACCTCTTCGAAGCCGCCGCTGGCGGTGTAGCGTTTGGCAATGGTCTCGCCCTTGGCCTTGCGCAGGGTGTCGGCCTGGGCCTTGCCGCGGCCCTCGGCCATGGCCTCGGCAAAGTTGGCGAAGAGCACCGTGAACCACAGCCACAGGGTGATCTGCAGGTTGAAGCCGAAGCCGGGGCGGTGGTTGACGATGTTGTCAATGAGCAGCGCCGAGGTGAGCACGCTGCCCACCTCGACCACAAACATCACCGGGTTCTTGACCATGCCGCGGGGATCGAGCTTGCGCACCGAGTCCAGCATCGCCTGAACCACGATTTGCATATTCCAAAGACTTGTCTTTTTAGCCATGACTGTCCGTTTCGTCTTTTCCTGATGCGGTGTCGGTTAGAAAAGCTGTCCTGCCTTGAGCAGCAGGTGTTCCAATATCGGTCCCAGGCTCAGAGCCGGGAAGAAGGTAAGGGCGCTCAGAATGAGAATCACGCTCACCAGCAGCGCGGCAAAAAGCGTGGTGTTTACCGGGAAGGTTCCCGGCGAGGGGGGCACGCTCTTCTTGCCTGCCAGGTTTCCGGCCAGGGCCACTACCGGGATCATCATGAGAAAGCGTCCCATCAACATGGTCCAGCCCAGCATCACGTTGTACCACCAGGTGTTGGCGTTCAGGCCCGCGAAGGCGGAGCCGTTGTTGGCCGCCGACGAGGTGAAGGCGTAGAGTATCTCGCTAAGGCCGTGCGGCCCCTGATTGGCCAGGCTGCTGAGGCCGATGGTGGGCGAGAGAACGAAGATGGCCGTGAACACGAGGATGATGAGCGGGAAGATGAGTACGTAGAGCATGGTCATCTTCATGTCGTAAGACTCGATCTTCTTGCCCAGGTACTCCGGGGTGCGGCCCACCATGAGGCCGGCGATGAAGACCGAGAGCACCACCATGATCAACATGCCGTACATGCCCGAACCCACGCCGCCAAAGACCACCTCGCCCATCATGAGGTTGATGAGCACCATCATGCCGCCCAGCGGAGTGAGCGAGTCGTGCATGGTGTTGACCGCGCCGCAACTGGCGTCGGTGGTGATGGTGGAGAAGAGCGAGGACTGGGAGACGCCGAAGCGGACCTCCTTGCCCTCCATGTTGCCGCCGGGAGCGGTGAAGCTGCCGCTTTGCGCCGCGCCGTGAATAAGCGGATGCGGATGCGACTCGGCCCAGTAGACGGTGGTGAAGCCGGCGGCGAAGAGCACGAACATGGCTGCCAGCACGGCCCAGCCGTGGCCCGGCGAGCCGGTCATGCGGCCCAGCGTATAGGTGAGCCCGGCCGGAATCACGAAGATCAGGAACATCTGGAAGAAGTTGGTGAGCGGCGTGGGGTTCTCGTAGGGGTGGGCGCTGTTGGCGTTGAAGAATCCGCCGCCGTTGGTGCCCATCATCTTGATAACTTCCTGCGAGGCCACGGGGCCCTGCGCGATGGTCTGTATCTGCGCGGGCTGCTCGAGGGGATGGGCCGCGGTGTAGAGGTGCATGTTCTGCGGAACGCCCTGCGCGACCATCAGTAGCGCGCCGATGATCGAAGCCGGCAGCAGCACATAGAGCAGGGTGCGCGTCATGTCCACCCAGAAGTTGCCAATGGTGGTGGAGGTTGTCCGCTTGATGCCGCGGATGAGGGCCACGGCCACCACGATGCCGCTCGCCGCCGACCAGAAGTTGTGCGTAGCCAGGCCGGCCATCTGGGTGAGATAGCTCATGGTGGTCTCGGGCACGTACGACTGCCAGTTGGTGTTGGTGGTAAAGCTGGCGGCGGTGTTCCAGGCCAGATCAGGGCCAACTGCGGCAAGGTGCTGGGGGTTGCCGTAGGGGATCAGGTTCTGCAGCCGCTCCAGCGCATAGGTCAACAGCATGCTGATGGCCGAGAAACCCAGCACCGAATAGGCATACTGGCGCCAGTTCATCTCCTGGCCGGCGTTGACGCCGCACAGCTTGTAGATGAGCCGTTCGACAGGGCGGAGGACCGGATCCAGCCAGGTGCGTTCCCCCTCCAGCACGCGGGCCAGATAAATGCCCACGGGACGAACGCTTGCCAGCAGAATCACGGAGAAGATGGCAAACTGCAACCAACCATTGACGGACATGTTAGAACTTCTCCGGGAAAAGCAGGGTGAGAACCAGGTAACCCAGCAACAAGACGGACAGAATCAAGGCAATGATAGTGATGACGTCAGTTTGCATGGGGGTTACCTCAACTTCTGGCAAGCCTTGACGTAGAGAAACGCCACGGCGAAGAAAACTACGGTAAACATCAACATCACTACATCTTGCATAGCAGCTCTCTCTCGAGTTCCATCCGGCATCCTGCCGGTAAGGCTTTGTAGGGTGGCTCCGGCCGATAGCAAGTCCGGACCGGCGCTTTCAGTCTAAACCAGACTCCCAACCCAAAAATTATTCTGGCTCAAGCTACGTTTGAGTATAGAAAAGGATTCCTAAATAAAGCGTAAGGACAGGAGAGCCGCCAGGCATGCTCTCGAAATCCTTCGTTGCGGCCCTCATGCCTATAGCCTCTTGCGAAGGTAATGAAAGACCCCATGTCCAATCAGCGCGGCAATCATGGCGATGGAGAAATTCGTGACCGTAAAGATATCGCCGAGGGCGAAGGCCAGGGTTTTCCCGTGTCCATTGGTCACCGTGAATTCTCCCATCAGGAGATTGGAATAAAAGAGAAAGACGATAAACGCGACCTCAATCAGGGAGCGCGCGATGCGGGCGGGCGGCTATTTCTCAGGTCCGTAAGCATGGATGGATGATACCAGCAGCCGCACAGCGGGCTTACGCGCGGGGCGAGTTCATTCCTCGGCGCCGCTCCAGCCCTCGGGGACAAAGCGGTAGCCCACCCAGGGTTCGGTCTGGATGTACTGCTTGCCGGCCTGGGCTTCGAGCTTTTTGCGCAACTGGCCTATAAAGACGCGCAGATACTCCGGCTGGTGGACCGACTGCCCTCCCCATACGGCAGTGAGCAGGGCGCGATGGGTCATGACCTTGCCGGCGTGGCGGGCCAGGTGGAGAAGCAGGTCGAACTCCTTGGGGGTGAGGTGGATGGGCTTGCCCAGAACGGTGATGGAGTGGGCGCTGGAATCGACCACAAAGTCGCCTG
>JBEKNO010000241.1:0-5909 GCA_049522735.1 Occallatibacter sp.
ACAATCTTCATAGAAGGCTTCTCCTTGGCTCGCGGTCTCTGGTCCTCAAATCCAAAAACCACTGCACCATCGTAGAAGCCTTCGTCCTTATCCCATCAAGGTCTCGCCTTTGAGATCTGGGAGTGGTTGCGCGCCCAGTTTCGCGCTACAATTTCTCCATGAGCCGCAGTGCCGCCGAAATCCTCGAAGACGCCCGCCAATTGCCTCCCGGCGAATTGGACTGGCTCATACAAAACCTTCTGCACGTAGAAGATGGTGCGCCGGAAGGGGAGATTTATGCCGCCTGGCGGAAGGACGTTGGCGAGCCGGAGTCCGGCTACGAGGAATGGTTCCGTGCAGGTGCGGAAGAGGCTTTGGCGGACACCTCGGGGAACATTCCGCATGAAGAAGCCATGAAGCAATTCCATAACGCGATTCGCAGGGCACGGAAGTTGAAAGCTACTGCATGAGGCTAATCTGGAGCAGGGCTGCCATGCTTGACCTGGAAGAGTTGGCGGCTTACATCGCAGCAGGCAGCGAACAAGCATAAGAATCCGTCGAAACGCGAATTCATGAAGAAGCCGAATTGCTCTCCCGGTTCCAGCGCAGTGGGGCGCCGGTCGCGTTCCGGGAACCCGCGAACGAATAGTTTGTAGAACGCCTTACATCCTGGTTTACCGGGCCGTTTCAGGGCGCGTTCGCATTCTCCGGGTCTATCACGGAGCCCGAGAGTGGCCCGCGAGTTTTTGATTTTCGCTGTCTGGCTTTTTCCGTCATGTGGCAGCTTACAGTCCCCCTCACAACCTCGTTATGACATACTATTTTCGAGGATTCGGGGTTCTCTTCGGGCATCCGGGCGAGCGAAAAAGGAGATATATGCAAACGGGTTATGTGGCCAATGCGAAGCGGTATGACGGGGCGCAGTTCCGGCGCTGCGGGCAATCGGGGCTGATGTTGCCGCCGGTGTCGCTGGGGCTGTGGCAGAACTTTGGCGGCGTTGATGTATTCGAGACCGGACGGGCCATGATCCGGCGCGCCTTCGACCGGGGCGTGACGCACTTCGACCTGGCCAATAACTATGGGCCGCCGTACGGATCGGCCGAGGAAAACTTCGGGGAAATTCTGCGCAAGGATTTTCGCGGGCTTCGCAATGAGCTGGTGATCTCAACCAAGGCGGGATGGGATATGTGGCCGGGGCCCTATGGCATCGGCGGGTCGCGCAAATATCTGCTGGCCTCGCTGGACGAAAGTTTGCGGCGCATGGGCCTCGAGTATGTGGATATCTTCTACTCCCACCGCCCGGCGATGGATGCGCCTCTGGAAGAAACCATGGGCGCGCTGGTGCAGGCCGTGCATCAGGGCAAGGCACTGTATGTGGGCGTTTCCTCCAACCGCTGGGTAGAGGAGGGGTTGCTGGCCGCGCTGGAGGAACTGGGCGTGGGCTGCATCGCATTTTCCGCGCTGGGCCAGGGACTGCTGACCGGCAAGTATCTGAAAGGGATTCCGGAGAACTCGCGCGCCAGGATGGGAGATACCTTTGAGAAGGAGTTCCTGAACGAGAAAAACATGAGCCGCGCGCGGGCGCTGAACGAGATTGCGCGGGGGCGCGGGCAGACGTTGGCGCAAATGGCCATTGCCTGGGTGCTGCGCAACAAGCGGGTGACCACGGCGCTGATCGGGGCGCGCAACGTGGAGCAACTCGACGACTCGCTCGATGCGGTAAAGAAACTCGGATTCACGGAGGCGGAGCTGAAGGAGATCGATCGCTATGCGCAGGACGGGGGAATCGATATTTGGAAAGACGCCCGCGAGGGCACGGCATAGCAGAGGCGATCGAGTTCTTCCCAGGCCGTACTGCAGATTTAGATTGCTTGCTTTCCCACCCTTGCGCCAGCAAAAAAGCGCAAGGATGGGGCACGGTGCCTTTGTGCGGGAATTGGGAAGAATCCGCAAACGGCTGAATCCTGATCTCTGATCTCTGATAACTGATCTCTGATAACTGACCCCTGACCTCCGGCAGTTCTATAATCGCCGCATGAAGTTTCTCGCCGATCCCCGGCGCCGGTCGGTTGCCCTGCTTGCGGGCGGGGTGCTGCTGTTTTTCGTTTTGCTGGGCGCGCTGCAGGCATTCAACACCTCCGGCGTGGGGTTTCTCAATCCTGAAACTTCCGGGGAGACGCTGGTCTTTACCGGCCTCACCGTGGTGGTGTTCCTGCTGCTGGTGGTGCTGCTGATGCTGCTGCTCAGGAACATCCTCAAGCTCTACGCCGACCAAAGCAGCAGCGCCCTGGGCGCGCGCCTGCAGACGCGGATGGTGCTGGGCGCGGTGTTGATCGCGCTCACCCCCGCGGTGTTCATGTTCCTCTTCAGTTTTCAGCTTATGAACCGCTCCATCGACCGCTGGTTCTCGCCCAACACATCGGAGTTGCGCGAGGACTCGACGCGGGTGGTGCAGGAGCTGGCGCAATACGTCACCACCAACGCGCGGGTGGAGGCGGAGTCGATCACGGCCTCCGGCGCTCCGGACCTCGACCCGCCCGCGCTCGAGGATGAGCTGGCCTCCCATCGCATTACGCTGACCGGCGGCTTTGCCCTGGTCTATGGCAAGAATCTGCGCATGCTGGCCGGGTATCAGGCGCCGCCGGAACAAAGCCAGGCCAGCCTGCTTCCCTGGCTGAACGATGGCGAACAGGGATCCGCTGTTCCGCTGCACGGGCAGCTCTCCACAATTTTGCTTTTAGCCGCGCAGCGCAGCGATGAGCCGGTGCTGAAGGTGGCGGGCCGGGAGTATGCGCTGGGCATGTCGGCCACCGCCTCAGGCAAAGTGGTGGTGGTGGGGCTGCCCATGCCCCAGGGGCTCAGTCAGACCGCGGTGCGCATCCGTTCCGGCGCGGATGAATACTGGCAACTCTTCCGTTCCCGCAACCGCATCCGCACCACCTTCTTCCTGATGCTGTTGCTCATTACGGTCTTTGTCTTCTTCTCCAGCGTGTGGCTGGCCCTGTTTTTGTCCAAGCAAATCACCCGGCCGGTGGAGGCCCTGGCCGACGCCATGGACGAGATCGCGGCGGGCAAGTACGACTATCGCGTGGCGCTGCGGGCCACCGGCGAGATGGGCGACCTGGTGCGCTCGTTCAACCACATGGCGGCGGACCTGGACGCCAGCCGGCAGTTGGCCGAGAGCTCGTCCACGCAGCTTACCGAGGCCAACCTGGCCATCGAGGAACGGCGCCGGGAGCTGGAGACCATCGTGGAGACGATTCCCTCCGGCGTGGTGACCCTGGATGGCGCGGGAGTGGTGCTCCAGTCCAATCGCGCCTTTGCCGCTCTGCTGGGACTGGGCGAGGACTCCGGCCTGGGCGGGGAGAGAATCGAATCGCTGCTGCCCGCCGACTGCGCGGAGGAACTGGCCGGCGTGATCCGGCGCGGGCAGCGCATGGGCGCGGCCTCCACGGAGATTGAATTTCATGCCCGGGGCCGCACCATCCATCTGGCCATTACCAGCGCGCGACTGGAACTAGCCCACGGCCAGCAGGGAACCGTGCTGGTGGTGGAAGACACCACCGAGCTTCTGCGCGCGCAGCGGCAATTGGCGTGGAAAGAAATTGCGCAACGGGTGGCCCACGAGATCAAGAATCCGCTCACGCCCATCGCCCTCTCCGCCGAGCGCATCGGAAAGCACCTGGACCGCGGCCAGCCGGACTCGCCCAGCGTGATTCGCAAGTGCAGCGAAGTGATCCTGGGATGCGTGGGGACGTTGCGGACTTTGGTGGACCAGTTCTCGACGCTGGCGCAGTTTCCCGCGTCGCATCCGCGGGCCTGCGACATCAACAAGGTGGCCGAGGAGGCGCTGGCGCTGTTTGCCGGCAGGCTCGACGGCATCACAGTGCAGTTGCGCCTGGAGCCGGGACTGCCCATGGTGCTGGCCGATCCCGAGGCCATCCGGCGCGCGCTGGCCAACCTCATTGACAATGCCGCCGATGCCATGCAGGGCAGCCTGCTGCGCGTGCTGGGAATCGGCAGCTCGCTCAGCGAGGATGGCGGGGCGGTGGAGATCTACGTCTCCGACACCGGCCACGGGCTGACGGATGAGATACGCGAGCGGCTGTTTCTGCCCTTCTATTCCACCAAGCATCGCGGCACCGGTCTGGGCCTTTCGATCGCGGCCAAGATTGTGCAGGAGCACGGCGGCTCGCTGCGCGCCGAAGCAAACAGCCCCAAGGGCGCGCGCTTCCTGATGCGATTGCCGTTGATGGAGCCTGGCGCCAGCGCGCAGATGGCCGTGGAGACGCTGCATGGTAACGAAGTCGCGACGCTGAAGGGAATGCCCTCATGAATCACATTCTGGTGGTAGACGATGAGGCGGAGATTCGCACTTCTCTTGAAGAGATTCTGCGCGAGGAGGGCTACGGCGTGGCCACGGCGGCCACCGCTGCCGAGGCCCTGGTGCTGCTCAATGACACTCCCTATGACGTGGTCCTGCTCGACATTTGGCTTCCCGACCGCGACGGTCTCGACATGCTGGCCGATGTGCGCCAGTTGAGCATGGAGATGCGGCCGGAGGTGGTGATCATCAGCGGCCACGGCACCATCGAGGCGGCGGTGAAGGCCACCAAGCTGGGCGCTTACGACTTTCTTGAGAAGCCGCTCTCGCTGGATCGCACGCTCATTGTGGTGAAGAACGCGGTGGAGGCGCGGCGGCTGCGCACGGAGAACATCGAGTTCAAGCGCCAGTTCAGCGTGGGCTCGGTGCTGACCGGCGAGAGCGTTCCGGTGAAGGCGCTGCGCCAGCAGATCCGGCTGATGGCGCCCACCAACGGACGGGTGCTCATCTACGGAGAGTCGGGCACGGGCAAGGAGCTGATCGCCCGCGCCATTCACGCCGAGAGCCTGCGCCGGGATCAAATCTTTGTGGAGCTGAACTGCGCGGCCATCCCCGAGGCGCACATCGAGGCCGAACTTTTCGGCTACCGGCACAGCGCGCAGCCGGGCGGCCCGCCTGAACAGCGCGGCACCCTGGAGCGCGCCGACGGGGGAACGCTCTTCCTGGATGAAGTGGGCGATATGAGCCTGAAGACCCAGGCCAAGGTGCTCAGCGCCTTGGACGACCAGCTTTTTACGCCGGTGGGCGGCACGCAGCCGCTGCGCGTGGACGTGCGGGTGATCGCCTCCACCAACAAGGATCTGGAAGAAGAGATCGCCAAGGGCAACTTCCGCGAGGATCTCTTCTACCGGCTCAATGTGGTTCCGTTCTTTGTGCCGCCGCTCAGGGAGCGCAAGCAGGACATTCCGCCCCTGGCGCGCGAATTTCTGGCCGAGTTTGGCCGCCAGTACGGACGCCCGCGCATGGAGATCGGCGACGAGGCGCTGGAGACGCTGGCCCAGTACCACTGGCCGGGCAACGTGCGCGAATTGAGGAATGTGATCGAGAGGGTGATCATCCTCAATCCCCGCGTGCTGCGCATCGAGCGCAAGCACCTGCCGCCGCTTACGCACAAGGCCGGCACGCGCTCCACCGAGGAGTTTTCCACGCTGCAACAGGCGCGCGACGCCTACGAGCGCGAATACATTCTGAAGAAGATAGAGGATGCTCACAATAACATCAGCCACGCCGCTGAGTTACTGGGCCTGGAGCGCAGCCACCTTTATCGCAAGATGAAAGCGTTGGGGATTAGTGTGCGGGAATAGGGAACAGGGAGTAGGAAGTAGGGAATAGGGAGTAGTTACAACATACGGGTGCCCCATGTATGACAGCGTCGGCTTTGTCAAGGCTCTTTTTCGCCCCCTTCGGCCGTAAAAAGAGCATGAGGGAGCGTCTGTTTGGGAAGGACGGTGTCAAGGGCGCGTTCTTTGCGTTCATCTCGACCCTTGACACCGGCCTTCCCAAACCCGCCATTGAGCCTGGAACGATCGGCCTTTCTGCATAAACG
>JBEKNO010000242.1:0-4545 GCA_049522735.1 Occallatibacter sp.
CAAAGCCGTCGGGCGCCTCATCGCCCGCGGCGGCCACCAGCAGATTGACGCTGGGCCGGGCGATACCCTGCGCGTGCGGAGGCGGATCCTGGGCCAGCACCGTCCCCTCCGCCGCCTTGCCGTAAGGCAGCCGCGCGGTCGTGCCCACCTCCAGGCCCATGCGCCGCAGCGTGAGCGCCGCCACCCGCTCCCCGCGTCCCACCACGGCCGGCACTTCCACCTTCTGCGGCCCCAGGCTCTCGGCCACGCGCACCAGCCACTCCCGGCGCACCACCGTTCCCGCCGCGGGCGACTGCGAAAGTATGTGTCCCGCAGCCACGTCCGCCGAGTAGTAGCGGTTGTCCACGTCCAGGTTCAGTCCCAGCCCGGCCGTCTCGCTGCGCGCATCGGCCTCCGTCATTCCCTTCAGCGCGGGCACCTGCACTTCGGCGCCGTGAATAGCGAAGTGCATGGTGGTGATGGCCGACAACAGGCACACCGCCAGCAGCAGCAGAAGCAGCGAGGCCACCTGAAAAAAATTCTTCACCGGACGGCTGTTCATGGCGCAGGCTCACCTTCCGGACACACAATCTCGTAAATCCCCTCGAAAATCGCCGAGCCCTTCCATTCGCTGTGCGCAATCATTTTCGTCTTTTAACCTTCTCGCCCCTACCGCAGGTTATCCGTCATCGGCTCGGGATGAATTGTCACCCGCTGCACCTCCGGGCACTCCAGTTTGAAGCGATCCTCAAGCCCGGTCATTACCTCGTGCACCCGCTGCATGGCCAGATCGTCCGGCAGGGTGCAATGGCAGGAGAGATAAATGTGCTCGCCGGTCCTGCCCACCTTGATCTCATGCACGTCCACAATCTCCGGGAACAACCTGGCCGCCGAGCGCAGCGCGTGCTCGATCTTGCGATCCTCCTCCACCCTCTCCCCAGGCGGTTCAATGGTGGCCGGCTCGCTCTCGATGTGGGTCAGCACCTGGTCGATCTCCGGGGCCTCGCGCAGAATCTCCGCCTCCATGGCGGTTACAAAGCCGTGCGCCTTGAGCAGCGGCATCTTTTCGTCCAACTCCACATGCTGCTCCACGCTCAGCCTTCCATGGTGTGACTGCACGCTCAGATCATGCACGCTCACATTGTTGCGCGCGGCCACGGCCCTCACCCGGTCGAAGACGCTCTCCGCCCTGCTCTCGCGGGGCACGGTGTGGATCACCACGTCCGCCTTGGGCAGCGCGCGGTGCGCGGCCTCGGTGGCCTCGCGTACCAGTTCCCCGGTGTGCCCGAAGGTGTAGCGCCGGGGCAGCGCCAGCGTCAGGTCGGCAAAGTAGCCGGCCCCGGCGCGCCGCACCCGCGCCTGTTCCACGGCCAGCACGCCCGGCACCTGTTGCACCTCCCGCACCAGCCGCCGCCGCGTCTCCGCCGGCACCTGGTCCATCAGCACGGATACCGTATCCCGGCCCAGGTACAGCGTCAGACGCAGAATCATGAGCGAAACCACCACCGCCGCAAAGGGGTCGGCGAAGCGCAGCCAGCCGATCCCATAGCGCGTTCCCACCCAACTGGCGCCCAGCCCGGCCAGCACCGCCAGCGTGGACCAGATGTCGGAGGCAAAGTGGAAGGCATCAGTGGCCAGCGCCGGCGAGCCCGTGCGCAACGCCACAGCCCGCAGTCGCCGCGACCGCCAGTAATCCACTCCGATGGAGGTCAGCAGCACCAGCACCGGCCACATCGAGTGGCGCAGCTCCACCGTGTGGTGGAAGATGCGCGTCATCGCCTCCCAGATGATCCAGCCGCAGGAGACGGCCATGAGGATGGCCTCGCCGAGGGCGGAGAGGTTTTCAATTTTGCCGTGGCCGTAGGTGTGGTCCTCGTCGGCCGGCTTGTCGCTCACCCGCACGGAAAAAAAGGTCAGCGCCGCGCCCACCAGATCCAGCGCCGAGTGCGCCGCGTCCGACAGCACGCCCAGCGAGCCGGAGAGCAGCCCGGCGGCCAGCTTGAGCAGCGTCATCGACCCCGCCGCCAGCATGGAGTACAGCGCCACGCGCCGCTTTTCAGCCGAAAAACCGGCCAGGCCCGAGACGGCGGATTTGGAGACAGAGGAAGTCATCGAGTTACTAGGCTATCGCATTTCTGAAAACAAGCAGATAAAAGCAATTAGAAGATGTGGATGCTTACTTGCCGGTTTTCCGATAAAGCTCCGTGCCCTACCCTTTTCGCGCTTCCGCCGCGGCGGACGAAATGGGTGGAAAACCGAAAATCTCATTGAAACCAGGTCAAAAATCCTACCTAATCCACCTTCGTTGCCGTGTACAACCCCGCAATCCCGAAGGTATAAGGCTGCCAGGCGCACCCCGCATAGCCCGTCGCCCGCATCAGTTCCAGCATTTCGCCGGGCGGAGGAAAATTGCCCACCGACACAGGCAGATAATTGTATGCCCCGGCCTTGCCGCACGCCAGCCGCCCGATGGCCGGCAGCACGCGCCGGAAATAGACCGCATATGCCTTGCCCACCAGGCCCCCCGGCTCACTGAACTCCAGAATCCCCAACTGCCCGCCCGGCTTCAGCACGCGATGAAATTCGCGCAGACCGGCCTCGTAGTTGGCCAGATTCCTGAACCCGAAGGCCGTCACAATCAAATCCAGAGAACCCGGCTTGAGCGGCAAGCGCAGCGCATCGGCCTCCAGCGCCACCGCCAGGCGCCCGGCAAACTTCTTTGCGTCAAATTTTTGGGCTGCGCGGCTCAGCATCCCGCGCGCAAAATCCGCCGCCAGAATGGGACGCGCCCCCGCAGGCCGATGCTTCATGAGCGCCATGGTCAGGTCGCCCGTCCCGCAGCAAATATCCAGCACCACCGCGTCGGGCCGCGCAAGTACGGCCCGGAAGCGCCGCGCCGTCCGCCGCCACCACAGCCGGTCCACATTCGCAGACAGCACATGATTCAGCAGGTCATAGCGTGGCGCAATGGAATCGAACATCTGCCGCACCGCCAGCGCCGCTCCCGCCTCATCCACCGCGCCCGGCGGCCTGGCTCCGGTTGTCGTCATTTGACCTTGCGCCTCTGAAATCCATGAAAAACAGAATTGCCATTCTGAGCGGAGTCGAAGGATCTGCGTTTCCGGCCTACCTCCGCTCACAAGCCCCGTGCCCCATCCTTGCGACATTTTTTCGTCGCAAGGGTGGGAGAGCACAAACCTATATACGCGTGGTTTCCCACCCTTCGCAAAAAGCGCGAAGGATGGGGCACCCAGGTTCGTTCTCTACCTAAGATCGAAAAACCACAAATAAAACCGGCAACTTTCTACGCGCGCTTCTCCCTGGCCCGCGCCAGCATATACCCCACCGCCGCCTCCAGCTCCGCCGCCGTCACGTCTTCCACCACACCCGCGTCGCCAATTCCCACCGGCAGCACAAACCGCCTTACTCCGCCCAGGTTCTTCTTATCGCCGCCGGTGGCCGCCACCACATCGCCCGCGCGCAGCTTCAGCGGCGGCAGCGGCCCATACAGATGGATCAAGCTCTCCAGCCGCTCGAACTGGCGGCCCGAAATCGTTCCCCGCTGGCGCGCCAGGTAGAGCGCGGCCACCATCCCCCACCCCACCGCCTCGCCGTGCAGCAGAGTCTTGTAGCCGGTGGCCTGCTCCAGCGCGTGGCCCACCGTGTGCCCCAGGTTCAGAATCATCCTCAGCCCGCTCTCGCGCTCGTCTTTGTGCACCACCCCGGCCTTCATGCGGATGGACTCGGCAATCACCTTTTCCAGAGCCTTCCGCTCGAGCCCCAGCACGTCGCGAACGTGCTCCTCCATATACCGCACCAGAGTCCGGTCGCGGATGATCCCGGCCTTGATGCTCTCCATCAGCCCGGCCTTCAGCTCCCGCTCCGGCAGCGTCCCCAGCACCCCAATATCGGCAAAGACCGCCAGCGGATGATAGAAGCTGCCCACCAGATTTTTGCCCTCGGGCAGGTTCACGCCGGTCTTGCCGCCCACCGAGGAATCCACCTGCGCCAGCAGCGTGGTCGGAACCTGAATATAAGGGATGCCGCGCATGAAGATGGCGGCCAGAAACCCGCCCACATCGCCCACAATGCCGCCACCAAAGGCAATCAGCAGGCTGCCGCGGTCTCCGCCCGCCCGCGCCATCTGCCGCGCCAACTCCTCCACGCTGGACAGGGTCTTATGCTTCTCGCCGGGGGGCAGAAACAGCACCACCGGAGGCGCGGCAAAAGAGGCCTGGAAAGCCTCGCCCCAAAGCGCCCAGACGGGCGCCGAAGTGAGCACAAAAACCCGTCGCGGCAGCCTGCCCGCAACTCTCTCAATGCGGACGGCAAGCGTCTCGATCAGCCCGCTGCCCGCCACCACGTCGTACTTCGCCGATGGGGTCTCCACTCGTATGGTCTGCACGGTACTCTTATCCTAAATGCAAACCCACCACCCAAAGCTGGGTGCCCCTCGATAAGGACGAAGGCTTTGTCAAGCGCACACTCGTCCCGGGCGGTGCGCCAGCACCGCTTTTTTTGCCAGCTTGGTTTGAGGACCAGAGCCTTTGCGAATCACGCTACATC
>JBEKNO010000243.1:0-4924 GCA_049522735.1 Occallatibacter sp.
TCGCAGGCTGAAGGGATTCCGGCGCATCTTTTCCAGGTTCGAAAAGCTGGACGTGGTCTTCCTCGCGTTTCTGCACTTCGCACTCATCGTCGATGCCCTACGCGTAGTGTGAACACGCCCTAGATCAAAGCTTCTTCAAGTGCAGGAGCAGACGGCAGAGTTTCTCACCAAACATCCAAAATCCTATTAGCCCGACAACGGAGGCGTGCTGAGCCATGAACAGCGAGGAAGTACGCAATAAACTCACGAATTGGTTTGAAAATGGGACACGGTTGGAATTGACGACGGTTCTCTCCGCCTTAGAGATTTATGGCGTAGTTACAATATCTCGTTCAGATGGTGAATTGTTAGAACTGAGATCCATAGATGGGGGCATAATCTTCGTCTTGCACTCTGGCCATAAGCTACTGTTCTATCTGGAGGGTGAGAATCTCACAATAGACGTTACTGGAGATTTGGGACCACGGATCAAATTGGCTCCTTACGTTGCGCGGTAAGGCGCTGGCGCTCCAGGACTCGATTTTGAAACCTGGGATTACAGTTGATAGCATCACCACTGAAGAAACTAGCCTATCCCATTGCATCCGGGTCGCGGCCGCCGGTTACGCTTTTATGGTGGCGCACGTCCGCGCCCTGCACCCAGAAGATCACGTCCTCGGCAATGTTGGTGGCATGGTCGGCCACCCGCTCCAGGGCGCGGCTGATCATCAGCGCATTCAGGGCCTGCGGAGCCAGGTGGCTCTGCTCTTTCATCACCTTGGTCAGCGCCTTGTAGGCGGCTTTGTTCATGGCGTCCACGGCGTCGTCCATGGCCAGTATCGAGCGGGCCGTCGCGGCATCCGCCTCAATGAACGACTGCAGGCACATGCGCACCATCTCCGCCGCCAGAGACGCCATCCTGGGAATATCCACGGGCAGTTCGGCCGTCGCCATTTGTTCCATGTTGCGCACCCGGTCGCTGATGGCCTTGGCCGCGTCGCCCACCCGCTCCAGGTCGGCGTTGATCTTGATCACGGCCAGGATGAAGCGCAGGTCGACGGCCATGGGCTGCTCCATGGCCAGCAGGTCCAGGGCCGCCTGGTCGATGTCCCGCTCCATGCGGTTGATGACGATCTCGCTGCGGCTGACCAGATCGCAGATGGACAGATCGCGCACCCGGTAGGCCTCAATGGCGCGCTGGATGGATTGCTCCGCCAGCCCCGCCATCACCAGCAGTTGCTCCTTCAGCTCTTCCAGACTTTGTTGAAAGCGTATGCGCGTCATCCGAACCTGCCCGTAATGTAGTCTTCCGTGCGTTTGTCGCTGGGGTTGGTGAATATCTTGTGGGTGGAGTCGAACTCCACCATGCGACCGTTCAAAAAGAAGCCCGTCTTCTCGGCCACGCGGGCTGCCTGCTGCATGTTGTGGGTCACAATCACAATAGTGTACTGCGATTTCAACTGGAAGATGAGATCTTCGATCTTGGCGGTGGAAACAGGATCCAGGGCGGAGGCCGGCTCATCCATGAGCAGCACCTCGGGGTCCACGGCCAGCGCGCGCGCGATGCACAGCCGCTGCTGCTGCCCGCCGGAGAGGCTGGCGCCGGATTTCTTCTTCAGATCGTCCTTCACCTCGTCCCACAGGGCCGAATTCTTGAGCGACTTTTCCACGATCTCGTCCATCACGCGCCGGTTGCTGTAGCCGTTCAGCTTCAGCCCCGCGGCCACGTTCTCGTAGATGGACATGGTGGGAAAGGGATTGGGACGCTGGAAGACCATTCCCACGCGGCGGCGAATCTCCACCGGATTGGCGTCCTGGTAGATATCCAGGTCGCCGAAGCGCACCGTTCCCGTTACCCGCGCAATGGGATTGGTCTCGTGCATGCGGTTCAGGCAGCGCACAAATGTGCTTTTGCCGCAGCCCGAGGGACCGATCAACGCCGTGACATGGTTGGCCGGTATATTCAGATTGATGTCCTGCAGCGTGTGATTCGTCCCGTACCACGCGTTCAGGTTGATAACCTCGATGCCGACTCCCACTTAGCTTGCTCCCTTCAGAACGCCGCGGCTGGTTACATAGCGCACCAGCGATACCGCGGCCACAATCAACACAATCAACACCAACGCCCCCGCCCACGCCAGCCGGTGCCAATCGTCGTAGGGGGAGATGGCGTAGATATATATCTGCAACGGCAGCGCGGCGATGGGCTTGGTGAGATCAAAGCTCCAGTAACGATTGCCGAAGGCGGTAAAGATCAACGGAGCGGTCTCGCCGGCCACGCGCGCAAAGGCCAGCATGCAGCCGGTAATGATTCCCGGCGAAGCCGTCTTCACGGTGATGGCCAGCACCGACCGCCAGTTGGGCACGCCCAGCGCCAGGGCCGCCTCGCGCACCGCATTGGGCACCATCAGCAACATCTCTTCCGTGGTGCGGCAGACGGTGGGGATCATCATGATGCCCAGCGCCACGCCGCCGGAGAAGGCCGAGAAGCCCCCGAACGGAACCACGACCAACGAGTAAGCGGCCATCCCCATGACGATGGAGGGAACGCCGTTGAGCACATCGGCGGTAAAGCGCACCGCGTTGGCCAGCTTGGTGCCGCGGCCGAATTCGGCCAGGAAGATGCCTCCGCCAATGCCGATCGGAACGCCGATCAAACTGCCCAGGGCCAGCAGAATCGCGGAGCCCCGGATGGCGTTGGCCATGCCCCCGCCGACCTCTCCCACATCCTTGGGAGTCTTGATAAAGAAGTCCAGGTTCAGCGAACTGGCGCCCTTGTAAACCAGATAGACGAAGATGGCTACCAATGGCGCCACCACCAGCACGGTGGAGAGCACCGCCACGCCGGTGGCCGCGCCATCGGTCAGTCTTCGTAACTGCGCCTTCAGTTTGTGTTCCGTCGTCACTCTCTCGTCTCCCCACCCAGCCCCTAGTCCCTTAGTCCCTGCTTCTCAGTGCACCGACGAGGGCGTTCCCCGCGTTACCGCCCACACCAGCAACCGGGCAAAGGCGTTCACGATAATGGTTACCACAAACAGCGCCAGCCCAATCTCGGTCAGCGCGCTCAGATGCAGATTGCTCGCGGCTTCGGCGTATTCGTTGGCGATCACCGACGCCATGGAGCTTCCATTGGCCAGCAGCGAGCGGTGAATCTCGGGGCTGTTGCCGATCACCATGGTCACCGCCATGGTTTCGCCCAGCGCGCGGCCCAGGCCCAGAATAATCGCGCCCACAATGCCGATGCGGGCGTTGCGCAGAACGCCAATGCGGATCATCTCCCAGCGGGTCGCGCCCAGCGCCAGCACCGCCTCGCGCTGCGAGTGGGGCACCGCGCTCATCACCTCGCGGGTGAGCGAAGAGATGATGGGCAGAATCATGATGGCCAGAATCACGCCGGAGGCAACGAAGCCCAGGCCGGTGGGATTGTCTTCGGTGAACAGGCCCGTCCAGCCCAGCAATTGAATCAGCCGGGGATTCACATGTCCCCGCAGCAGCGGCACCAGCACAAAGACCGCCCACAATCCGTAAATGACGCTGGGAATGGCCGCCAGCAGCTCGGTGAGAAAGGCCAGCGGCGCGCGCAGAAGGCCAGGGCACATTTCAGTCAGGAAGACGGCCACACCAATAGCCAGAGGCACCGCCATCAGCAGGGCCAGAAACGAGGAGATGAGCGTGCCGTAGACGAACGGCAGCGCGCAAAAATTTCCGTTTACCGGATCCCAATAGATCGGCTGCTGCGCATTGGGATCGAGAAAGGCTTTGAAAACGGACGCGAAATTGAACCCGGCGGGCCAGGAAAAAAAGTTGAGGCCAAATTTGTTCCAGGTCAGTTGCGAGCCATTCACCAGCTCGATGGCGATCAACGCCACAATGCCGAAGATGCTCAGCGCGCATAACACCATCAGCCAGTGAAACGCCCGGTCCGCGAGGGCCGAATTGCCGCGCCCCAGCAGGAACGTGCGAATCGGCGATATCTGGATTAACCCCTCCGGGAGCTGCCCGTCTGGAGAAACCGCTTCAGGCTGAAGCTGGGCTTGGGAGATGCGAATCTCTGGCAGGTCGGCGTTCATCTACAGTAGGCTACCCGCCAATGATGAATAGAAGGTTACAGAAGGTGTAAAATGAGGCGCATACAACCTGAAAATCCTATCCTTGAAGCCGCCCCAGGCAGTTCCTCGCGCGCCTCTACGGCGTTTTTCACAAGCACTTGGAACTATGGGGTTTTGAAAGGGCACGACTTCAGGCGTGCCGCAAATGCAACAAAATCAGGGTGCGGGCTTTATTGAGCACTGCATAAGTAATGTCCGCACAAACGCGCCGGAGGCGCAAAGTTGGTTTTTCCCGCGCTTCAGAGGCTGTTACGAAACGAAGTGACACGGGGTGAGTGGTGTGGGAACATTCGTCATGGGCTATATTCAGGGCGAAGCGCGAGGTCAGCAGACGTTGTTTCCAGTGGCATTGGACGATCTAATTCCGGGCGATCATTTCGGCCGCGTGATCGATGCGTTTGTTGACCGGCTGGAACTGTATTTGTACGGGTATTTGCAACAGGTGCGATCCTCGCGGCGTCTGGAAGGAGTCGATGACGCGGTGCTGGAACGGATCAAGCAGCGCGCCACGGCCGCGGTGATGCGTCTCAGACGATGCACGGTCGAGCATCCCTTCGGCACGTTGAAGTACCGCATCTTCGGAAATCCGCGCTTGCTGTTGCGCGGACTGGGCGGAGCGCAGACAGAGATCAGCCTGGGAACCATGGCCTATAACCTGAAACGGATGATCAACGCGCTCGGTGGGCTCAAACTGGTGGAGGCGCTCGAAGGATAGGTTAGTCGTGTCTGAAAATCTGATTAATTGCCATAAGAATCAATAACATAGATCGTAGCTGGCTGGTATAATTATCTCAGAAGCTATTGAAAACACTGCGATAACTGGGAAAAAGTGATGC
>JBEKNO010000244.1:0-5704 GCA_049522735.1 Occallatibacter sp.
TTTGCCCAGCAAGAGGCGCAAAATAAGCAGCGCAATGAGAACCGCCTACGCCACCAAGCAAGAAAACTAGGCTTCGAACTAACACTGATTCCAATGGGGTTGTGAGGATGTTCCTTAGGAGAATTAGGATTTACTGACTTTCAGATGGACTCGCTGCCCCGAAACATCTTCCAGAACTCCACAAATCCCTTCAGCCGCACCACTTGGAAATAATCACTGGCTACAAGATAGAAGAGCGTGGCCATGGCAAATATCCCATGCATGGCATCTGGTCCCAGCTGGTCGCTGAAGGGCAGCGGCGCCGCCGACAGCACCATGGCCAGCACGATGAGGGCCAATTTCACGATGCCCATCACCAGGTTGATCTCCATCAGTTTGCCGGTGAAGGCTTTTCCCAGCCTGAGACTTTGACCAAGGGAAGATAGCGCGGAGCGGCCTTCCAGCAACATCACCAGCGGCGCAATCTCGAGCGCCCAGTTCACCAGCGCCCACGCCGTGAAGAACCCCAGCGAAAGAAAGATCACCCAGATGGAGTAACCCACCAGGTCCGGCTCGCCGGCAGGGTTGATGTGGGTGGCCGCCACCCACTGGATCGAGCGGAACCAGCCCCAGCAGGTTGCGCCCAGCGCCGCCAGCCATGCCGCCTGCAAGACCATCATCTCCACGGGCCGGAAGGGCAGCCGCGGTTCCATCCGTTTCAAGACCAGGTTGCGGCCCAGCCCGGAAACGGCCACCCTGGCCAGCACAGCCACCGGCAGAAGCCAGCGCAGCACGGCCGTCACATGCGGCAGGTAGAGCGCCCACGCATCGCTTAGCTGCACGGCCGCCACCCAGGGGTTCTGCGCATCGAGCATCGTTAATCCCGCGGACTCCGGTGGCAGCACTGTGAGGATCCGCTGCGCCTCGATCCAGCAGACCGCCAGCAGCGGCACGCCGAAGATCCAGCGCCAGCCTATCTCAATGGCGGTAAGCGAGGGCCGTTCGAAGACCCAGCCCATCTGGCCCACAAGCGACTGGGTTCCGCGCAGGGGAGCAGGCACGGCTATTTCACCACCAGGTTGACCAGCTTGCCGGGAATCACGATGACCTTGGCCACGGTCTTACCCTTCGCCCGCGACTGCACTTTACCGTCAGCCAGCGCCGCCGCCTCAATCGCCTTTGAGCCGGCATCTGCGGCCACCCGCACCACCGTCACCAGCTTGCCGTTGATCTGCACGGGAATCTCCAGTTCGTCTTCCCTGGCCAGCTCGGGGTCGCTCACCGGCTCCCACAGCTCGGAAGCCAGGAAGGGTGCAAAAGGCGCGAGCAGCTTTACGAGCGTACGGAAGACCTCCTTTGTAACCTGAGGAGGCACCCATCCTGTTTGTCCTCGAAGTCCCGCGAATCCGTTCTCAATCGGCAATTCAATGAATCTGAGAAGATTAACGAAAATCATTAGTTGCGCTATGGAGGTGTTGAAATGCCAACGCCCATCAAAATCCGCAGTGATCTTTGCGATCGTCTGATGCAATGCACGAACTAACTTTGTCCCTGCTTCGCTATTCTCTACAGCCGATCCGCCATTATTGTTGGTACTGCTACCGTACTCCGACTCTAAGTCGCGGACCTTTTCGCACAACCGATACACTCGGGCCAGAAAACGATTGATACCGGCAACGCCATCTTCCTGCCAATCCAAATCGCGGTCCGGGGGCGCGGCAAACAGCGCATACATGCGCGTGGCGTCGGCGCCGTAGCGGGCCACCATCTCGTCGGGCGAAACCACGTTGCCCTTGGACTTGGACATTTTGGCCCCGTCCTTGATGACCATGCCCTGCGTAAACAACCGCCGCGCCGGCTCGTCGTTCACGATCAACCCCAGGTCGCGCATCACCTTGGTCCAGAAGCGCGAGTAGATCAGGTGCAGAATGGCGTGCTCCACGCCGCCGATGTACTGGTCGATGGGGAACCAGTACTGCGCCACGGCGGGATCGAAGGGCGCGTTGGCGTTCTTTGCGTCGGGATAACGGTAGAAGTACCAGCTCGAATCGACAAACGTGTCCATGGTGTCGGTCTCGCGGCGCGCCGGGTCTCCACACTTTGGACAAGTTGTGTGCACAAACTCGGGCACGCGGCTCAACGGCGAGCCGCCCTGCTGCGTAATCTCGATCCGCTCGGGCAGCACCACCGGCAACTGCTCGTCGGGCACTTGCACCAGCCCATCGCGCTCACAATGAATCATGGGGATAGGCGTGCCCCAGTAGCGCTGCCGGCTCACTCCCCAGTCCTTCAGGCGGAAGGTCACCGTTCCTTTGCCGAATGCCCTGCGGGCGGCAACCTCTTGGAGTCGTTTCTGAGCCTGTGTGCAGCTCAACCCATCGTATTCGCCGGAGTTCACCAATACGCCGTCTTCCGAGACAAAGGGCAGGCGCTCCGCGCCCTCGATCTTTTCAACGGGTTGTATCACCTCCACAATAGGCAGGTTGTACTTGGTCGCGAACTCGAAGTCCCGCTCGTCGTGCGCCGGGACGCTCATGATGGCGCCGGTGCCGTAGTCGGCCAGGATGTAGTTAGCCACCCAGATGGGCACCCGCTGGCCGTTATAGGGATTGATGGCGAAGCGTCCGGTGGGAACCCCATGCTTTTCGATCGCGCCCAGGTCGCCGGTTTCGCGAGCTTTCTTCTGCTGCTCCAGCAGTTCGTCGACCTGCGCCTTCAGCTTTGGATTTGCAGCCGTGAAAGCAGCCACAAGCTCGTGTTCCGGCGCAAGCTGAACGCTGGTGGCGCCAAAGATCGTATCCACGCGCGTGGTGAAGACGCGGATGCGCGTTTTTTCTAGTCCCTGTTCCCTAGTCCCTAGTCCCTCGGTTTCATCCAGGAAGAAATCAACCTCCGTTCCTTCACTGCGCCCGATCCAGTTACGCTGCATGGTGCGGACTTTTTCCGGCCAACCTTCCAGCTTGTCCAGACCCTCAAGCAGTTCCTCAGCGTATGCGGTAATGCGCAGGAACCACTGCACCAGGTCGCGCTGCTCCACCGGCGTGGTTTCGTGCCGCCAGCAGCAGCCGCCCACCACCTGCTCGTTGGCCAGCACCGTGGCGCATTCCGGGCACCAGTTCACCTTGCTCTTCTTGCGGTAAGCCAGTCCCTTTTCATACATGCGCAGAAAAAACCACTGGTTCCAGCGGTAGTAATCGGGCAGGCAGGTGGTCAATTCCGTGGCCCAGTCGTAGCCCAGGCCCAGCCGCTCCATCTGCCGCTTCATGGCGGCGATGTTGGCCAGCGTCCACTCCCGCGGAGGGGTATTGTTCTTGAGCGCGGCGTTCTCGGCGGGCAGCCCGAAGGCGTCCCAGCCCATGGGGTGCAGCACGTTATAGCCCCGCATCCACATGTGCCGGGCCAGCGCATCGCCGATGGCGTAATTGCGCACGTGCCCCATGTGCAACTGCCCGCTGGGATAGGGCAGCATCTCCAGCACGTAGTACTTGGGCTTGGTCGCCGAGGCAGGCTCGGCCGCATAGAGACTGGGGTCCGCGGCCCACCGTGCCTGCCACTTGGGTTCAATCGCCGCTGGGTCGTATCGTTGTTCGTTCTCTTCCGCCATCACCCTTTCAGTGTAAACGGGGCAGCGCTACTGCGCGGGCGGTGGAGGCGGAGGCGGGATGGGAGCCATGGGCTGCTCCGTTCCCTCCGCGCCTGGGCACTCAGATCCAGGCGCAGGCTTGTTCACAATCTCGTAGCCCGCCGGCGGCTGGAAGATAGTTGGATCCGGCTCGGCCTGGCTGAAGTTTGTCAGTTCCTGGTCCTTCTTGCCCGATTGCGGGTCATCGCCCACATCACGCACCACCAGGTTCTTCAGTCCGGGAGCGGTTGCCGTCCACAACTCAGTGGTGTGCACCAGCGGTTGATCGTTCCCGATCGCGCCTGCCGCGGTCGTCGTGGTGGTTTTGCGGCCATGCGCCTCGACCCCCTGAATCGTCTGGATCCCCAGGTCTTCCACCGTGGGCTTCGCGTGTGGGACTCCCGCCGCTGGAGTAGCGGCAGCCGGAGCGGTTGCTGCGCAGTTGCGCGGCGCGCCAGGAGCAGGCATCGCCGTCACCGTCGCTTTTGTGCCCGGCACGCTCCAACTGCTATTGGTTCGAGCCACGGGATCGTTGACGCTGACGTGCGTCGCCTGCGTCTGCTCTCCTGAAACTGGAACGGCAGTTGTCGAGGTCATGCGGCGGCCCTGCGAGTCAAGGGCGACCACTTCGTTCGACTCGCGGGTTATGGTGCTTCCGTTGGCCAGCGTCCTGACGCGCGTAATCTTGTACTCGGCCGTGTAAGGCAGCCGCGCAACAGAGGCAGGCTTGCCCGTAGTCACGGTTGTTGTCTGGCTTTTCGCAACCTGGCTTGAAACCGGCAGCGCCATACCCGCTGCCGCAACCAGCGTTAACACTCCACAAATGCTTGTACCCATAACTCACTCCTTACGCCATAGTTTTGCTACACAAACACTATGACGCATTTCGATGGGTTACGCTTGCGGGATTGCGAAATAACTTGTCTCTTCCTCACGCTTGGAGTTTGATAGATCGGCAAGTAACTATCCGGCCAATTGTAACTCCCTGGCCTGCTCGATCCGCCGGCGGCGCTTGGGTGTGTGCAAGGCCTCCCACAGGTCCGTCCGGCGCTGCACATTGAGCCAGAACTCCGGCGAATTGCCAAAGACGCGCGCCAGCATGAGCGCCGTATCGGCAGTGACGGCGCGGCGGTCATTACACAGCTCGTTGACCAGCTTGCGCTGCACCCCCATAGCCTCCGCCAATGCTCCCTGCGTCAACCCAAGCGGCGTCAGAAACTCCTCCACCAGCATCTCGCCCACGCTTACGGGCTTCCGTTTTGTACTCAACATAACCAAACCTCACCGGTAACTGTGATTGTCTAGATAAACCTGTGCGGCTTCGCCTCTGCCGCCGTTCCACTGGAAGATCAGCCGCCACTGATCGTTGACCCGGATGGAATGCCACCCGGCCAGACTCCCTCGCAGCTTCTCAAAATGATTGCTCGGAGGCACGCGCAGGTCGGCATCCGACGTAGCATCGTCCAGCAATTGCAGCTTCCTGAACAGCCTTGTTTCCAGGTCCGGCGGAATCTTCCGGCTGGGCAGATCACGAATGAAAAAATCCTGCAACCAGCTGTCCCGGAACCCGAGAATCATGCCAGCAGCCCTCTTTCTTATTCCATTGTACCGCGCAACGGTACATTTGCCAAGGAATTATTCCACCAGGCTCTTCAGCACCCGCACATTCCGCTCTTCGTCGCCGGGCGCGTCCACCGGGGTTTCGGCGATAAAGGCGGCGTGGGCGAAGCGAACGTCGTTAAGAAGGCGCCGGAAGGGTTCGAGGCCCATGGTGCCCTGGCCGATGTGCTCATGGCGGTCGAGCTTCGAGCCGCGTTCGGCCTTGGCGTCGTTCATGTGCCAGACGCGCACCGCGTCAAAGCTCACCGTCGCCGCGACCTGGGACATGGTTTGCTCATAGCCCTCGGCGCTGATCAGGTCGTAGCTGGCCACGTGGGTGTGGCAGGTATCCAGGCAGACGTTGACCGGCGCGATGGCCTGGAGCCGTCTCACCAGCTCCGCCACCTGCTCAAAGCTGCCGCCGAGGGAAAACTCCGCCCCGGCCGTGTTCTCGATCAGGATGTGAAAGCCGGTTCCCTGCCAGGGCAGGCCGTCGATGGCGCG
>JBEKNO010000245.1:0-4459 GCA_049522735.1 Occallatibacter sp.
AGTTTCTTCGCGGGACGCAGATTTGGGCATGGCTCGGCCCTCCTGCAAGAGTCGCTTGCCTGTTCGCCCCGAGTAAGTGTCAACGCTGGTTCAAGCAGTTTTCAAATGCGATTGCCCTGCCTGTGCCGCTGTCTCTCCACCCGCCTAACCCATGCAGGGTTTATCATCAAAAATGGTGCAAGCCGGAGTGGTTTGCGCCATTATTTTGGCTGGGGACTCTTCACCAGGAACGGGACGGAAATGCGAGCAAAGACGGCTGTAGTGCTGGGCGCCCAGTGGGGCGACGAGGGCAAAGGGAAGATTGTGGACGTGCTGAGCGAACGGTTTGCCGCCGTGGCGCGGTATGCGGGCGGGCATAACGCCGGGCACACGGTCGTCCACGGCGGGCAACGGTTCATTTTGCAACTGATTCCCTGCGGGGTGCTGCGGCCGGGGTGCAAAGGCGTGATCGGCAATGGAGTGGTGCTGGACCCAATCGCATTTCTGAAGGAAGTGGCCAAGCTACGAGGGCTGGGCGTGGCCGTGGATGAGCAGCTCTTTGTGTCGAACCGGGCGCATGTGATTTTGCCTTATCACAGAATGATTGAATTGGCGGCGGAGAGCGCGCCGGGGCGGAAGAAGATTGGTACGACGAGCCGCGGGATCGGGCCGGCGTATGAGGACAAGATGGCGCGCAGTGGCCTGCGGGTAGTGGATTTGCTGCGGCCGGAGCTGCTGAAGACACACATTGAGGCGGCCTGCGCGGAAAAGAACGCCATTGCGCGGGCGCTGTTTGGGACTGACCCGCTGGACCCGGCGAAGATGTATGAGGAGTATGCAGCGGCGGCGGAGCAGATGAGGCCGTTTGTGACGGATACGGGGCGGCTGTTGCATACCATCCTGGCCGAGGGCGGGAGCGTGATGTTCGAGGGGGCGCAGGGGACGATGCTGGACATCGACCACGGAACGTACCCGTTTGTGACCTCGTCGTCGGCGACGGCGGGGGGAGCGGCTACGGGAACCGGAGTGGGACCGACGGCTATCGGGACGGTGATCGGCGTGACCAAGGCGTATGTGACGCGGGTGGGCGAGGGGCCGTTTCCCACCGAGATTCGCGAAGCGGTGGGCGACCACCTGCGGGCGCGGGGCAACGAGTATGGTGCAGTGACGGGACGGCCGCGGCGTTGCGGCTGGCTGGATATTCCGCTGTTGCGCTACTCCAACCAGGTGAATGGGGCGGAGTGGCTGGTGGTGACCAAGCTGGACGTTCTGGACGAGCTAGCCGAGATTCCGATTTGCGTGGGGTACGAGATCGGCGGCAAGTTGACGGACGTGATTCCCGCAGACGTGCAGGGTCTGGAGCAGATCAAGCCGCGGTATACGACGCTGAAGGGCTGGCAAAGTTCGACCGAGGGGATTACGGAGTTTGAGAAGCTGCCTCGGGCGGCTCAAGAGTATTTGAAGTTTCAAGAGAAAGAGAGCGGGGCTCGGATCGGCATGGTATCCACCGGGCCGGACCGCGAGCAGACGATGGTGCTGCCTGAGTTTGCGGCTGCCCTGGACGAAATTCATGCGTAAACTTGAGCAACGGCCCGGGGTTTTGACGCCCAGGCGAGAGAGAAACCGAATCCATGGTCAGTTTTATTGTTCGTCTGAAGTTTGCCCCCGAAGATCGTGCCGAGGTGGCTGAAATTCTGCGTCTGCTGGCGGAGGCCTCGCGCCACGAGCCGGGGTGCGTGAGCTATGTTCCCCACCATGTGGAGGGCGACCCCGACACGGTGCTCATCTATGAACAGTACCGGGATGCGCAGGCCCAGGCGGCGCACCGGGAAAGCGAGCACTTCAAGAAGCACGCGGTGGGGGGAATCCTGCAGATGATGCGGGAGCGGAGCGTGGAGAACCTGGTTGCTCTCGTTTGAGGGCCGGGTTTCGTCCAATGGGCGATAGTCTCGGCGCGGGAAGCGCGGTTGTTTTTCGGGAAGCGGCGATTGACTTGGGGAACGCGGCCGCTGGAAACCGATTGACCGGCAGGTCCGGGCAGGACTACTATGCGATACGTCTATGCCGGGCGCAATAAACAATCCCTGGATGATATTCAGCCGCCGCATGGCGCTCGGGCTGATGCTGGTTCCACTGCTGGCGCAGGCCTCATTTGCGAGTCCTGTCCAGGCCGGAATGCCCAGGTCGCAGAAGCACGAGAGCCGCCACGCCATTGACCTGCTCGAGGAGGCGTGGCGCAACGCCGTCCTGAAGTCGAACATCGCGGCGATGGACGCCCTGCTGGCGGACGACTTCATGGCCATTACCTCCTCCGGCACCCTTCAAACCAAAGACCAGACCCTGGCCAACCTCCGCTCCGGCCGGGTGCATTTTACAGCCCTCGATCTCTCCGACAGCAAGGTGCGCTTTTACGGGACGACGGCGCTGGTCACTTCCCTTGCCAAGGTGAAGGGTACGGCCGCCGAGGGAGACATCTCCGGCTGCTATCGCTACACCCGCGTTTATGTGCGAGACGCGAGGGGCAAGTGGAAGATCGTGAGTTTTGAGGCCAGCATGATTCGCCAGGACGACGAGCAAAAATAGTCAGGGGCTTCCCGTAGGCTGGAGAGAACAACCACAGGAAGTACCTGGCAAAAAAGTTGTTCATCTTTCTGGAGAGTTACTTTTGTAAGAACTTTTTGCCGGTAGGTTTACAGGTCAACCGGAGAGGGGTTTCTCAAATGAAGCCTGCACAATTGGCGACGCTTAAATTCTTCTCGCTGTTGTTTCTCCTGCCGGGTCTGGCGGGCCTGATCATCTCCGCCATGATTTCGATGCACTATCTGGACACCTTGCCGAAGTTTCCGGCGCCGGAAGAGTTGCGCATCATTCCGCGCAATATTCACGGCATCCTCGTATATCAGACCCAGGAAGAGGACCGGAAGCTCAGTCTGATTGAGGGCTCCTCGGTAGGGGTTTTCGTCATCGGCCTGGGGTTGGGTTTGGTTTATCTGGAAAAGTGGGGCAGCGCACGGACAAGCGCAGCCGAGGAAGACGATCAATTGGCGGAGAATGCCGGCTAAAGCTTCTCCTGGTCCGAGAGTCGCAGTCCTTTAGAATAAGCCGATGCCTGAACTGCCTGAGGTGGAAACCATTGCCCGTGGCATACACAAGCGTGTGCGCGGCGACCGCATCGTCCAGGCCTGGTTCGGCGGGCATAGGGAATCCTTCAAGACGCCGCCTGGGCGGCAGAGCAAGGGGCTTGAGGGGCGCGTTTTTCTGGCCGTGCATCGCACCGGAAAACACATAGTTTGCGAGTTGGGGCCTGGCGCTGCGCGCGGCAGCTTTTCGGTCAAGGGCGTTGGAAAACCGGTCGCCCAATGGATCGTGCATCTTGGCATGACGGGGCGGCTGCTGGTTACGACGCCAGATGGTTCCGTGGCCGCCCATACGCACGCGCGCCTGAGCCTGGCCAGCGGCCGCGAACTGCGCTTTGTGGATCCGCGCCGCTTCGGGCGGCTGGAGTTTCGCGACCTGGGCCGCAGCGCGAGCTTCAGCGGGAAGGGCGCGGAGCCGCTCACCGTGGGAGCGGAGGAGTTTGCCGCTCTCTTTCGCGGCCGGCGGCTGGCCATCAAGGCCGCCCTGCTCAACCAGAGCCTGCTGGCCGGGGTGGGTAATATCTATGCCGACGAGAGTCTCTTTCGCGCCAGCATCCGGCCGCGCAGGAGGTCGGGACGGCTGACCAGGGCCGAACTCGAACGGCTGCGGCTGGGGCTTCGCGAGGTTCTGGAGCACGCCATCCGCCTGGGCGGTTCCTCGGTCTCAGATTACGTTGACGCCGACGGGGTGCGGGGGTTCTTTCAGCTCGAACACTGCGTCTACCGGCGCACTGGTTTGCCGTGCCGCTGTTGCCAGACGCCGATCCGCCGGATTGTGGTGGCTGGACGGGGAACGCATTACTGCCCGCATTGCCAACTATAAGAAGGCATATATGGTTTTTGGGATAATCTATCCATTATCCTTCCAGAATGCGGAAAATCTCTTCACAATAAGACTCTCAAGTCATTGAAAACACAAAATATCTTAAACGGCATGCGGATTGCTATTAGATAAGCGCCAGTGATGAACCGGCTGCTGGGGAGAATTCCGGCCAGCCCAAATATAAGCAGACACCCGGCATGAGCAACCGCCAACGAAGCGGCCTTCAAACGGGATGAACCAGCCGGGGAAGTCTGCAGCAGGCGCGGTGGAGAAAAGCGCCGCACCGTACGCGATCCGGGAGGCCAGTGACCAGCGCGGGACAGCGAAACGCCACTCCGTTTGGAGTGGCGTTTTGTGTGTTTGGGGATTCAGGCCGAGGACTCAGTACCCCCGTTTAAACCCAGGGCAATCGCATTTCAAAACATCTCCAAGAGTCTGATCAGGTAAGCGTCGTCCCAACCGGCGCGTTTGAACTTCCCTCGCGTTGAGCCTTTCGATCCTTCCTTCTGCATCGCATTCA
>JBEKNO010000246.1:0-4446 GCA_049522735.1 Occallatibacter sp.
CCGGGGCGACTAAGATCACGTCCTGCTTGTTTGTTCTAAGCTGAGCTGCGATTCGATCGCCCAGGCCAAGGGAGTCGCAGAAAACCATCCAACTGCCTGCCTCGTTCCCAGGGGCAGGAGTTGCCGGCGCGGGTTTCCACACGCGGCGATAGAACCACTCATCGGCGCCGCGCTCAACCAGAGGCGCAGGCATGGCCGCGGGATGTACTATATCCGCCTCTATCCAGAACTTCTGGTGCTCAAAGAAATAAGTTGGCAAGGGAACTCGCCGGGGAGAATCGGACTCATGCAGCTTCGCCCAGTCGACGTTTACCCCTGAAACCCAGAGCTGGCCGAGCGTTTCGAGAGCGCAACGTAGGCCGGAGATTGTGTCGTGGGGATGCGGCAAAGACTGAAATGCCTTTACCGCCCCGCCGCCTTGTTGGCGAGCCAAAGAGGTCAGCACGTTGCCCGGTCCCACCTCAAGAAAAATCTGCTCCGGCTTGCGGAAGAGTTCGGCCAGGCAGTCGGAGAAGCGGACTGTGGAGCGAATGTGGCGCGCCCAATAGGCTGGATCTGTGGCCTCTTCGGCTTTGATCCAGGTTCCGGTCACGTTGGAGAGCCAGAGAATGCGCGGAGGCTGGAAGGCGAAGCTCCGCAGCCGCTTTTCGAAGGCGCCGAGAATGGGGTCCATCATCGCCGAGTGGAATGCATGCGAGGTGAACAGCCGCCTGCTGGCGACGGACTGCCTGGCGAGGCTCTCTTCCAGCGCCGTGATTTCAGGCGTTGGCCCGGAGACCACGCACAGGCGAGGATTGTTGACGGCGGCCAGCGAAAGCGCGCCGCTCAATTGAATTTCGCCGGCGGCGAGCGGAACAGCGAGCATGGAGCCGGAGGGAAGATCGTAGATCAGGCGTCCGCGGATGGCGACGATGGCGAGCGCGTCCTCAAGAGAGAAGACTCCGGCCAGACAAGCGGCCACATACTCACCGATGCTGTGGCCCACCATGGCCGCGGGCTCCACGCCCAGCGAAATCCACCAGCGCGCCAGGGCGTACTCAATGGAGAAAAGTGCAGGCTGCGTGAGCCAGGTCTGGTTCAGCCTTTCGGCCGCGGCGTCTTTTTCCTTTTGTGGCGGATAGAGCGCCTGGCGCAGATCCAGCCCCAGAGGCTCAAGAAGGTATTGCGCGCAGAGATCCAGAGTCTCGCGAAAGACTGGCTCGTTCTCGTAAAGCTCGCGGCCCATATCGGCATATTGCGAACCCTGACCGGAGAACATAAACACAACCGGGGGCGCGGCCGCCGCGGCTACACCGGAGGCGATCTGTTTGCGCTCTGCCTGCGCCAGCGCGCTCACGGCCTGGCGCGTGTTCTCGACCGCAACTGCGCGGCGATGCGGGAAGGCGTGGCGGCCAAGCTGGCAGGTGAAGGCAGCGTCAGCCAGGCTCAGCTCGGGATGAGCATGCAGATAGTTGGCGAGATTAGCCAAGGCGCGCTCCACCGCGGCCTCGGTCTTTGCCGAGACCGTCAGCAACTGCCAGGGCTTTGTGGTTCGCGGCTCGACTGGCTGCGGCGGCGCTTCTTCCAGCACCACGTGCGCGTTGGTGCCGCCGATGCCCAACGACGTCACGCCGGCGCGCCGGGGCGCTCCGCTGGCCGGCCATCCGGTCAACTTGCTATTGATGAAAAACGGACTGCCCTTCAACTCGATGTGAGGATTCAGCTTCTGAAAATGCAGGCTGGGGGGCAGTTGCGCGTGCTCCAGCGCCAGCACGGTCTTCATCAGTCCGGCCACGCCGGCCGCCGCGTCCAGGTGGCCTACGTTGGTCTTCAGCGACCCGATTCCGCAATAGCCGCTGCGCGCGGTTGTCTTGCGGAAGGCCTGCGTAAGAGCCCTGACCTCGATCGGATCGCCCACCACCGTACCGGTTCCGTGCGCCTCGACGTAGGAGATCTCCGCGGCGCCGATGCCGGCGAACTCCAGAGCCTCGGCAATCACCTCGGACTGGCCTTCAACGCTGGGCGCCAGGTAACCCACCTTGCGCGCGCCATCGTTATTGATGGCCGATCCGAGAATGACGGCGCGGATGTGGTCGCGGTCCGCAAGCGCGTCTTCAAGGCGCCGCAGCACCACAATGCCCAGGCCACTTCCGAAAACCGTTCCGCTCGAAATTGCATCGAAGGTCCGGCAGTGGCCGTCGGGGGAAAGAATCTCGCCCTCGCGGTAGATATAACCCAGCCCATGCGGGATTTCGATGGTAACTCCGCCCGCCAATGCCATATCGCATTCGTGATTGAGCAGGCTTTGGCAGGCCAGGTGAACCGCTACCAGCGAAGTTGAGCACGCGGTCTGTACGTTAATGCTTGGCCCGCGCAGGTCAAGCTGATAGGAGACACGCGTGGCCAGAACATCCTTGTCGTTGCCGGTTTGTTTTAACTGGAACAATCCCGCGCTTTCAAGCAGCCTGCGGTTGGCTAGCAGGTTATGGATCAGGTAAGTGTTCATGCCCGACCCGGCAAAGACGCCGATTGATCCAATAAAGCGTTGCGGCGGGTGGCCTGCGTCTTCCAGAGCCTCCCAGGCGCACTCAAGAAAATGCCGGTGCTGCGGGTCCATGATGGAAGCGTCTCTGGGACTGAAGCCAAAGAACTGCGCGTCGAACATGGGCACATCGTCGAGCACCGAGGCCCGCTTGACGTACTCCGGGTCGGCCAACTCCTCGGGCGTCGCGCCCGCTGACCTCAGTTCAGCATCAGAAAGGTCGCGGATGGACTCGACGCCATCGTGCAGATTCCGCCAGAACTCCTGGAGATTGCGCGCGCCGGGAAAACGTCCCGCCATGCCGACGATTGCGATTGTGGAGGGCTTCATCGTTTTCCTTTCAGCGCTGCCGGGCCAGTTTGCGGCGCTGTGCGCGGTCTGAAACCTGACGGTGCGGTTGAGTTCCGGCAAGGTAGCTGGCAAGCGCACTTACCGTGGAATACTGAAAGAGGTCAAGGATTAAAATTTCGCGCCCCAATACGTCTTGCAGTTTAGCCTGCACCTCGGCGACGGTGAGGGAGTGGGCGCCGAGATCGAAGAAGTTATCATTCATGCCCACAGCCGCCACTCCCAGCGCATCCTGCCACGCGGCGGCGACAATGCGTTCCATTTCGTTTGCAGGTTCGTTTCCGGGATGGCTTGCGGCCGCGCCGGCGGCAAGGTTGGGCGGAGGCAGTTTGAGCAGAGCTTTGCGATCGATCTTCCCATTCTCAGTAAGAGGCAGCGCGGGAAGAAATTCAAAGGCTGAAGGGACCATGTAATCGGGCAGCTTCGACTCCAGCGCGCTGCGCAGAGCGCCGGCCGCCCCGGCTCCAGCAGCTTCGCCAACCAGGTAGGCAATCAGCCGCTTGTCGCCCTCCCTGTCTTCGCGAGCCACGACCACAGCCTGCCGGACTCCGGCCGATTGCTCCAGGATGGCTTCGATCTCGCCGGGTTCGATGCGATGCCCGCGCAGCTTGATCTGGTAATCGGCGCGCCCCAGAAACTCGATGTTACCGCCGGGAAGATAGCGCGCCAGGTCGCCGGTGCGGTAGATGCGCTGGGCGGAAAGTGCGGGGATGGCGAGAAAGCGTTCGGCGGTAAGCTCGGGCTGGTTCCAATACCCGCGGGCCACGCCGTCTCCGCCAATGAACAGCTCGCCGATCTCGCCTACGGGAACGGGCTGTAACTCCGCGTCGAGCAGATAGATTTGCGTATTGGCGATGGGCCGGCCGATCGAAACCGAACTTCCCAGCTCATGCACACGATAAGTTGTCGACCAGATGGTGGTCTCTGTCGGTCCGTACATGTTATATATCTCACCCTTGAAAACCTGGCGAAGATGGTGGATGAGGGCAGCAGGAACCGCCTCACCGCCCAGAAGCATCTTCCGAAGCGAGCCCAGCGCGGCAAAGACGCGTGCGTCCAGCGTCAACATGCGCGCCAGCGACGGGGTCATCTGCAAATGAGTTACACCGTGGCGAGTGATCTCATCGGCTATGGTGCCCGCTCCCTCGTCGCCATGGACTACCACCTTGAAGCCGCGGGTCAAGGTCCACAGAAGTTCCAGCACCGAGATATCGAAGGAAACACTGGTGACGGCAAGCCAGGCTCCGGCTTCGCAACCGATAGCGCGATCCATGCCGGCAAAGAAGTTGACCACGTTGCGGTTTTCAACCATCACGCCCTTGGGCCTGCCGGTCGATCCGGAGGTGTAGATCACGTAGGCCAGGTTGCGGCCGGCCGCATGGGAGACGATGGGGTCACGATTTTGGTGGGCAATGGCGGGATCATCGGCATCCAGCACCGTCAGGCGGCTCAGGTCCAATGGAAGGCGCTGGCGCGTCTCCGCCGTGGTAAGCAGAACCGGCATTCCCGAGTCTTCGATGACCAGGGAGAGACGCTCTTTGGGATAAGTGGGATCCAAGGGAACGTACGCTCCGCCG
>JBEKNO010000247.1:0-4439 GCA_049522735.1 Occallatibacter sp.
GAGTTTCTTCGCGGGACGCAGATTTGGGCATGGCTCGGCCCTCCTGCAAGAGTCGCTTGCCTGTTCGCCCCGAGTAAGTGTCAACGCTGGTTCAAGCAGTTTTCAAATGCGATTGCCCTGCGGTACTGGCGCCATTCGTAGCATCCACCCTATGGATGCGAGTATCCTTGAAGGAAGCACCACCACACTCATCCAACACAAGGAAAAGACATGGCGGAGATAGCCGTTGAGGCCACCGGAGTACCAGCACAGTTGCCCAAGGTCCACGTGGCCATTCTGGGCGCGGGCAAGATGGGGGGCATTTTGCTGCAGGCCTTCCTGAAGCAAAACCTGTTTGCTCCCAACCAGATTCACGCCACCGTGGGCCACGCCGAGCGGGCGCTGGCACTGAGCACGCAGTGGGGCGTGGACGTGAGCACCAACAATCTGAAAGCGGTGAGCCAGGCCGACCTGATCCTGTTGGGCGTAAAGCCCTTCCAGGTGCCTGACATGATGGCCGAGATACGACCCGCGCTGACCAAGGCCAAGACGCTGGTTTCCTTTGCCGCCTCGGTGAAGACACGCGCCATTGAAGAGGCGGCGGGCCTGGAGATCGCCGTCATCCGCGCCATGCCCAATACGCCCTCGGCGCTGGGAGCGGGCGCCGCGGCGCTGTGCCGGGGGCGCTTCGTCAGCGACAAGCAGATGGAGTTGGCCGAGCGCATCTTCGAGACCGTGGGCCGCACCGTGACGGTGGACGAAAAGCACATGGACGCCGTAACCGGACTCTCCGCCTCCGGGCCGGCCTACATCTACATCATCATCGAAGCCCTGGCCGAGGCGGGCGTGAAGGTGGGCCTCTCTCGCGACGTGGCCACGCAACTGGCCGCGCAAACCACCTTCGGCGCCGCCAAAATGGTGCTCGAAACCGGCTATCATCCGGCCCTGCTGAAGGATGCCGTGACCACTCCGGCGGGATGCACCATCGACGGCATTTTGGAACTGGAGGAAGGCGGCCTGCGAGTGACGCTCATCAAGGCCGTCATGCGCGCCACCGAGCGCGCCAAGCAATTGGCCGCCGGATGATCGGCGCTTCCTTGCCAACTCGCTGACTCGCCAAATACTCCGTGCCCCACCCTTTCCGGTCGCCGCGGCGACCGGAAAGGGTGGGACGCCGCAAACCTCAACCCGGCGTTGATTATCGCTAACTCGCTGACCCGCTAACGTGCCCATCCAACGCCCAACCTGGCTGCCCACTTACCTGCCGGAATTTGACGGGCTGCGCGGGCTGGCGATTCTGTGGGTGGTTCTCTATCACTGCAACCCCCTCCTTCAGGGAACGTGGATCTATTACGTCTCGCTGTGGGGATGGGCGGGAGTGATTATTTTTTTTGTTCTTTCCGGATTCCTGATCACATCCATTCTGCTGGGGACGCGGGACAAGCCGCATTACTTCCACAACTTCCATGGGCGCAGGGCGCTGCGCATCTGGCCGGTCTATATCCTGCTGCTGGCAGTGGTTTACCTCAACGCGCCGTGGTTCGTCGGCCCCTCGGTGCTGGAAGCCATCAAGACCGCTCCCTGGCTCCAGTACATCTTCCTGGTGCAGAATCTTTTTCATCTGACGCTGCCCGCGGCCATCGGGCCCACCTGGGCGCTGGCCATCGAGGAGCAGTATTACTTTCTCTGGGCGCCGGTGGCGCGCTTTCTGCGCAAGCCCTGGATGCTGGCGGCGGTTCTGGTTGCCGCGCTGGTTGCCTCGCCGCTGCTGCGCCTCGCGAACTTCCACTGGATGACGTCTACCCACACGCTGATACACCTGGACGGAATTGCCCTGGGAAGCCTGCTGGCGCTGGGATTGCACACGCTCCCGCTCAGCCGCCGCGCCTGGCTCTGGATGGGACTGGCGGGCATCCCGCTGGGCTTCGGCGCCGCCGCCACCGTGGCCGGCGGCACCGCGTTTCTTGATTCCGCGCTGGCGGCGGGCTTTGCCGGCACGGCGCTGGCCGCGATCGCCTCCACCGGAGCCCGCAATCCGCTCAACGCCCTGCTGCGCCGCGGTCCGCTGCCCTTCTATGGCCGCATCAGCTACGGCCTCTACATGATCCATATTATGGTTTTCATCTTTTTTGGCTGGTTCGACCTGCTTATGGACCGCTATGGAATGGCCGGGAACCTGGCCGTGGTGGTGCTCCGGTTTGCCGCCTCCACGGCGCTGGCCACGGCGCTGTGGTACGGCTTCGAGTCGCGGATCCTCAAGCTCAAGCGCTATTTTTAGACCGCTTCCAGCTTCGCTTTCCGCTTATTGATCCGGCCTCTATAGAGCGTGAGGTATCCCACCCTTTCGCCCAAAAGCATGGCGAAAGGATGGGGCACGGAAGCTCAGTCTCGCATCGACCCCACGGGACGGAGCAGATATGAGAACACGCTCACCCAGGATAAAGTCCGCCGCGGCGGACTTTATCCTGGGCTATCCTCGCACCCTCCCTGCCGGGAGGATTGATCCCTCACTGCGCCCTGACACAATGCCACACCGTGTCTATCGCTTTTGGAGAAATGCCGGAGCTGAGTGGATATTCATAAGCTGAAAATGGGTAGACCGTTTCTGGTCCCACAAAAAGAGCCTACATCTCATTATTTGTGACATTAATCACCCCTGGCAGTAACCTGCTGCTGCTAGGCTTTCAGTGTCACGCAATTCAACCCTTGCGAGGTGCGCCATGACCGAAAAAGCGGGGAGTAAAAGTGCGAGCAAAGGCCCCCTGAGCCCGGACGTACTGGCCAAAATGAATGCCTACTGGCGGGCCGCCAACTATCTTTCCGTGGGCCAGATTTACCTGAAAGACAATCCGCTGCTGGAGCGCCCGCTCACCCTGGACGACGTGAAGCCGCGCCTGCTGGGCCACTGGGGGACCACGCCGGGGCTCAACTTCCTCTATGTGCACTGGAACCGCCTGATCCGCGAGCGCGGCCTGAACATGATGTACATCATCGGTCCCGGGCACGGCGGGCCGGGGCTGGTGGCCAACACTTACCTGGAGGGTTCCTACACCGAGATCTATCCGCACATCGAGCAGAACCGGGACGGCATCAAGCGGCTATTCCGGCAGTTCAGTTGGCCCTACGGCATTCCCAGCCACGTAGCCCCGGAGACGCCGGGATCGATCCACGAGGGCGGCGAACTGGGCTACTCGCTGGTTCATGCCTACGGAGCGGCCTTCGACAATCCCAACCTGATCGTGGCCTGCGTGGTGGGCGACGGCGAAGCTGAAACCGGCCCGCTGGCCACCAGCTGGCACTCCAACAAGTTTCTCAACCCTGCAACCGACGGCGCGGTCCTGCCCATTCTACATTTAAATGGCTACAAGATCGCCAACCCCACCATCCTGGCGCGCATTCCCCATGCCGAGCTGGAGAGCCTGATGCGCGGCTGCGGCTATGAGCCCTTTACGCTGGAAGGCGACGATCCGATGGTGATGCACCAGCAGGCCGCGGCGGTCTTCGACACCATGCTGGACCGCATCAGCGAAATCCAGAAGGCCGCCCGCGAAGGCGGCGGCAAGACTGGGGTGCTAGCGCGCCCGGCGTGGCCCATGCTCATCATGCGCACGCCCAAGGGCTGGACGGGGCCCAAGTTTGTGGACGGCAAGCCGGTGGAGGGCACCTGGCGCGCCCACCAGGTGCCGTTCGCGGAGCTGCGCGAGAAGCCCGACCATCTGCGCCTGCTGGACGAGTGGATGCGCAGTTACAAGCCCGAGGAACTCTTCGACGAAAAGGGAAAGTTCCGCCAGGAGCTGGCCGATCTGGCGCCCAAGGGCCGGCTGCGCATGGGCATGAACGAGCATGCCAACGGCGGGCTGTTGCTGCAGCCGCTTATCGTGCCCAACTTCCGCGAATTCGCGGTCAAGATTGAAGGCCGCGGCCAGGCTGACGCCGAATCGACGCGCATTCTGGGTCATCTGTTGCATGCCGTCATGCAGGCCAACAAGGAGCAGAAAAATTTCCGCGTCTTCGGGCCGGATGAGACGGCTTCCAACCGCCTGGACGACGTGATTACCGGGACCGGCAAGGCCTGGATGGCCGAGACGCTGCCGGTGGACGAGAACCTGTCGCCAACGGGCCACGTGATGGAGGTGCTGAGCGAGCACATGTGCGAGGGCTGGCTGGAGGGCTACCTGCTCACCGGCCGCCACGGCTTCTTCTCCTGCTACGAGGCCTTCATCCACATCATCGACTCCATGGCCAACCAGCACGCCAAGTGGCTGAAGGTCACGCGCGAGATACCCTGGCGCAAACCCATCGCCTCGCTCAACTATCTGCTCACCTCGCTGGTCTGGCGGCAGGATCACAACGGCTTCTCGCACCAGGATCCCGGCTTCATCGACCATCTGCTCAACAAGAAGGCCGACGTGGTGCGCATTTATCTGCCGCCCGACGCCAATACCCTGCTCACTGTGGCC
>JBEKNO010000248.1:0-4419 GCA_049522735.1 Occallatibacter sp.
AGAGTTTCTTCGCGGGACGCAGATTTGGGCATGGCTCGGCCCTCCTGCAAGAGTCGCTTGCCTGTTCGCCCCGAGTAAGTGTCAACGCTGGTTCAAGCAGTTTTCAAATGCGATTGCCCTGGGGGTTCCGGTCCCAGTCCGTTCTTGCCGGTAACCACGCTGGCCGTCGCGCTATGCTGCTTTGGCTTCAAAAAGCGGCGTAGCATCCTGCTGCTGCTGCTGCTGGCGGTGAGCGTAGCCGGCATGGGCCTAGTCACCGGCTGCGGCTCCAATGTCACCTTTACTGTTCCTGCAACCGTCTCATTGATGATTACCATTACTGCGACCTCCGGCACTGTGCAACACACCACTTTCTTCCTGCTTGGGGTGAAGTAAACCAAACCTCGTGCCCCATCCTTGCGGCGTTATTTTGATTGCCGCGGGGGTGGGGCACAGCCATCTCTGACCCCTGATCCGCGATCCCCAATCCCTGGCCCTGATCCCTTTTCGTGTCCCCAGTCACAGGACGTTCACACTCCCCCTGTGATAGCATCCGCTTCTTAGCGACAAAGGAGAAACCCATGAAAACCTACCAGGGAAGTGAGATCCGCAACGTAGCTTTAGTGGGGCATGCGCACAGCGGCAAGACCACCTTGATCGCCGCCCTGCTGCATGCCGCCAGGATGACCCCAACCCAGGGCCGCGTGGAAGACGGCTCGGCCGTGACCGCTTATGACGAAGAAGAAGTTGCCCGCGGCGTAACCATGCAGAACGCCGTCGCCTTTGCCGAGTGGCAGGGCGTCAAAATCAATCTCGTGGATACCCCCGGCTTTCACATGTTCTCCCACGAAGCCCGCGCCGCCCTGCTCCCCGTTGAAACCGCTCTCGTCCTCGTCAACGCCCAGAATGGCGTGGAGCCGGTGACCGAGCGGGTGTGGCGCTATGCCCATGAGGCCAACCTTCCCCGCATCGTCCTGGTCAACCAGATGGACCACCCCAAGGCTGGCGGCGGCGAGGGGCTCAACGCCCTGGTCGACGACCTCGTTGACCGCTGGGGACGCAACTGCGTGCCCGTCCAGTTGCCCATCTCCGGCGCCGAAGGCTTTCACGGCGTGGTGGACCTGGTGACCATGGAGGCCTACTATTACACTCCCGGCGGCGATGGCCACGGCAAAGTCACCGGCGAAATCCCCGCCAACCTGGTTGCCGACGCCAAGGCTCGCCATGAGGCGCTGGTGGAGCTAGTGGCCGAGGGCAAGGACGAGCTGATGGAGGAGTACTTCGACAAGGGCACCATCTCCGCGGAGCACCTCATCACCGCGCTGCATGAAGCCATCCGCGAAGACCGCATCTTTCCAGTACTTTTTTCCAGCGGCCTGGCCAACATGGCCACCGACCGCCTGCTCGACTTCCTTAAGGTCTACGCCCCCTCGCCCCTCGAACGCGCGCCCATTGCCGTCAGGAACCCGGCCATTGAAGCGGTTGCGGACGGCACAGACGATGCCGAGGCCGAGGCAGGCAAAACCACTCGCAAGGTGGATGACAATGAGCCGGCGGCGATTGTGGTCTTCAAGACCATGACCGATCCTTTTGCCGGGCGCATCACCTTCTTCAAGGTGGTCAGCGGCGTCATCAAGAACGACGCCACGGTCGAGAACTACACGCGGCGCGGCCAGGAGCGCCTGTCTCATCTTTCAGTCATGCAGGGCCGCAAAGCCGTCGAAGTGCCTGAACTGCACGCCGGCGACCTGGGCGCCGTGGCCAAGCTGCGCGACACCTTCACCGGCGACACGCTGGGCCAGAAAGGCGCGGAGATCCTGGTGGATATGGCCAGGCCCCCCGAGCCGGCCATGACCTATGCCATCGAGCCCAAGAGCCGCGCCGACGAGGATAAGCTGGCCCCGGCTATCCACAAGCTCATGGAGGAGGATCTGCTCATCCGCTTCTTCCGCGACCCGCAGACCAACGAGTTTCTCATCGCCGGCGCCGGCCAGCCGCACATTGAGGCCATCGTCAGCCGCCTCAAGAAGCGCTACCACGCCGAGGTCACCCTCAAAGCCCCCAAGGTGCCCTACCGCGAAACCATCCGCGCCAAGGTCGAGGCGCCGGGACGCCACAAAAAGCAGACCGGCGGCCACGGGCAGTTTGGCGACTGCAAGATTCGCATGGAGCCACAGCCCCGCGGCGCAGGCTTCGAGTTCGCCAGCGAAGTCTTCGGAGGCGCCATCCCCCGCAACTTCATCCCCGCCATCGAAAAGGGCATCGTCGAGTCCGCCGCCCGCGGCTATCTCGCCGGCTACCCGGTCGTCGATTTCAAGGCCACCGTCTACGATGGCAGCTATCACGAAGTGGACTCCAACGAAATGTCCTTCAAGATGGCCGGCCGCATCGCCTTCCGCAAGGCCATGGAAACGGCCAAGCCCTGCCTCCTCGAACCCATCATGAAGGTCGAAATCGAAGCTCCCGACGAGTTCGCCGGAACCCTCATGGGCGACCTGAGCAGCCGCCGAGGCCGCGTGCAAGGCACCGATTCCAAGGGCCGCACAACATTAATCAACGCGCAGGTTCCCATGGCCGAGATGCTGACCTATGGGACGCTGCTAACTTCAATGACTCAAGGCAAAGGCAGCTACCGCATGGAGATGGACCACTACGACATCGTCCCCCAGCTAGTAGCCGACAAAATCCTAGCAAACGCCAAACGGCCGGTGGAGGAAGAGGAAGAATAGCCACCTGCGGTGGGGCAGCCGCTCGTTATCCGCTCGCCACAGGATCGTGGGATCCCAGGTCTCAGAATCGAGACCTGGGCCAACCGCCAGTCTGACCGGCGTTAGCCCGCCCGCCAGAGTGAAAGGATAGCTTGGACGTCGACTCTCAAACCTTCAAGCAGTCCGGGGCGGCTGCTTACTGCGGCCAAAGCATCGGCGTTGCCGTTACCCCAGCCGGAACACGAGTCTTTCTGGAGGGTATAGCGGTTTCTACGCCGAAAAGTTGGATGAACGTATTGGAAACGCCACGGCTCTCAGCCAGTGCGTGGATATTCAATCGCCCCAAAAGGTCGATCGTAATTGGGCGTTTGGCATCCCAAAAGATGAAGGCGTTATAGAACGTCCGTGCTTCGTCACTTTCCAACAACGATAGCAACAATGTCGCGGCAGCTTCAGAGGGGCATGGAATGAAGTTTGTTGTATCGTCAAACACAACAGGCTGGGCTTGAAACGGGCCAACTTTCACAAACCTCAGACTCTTATACATGCCTGAAATCGCAATCTTCCACGGCGAGAACGAGTAATCGCCCACCCCGAAAATGGAGAACTCGGGCTTGCCGCGATAGATCGAACTTCCCCGTTTGCTGAGCAGTGCGCAGTGACGCTGGAGGTAAGACCACGTCTTGGGCGCTCGCTCTGCGATGCCGGCGGTTTGTTCACCGATGCACCGCTGCGTGACGATCATCCAACGGTGGCAGTGATCGACACGGCCCGCTGCAACTTCGGATGTTTTGAACATGGGCAGGAGATAGTCGGGTTCAAGATCGAGCAATTCGTCAAGCCCATTTTTGAGCTGTCGACCTGCCAACTGTAGCTCCATGACCTTAGAGCAATCGTGCTTAATACCCGACCGCCAGCGGAGAGGAGAACCACCGACAAGGTGCTTTGTGGCACGATACGCATCGAGGTCGGCGATAAGCATTCCGTCTTCGAGGGCTACCGTTGCAGTAGGCCGGATCGCGTGCGAGAGATGGCCATAAACCTGGGCGCGCTTGGGTTTCGCCGATTCTCCGAACTCGATCACAACGAGCGAAGCATCCACTGCGGCATCGAAATGCTCTGCGGCGTCGATATGATAGATCGCAGACTCAATGATCGGTATACCGGTGGACCAACAATGTGCCAATAATTTACGGGCCACGACGGTCTTGACGAGCATCGCCAGCGTCCCCCCCCGTGATGGGAACGCCTCCGCTAATTTGACCAGCATCCATTCAGAGATGTCAAAGTTGGCCTTGCCAGTCATTGCATCCAAGCCACTTTGGCCCTGAAAATTGGATTTCTCGGGGAGGTTCTTTCCGTTTATGACACCCATTCCCGCATTCGTGATCCACGGCGGATTGCCGACGATGAGCACGGGACCAGCCTGCTCGGAAAGGAATTGCTTCCAATCGATAGTGTAGAAGTCGCGCTGCTGAACTATTCCTTTGGGCGGCCCGATCCGCGCGAGGGCAGCTCTGGCTGCTCCTACATAGTTGGGGTTGATATCTAATCCCAAGTACGTCGGCGATGTGCCAAAGCGCTCGGCGGCCGCTTCCAAAAAGGCACCGACTCCGCACGTTGGCTCAATGATCGTGCCAAAGTGCTTCTCTTTTTGTCCAATCAAAGCCGCGACACGACGCGCCAGCGACAGCGGAGTCTGGAAGTCCCCGTATTCTTTCTTCCGGCTCAT
>JBEKNO010000249.1:0-4417 GCA_049522735.1 Occallatibacter sp.
ACGACCGCCAGGCTCCCTGTTATCCATCCATACACAGCAACAGATAACTACACATGCAGGGAATAACCTCGCCGGTACCACCGTGGCTCTCTTGGTACATTCCGTTCATGCGATTGCCCTGGCAGTTGTGGCCTATGCCAGGAAGCAGGCCAGCCTGTTGCGGTAGGCTACTAATGCTGATCACTCTGCCATGGACAAAGAACCGCTCTACCTGTGGTGCGCATACCCGGACGATCTTTTGGCGGACGAGGCCGCGCAGGCCTGCGCGCCGCTGCTGAATGAAGAGGAGCATGCGCGCTGGCAGGCGTTCAGGTTCGACCGGCACTCACGTGAATATCTGGCCACCCGCGCCCTGGCGCGCACCGCTCTCGCCCACTATCATCCGCTTGCTCCCCAGGCCTGGCGCTTCTTATTGAACAGCCACGGCAAGCCTGCCGCCGAACTGGAGTGCGGCCTGCGCTTCAATCTCTCCAATTCTCCCGGCCTGGTGGTATGCCTGATCGCCCGAGAGGCTGAAGTGGGCGTGGATGTGGAGCCTTGCGAGCGCGCCGCGGAGATCGCCGAGCTAGCTCCAAATGTGTTTTCCGCGCTGGAACTGGCCCAGCTTGATGCCTTGCGCGGACAGGAAAGACTGCATCGCGCGCTTCGATTGTGGACGCTGAAGGAGGCCTACATCAAGGCGCGGGGCATGGGGCTGGCCTTGCCGTTGAACACCTTCTCTTTCCTGTTTGGCGGCGCGGAGGGAATCCGGCTGGAGCTGGATCCGGCTGTGGACGATGAGCCTGGGCGCTGGCGGTTTTGCCTGCTTGATCACGCTGGCCACTGCATCGCGCTGATGGCTCGCCGCGGCGAGGCGGCTGCTCCCCAGCTTCAGATTTGGAAGGCAAGGCCTGTATGCGCGCCGCCCGTGCGGTTGCCTGCCGGTGGAGAGATGTGGTTTCCGCTGGCGTGAGCTATAGCAATTTCAGAGATAGTGGGATGCAGTATTATGCGTAGATTCCCGCTTCCCATCCTTCGGTCGCCGCGGCGACCGAAGGATGGGGCACCCACTTTCCAGTTGCGGTGCACCCACATTCCAGAAACAGTGAACATGCTCTAGGACGGCAGAACGGCCTTGAGCATCTGGGCAAAGGTTTCGACATTGGGCGCGAAGAGCATGGATGTGTGCCCGGTGGGAACGTCATGAATCTCCAACCCTCCGCCGGCCAGGGAACCCCAGCCCAGAGTCAGATCCTCGCGCTTGCCCAGAACCTCGGGGCCGCGGTTCACGGCCCGCATGAGCGTGATCTTGCCTGCATAGGGACGGAATGTGTAATCCCTCAGGGCCTGCCAATGAGCTTCCTCAACCTCAACATAGTGCAGGCGGAGCGGAGGTGTCCGGCCCGCCAGCCGGTAACTGGTATATGCCGCGATTAGTACGCGGCGCAGCAGCAGTTCCCACCAGTATTTCCACTTGACCGCGGCTTTTCGATTGAGATAGGGCACACCCTCCTGGCGAAGATTCCGCCAGAAGGTAAGCACTTGATCCATGACCTCGACGCGTTCTTCATGTCCCGGAACGGCGGTGTCAATCATGACCAGCAACCCCGGCTCCACGCCTTGCGCATGGAGCTGTTTCGCCATCTCAAAGGCAATATGTCCACCATAGGACGTGCCTCCCAGCAGGTAAGGCCCTTGGGGGAAAAACGCCCGCATCTCCTCGATGTAAGTGGAGGCCATTTCTTCGATGCTGGTCTCGCGCTTATCCCGCTGGGCTATAAGCGGAGACTGGAAGGCATAAAAAGGCTGGTCGGGCCCCAGCGCCTTGGCCAATTGCTCATAGAAAAGAACGTCCCCTCCGACAGCATGGACACAGAAGAGGGGAATGCGCGAACCGTGGGGCTGAATGGGCCGCAAAGAAGACCAGATTATCTCTTCCGCGCCGGCCGCTTGTTTCGACCGGGCGATCACATCCGCGAGCTGGCGCACGGTGCGTGCTTCAAAAAGGACGGCAAGTCCCAGGTCCACCTGATAAGTCTTCTTTATCTTGACAAAAAGGCGCACGCCGACCAGGGAATGACCTCCCAGCGCAAAGAAGTCGTCATCCAGTCCTACCTTCTCCACTCCCAGCAGATCCTGCCACCACGAGGCCAGCGTACCCTCCACGCCTTCACCGGGAGGCGCGGCATCAGGCGCGGCGGCAGCGGCAGCGCGCGGCGATGGCGTTCGGCTGCGCGTGTCCAGCTCCTCCAGAGGCTGAGCGACGGCGACCACAGCGGTGGGAGTCGCGGCCAGCAGGATACGCGTCAGAGCCCGCGCGCCTTCCTGCGGCTGGATTCCGTGGCGGGCGGCGATTTCGATCGGCTGCTCCCCGCCGGAGCGAGCAACATCGCGTGCCAGCCCATTCTCCAGGGCCTTGGCGTAATCGGCAATGCGGCGCATGGCGAAGCCTTCGATCTCCGCCAGCACCTGGCCCTGCTCGTCGAAGATGGTGATATCGAAGGTCTCGATCTCATTGCGAAGCGGAGTCTGCTGCCGGGAGCGGACGTGGCTGAAGATCCTGCCGGGAATGGGACGGTAGACGCGCATCCTGCGGTAGGAAATGGGTAGGAAAAGGTCGTCGCAATGTTCATAGTCTTCGGTCAGGTAGAGCGAAGCCCCTGTAGCCATATCCAGCAGCGCGGGGTGCACGCGGAGGGTGGATACGTCGGCGGAAAACCTCTCCGCCAGCTCAATCTCGGCCAGGGCCTCATGCTTGCCGATGTGCAGCCGCATGAGAGAGCGCCAGCGTGGACCAAAATCGAATTGGCGTTCCTGCCGGGTGCGGTTTTGTTCGTCGAATACGTAATGACGCTGGCGGCAGCCCGCCGCGATGGCCGCGCGATCGATCGTTGCAGCCGGACGCTCCAGGCACGGCGCGATGAGGCCGGTTGAATACTCGACCCACTCGCCGGCTTTGGCAAAGATCGAGAAACGGAAGGCGCCACTCCGCAGTCCCGTCTCCGCTCCGGCTTCCTGCTCGCGCTTAAGCTGGACGCGCACCTCTTTGGATTCATAGCTCGAGAACATCAGCGGGGCGAGAAAGAACACATCCTGGAATTCGATTGCACCCCGGAGCGAACCGCGCGCAAATGCCGCCGCGGCCATTTCCAGGTGGCCTGTTCCAGGGATAAGCGCATTGCCGGTTTTCAGCCTGTGCTCAGAGAGCAGCCAGTGCCGTTCAATAGAAAACTGGCTGGCGAATACGATCTCCCCAGGCGTTTCAAGCAGGCGCTGTTCCAACCATGGATGCGAAGAGGCGGAGCGCACGCCCATCCCGGCCTCGCGCCACCTGCCCCAGTTAACGGCAGTGATGGGTTCCTTGCGGCTGAGCGCGAAGGCATCCAAAAAGGCGTTGGCGGCCGCATAGTCCACCTGGCCCGCGGGCGGAAAGATGGAGCTGATGGAGGAGAACAGAACGAAGCAGCTCAGCGGCTCATCGCGAAGAGCTTCTTCCAGCACCAGCGTTCCACGCACCTTGGGATCGAGCACCCGGGCTGCGCTTTCAGCGGTCTTCAGCATCAAAGGACCGTCGTCCAGAACGCCCGCGGCATGAAAAACGCCGTCGATTTTTCCGTAGCGCCGCCGGGCCTCGGCAACGATGCTGCGCATCTGGCCGGGATTCGTAACGTCCCCTTGCGCAACCATCAATCCGCCTGCCAGGGAACGAATCTCAATCAGCTTTCGAATGGTCTGCTTGCCGGCTTCGCTCTGCCCGGCGTCATCGAGAGAGGCTTCCCACTGCGCCTCGGTAGGCAACGCGGAACGGCCCACGAGAACCAGCCGGGCGTTGAATTCGCGCGCCAGATGCTCGGCGACAACCAGTCCGATGGCGCCCAATCCGCCGGTGAGAAGGTATACGCCTCCGCGCTGCAAACGGCGATGTTCAGGAGCTGCGGAGAGGTCGAAAGGCTCCAGCGTCTCAACAAAGCGCTCGCCACGGCGAAACGCGACGGCGGAATTCTCAGGGATGGAGGCCATCTCGGCGATGATCCGGGCGGCGCACTCCCGGGCATTGCCGCTTTCAAAGTCCACATCGATGCTGCGGCAGGTGATTCCCGGCAGCTCCCTGGGAATGACTTTTGCCGGACCCAGCAGCACGGCCCGGGCCGGAGCGCGGACCGGTTCTTCGGCAACCTGCTGCATGCGGTTGGAGACCAGAGCTATATCCACGTCCGCAAGATCCTGGTTGCCCAGCGCCTGGGCCAGGTAGAGCGGGCTGTAGAAGCTCAGCTCCAGCGTTTCCTCGAGGGCCGCATCCGCGCCCTCCTTCACCACCGACCATAAGTGGAGGATTTTTCTGGGCGCGTATCCGCTCTTGATAACATCGCCAATCAGTGCGTCATAATCTTCACGAACACCGGGCCGGATGGTATAACTTCCCTTATTAACCTGCTTA
>JBEKNO010000250.1:0-4394 GCA_049522735.1 Occallatibacter sp.
CCCACACGGCAACAACCACGTATTTGACAACGTAGTTATGCCATGAAAAGACGGCCTTTCCAACACTTTTCAAGCCCGCCCTCACCCCAACCAGCAACGCGCCTGTGAGAAATGCGGGCTAGGCCGAGCAGCCGCTGAGTTGCTAACTTGCTAACTCGCTAACTTTCTGACTCGCTAACTCGCTAACTCGCTGACTTGCTAGGCCACCAGCTCAGGGACGGCTACTGTGTATTCCGGAAGGATGCCGAGTTGGGCGGCTTCGCTGAAGAAGCCTCTCATGCCTTCCAGGCATTCCTCGTCCAGCACATAGTGAATGTTGGCGGTGAGGTAAGAGCGGATGGTCTGTTCGGGAATGGGAAGGCGGTCTGACCACTCGGCAACCAGGGCATCGATGTTCTGGAGGCCGTGGATGCGGGATTGGTTGAAGTCCTCCGTGACACTCTCATCCAAGAAGCTGCCGTGCGCAGCACCCCAGACGGCGGAGACGAAGGGCAGTCCGGTGAGGGAGCGCCACTCGTGGGCGAGGTCGTGGTAGACGAGTTCTTCCTGGGCGCGCTCGAAGCGGTTGGCGCGCTCTTCGAGGGAGAGGAGGGCGGGATCGCCGATGAGGATGGCGGCGTCGGCTTTCTGGAGCATGGCATCGAGGCCGGCGGCGTGGGGCAGAAAGGGGACGCCGGGATTGCCCCACTTGTGGAAGAGGATACGGGCGTAGGCCAGGGTGGTGCGGCTGGCGGTGTCGGCGGCCACGGAGCGCAGGGCGGCAAGCGGCTGGCTGGCGCGGCGGACCAGGAGCAAAGAGCGCACGCGGCTTTTGGAGGCGATGGTGGAGCCGGGTAGGATGCGCAGGCCGGGGGTAGTGGCCAGGGCGGCGATGGGGATGAGGCCGATATCGGCCTGTCCGTTGGCCAGGCGGTTGGCGCATTCAGAGGGCGACATGCGGTCGATCCGGTAGCGGAGAGCGAACGGGGCGCTGAGTGGCGGGTGCTCGAAGTCCCACATGAGGGGCGCGGGATTGAGGAAGCCGATGGCGGCGACGCGCAGGCGGGGATGGGGGATGGAACTCACGTCTTTTAGACTACTCGCCGAGGGCGAAGGATTCTTGCGGCGTATCCGCGGCGGCAATACTGACGGCAAATCAGCAAGTCAGCAAGTTAGCGAGTCGACAAGTTAGCGAGTCAGCGAGTCGGCGCGTTGGGCGCGCACCAGGGCGCGAATGAAATCGGGCGTGGAACCGCAGCATCCGCCCAGGAAGGCGGCGCCGGCATCGCGCAGGGCCGCGTAGTGGGAAGCGAAGAACTCCGCCGAGGCGCCGTAGCGAACGGCTGTTCCCTCCATGGTGGGCAAGCCCGCGTTGGGCTTGATCCAGATGGGAAGATCGCAGGCCGCGCTCAATCGCTGGCAGATGGGCACGGCCTGCTCGATTCCCACGCCGCAGTTTGCGCCCACCGCGTCCGCGCCCGCCTCCACCATGGCCTCGGCCACGTCCTCGGGAGTGGCGCCCGTCAGGGTGCGGTCCTTGTTCCTGCCGGAGTCGAAGGCGAAGGAAGCAATGATGGGCAAGCCGGTGCTTTTGGCCGCGGCCACGGCCAGGCATGCCTCCTCAATGTCGCTCATGGTTTCGATCAGCAGAGCGTCAGCGCCCGCCGCGGCCAGCGAAACAGCCTGCGCGGCAAAGGCCGCGGCAACCTGCTCGCTGTCGACCTCGCCGAATAGCAGCATCTTGCCCGTGGGACCGATGGAGGCGAAGACCAGCGCCTCGCCTGCCGCGCTGCGCGAGAGCGCCACGCCGGCGCGATTGATGGCGTCAAGATCGGCATCGGGAACGGCGTCAAGAAAGCTTTGCATGGCGATGGCGTTGGCGCGAAAGGTATTGGTAAGGATGACCTGGCTGCCCGCTTCCACATAGGCGCGCGCCACGGCTTCAACACGCTCGGGATGGGTCAGGTTCCAGGTATCCGGAATGGCGCCGGGGGGCAGGCCGCGCGCCTGCAACTCCGTTCCCCAGGCGCCGTCGGTGATGAGCAGGCCGTCAGCCAGCCACTGGCGAAGGGAGTTCATGCGCTTACCTCTTTGCGTCCGGATTTGCTGCCTGCCTCGATCGCGGTTGCTATCAGCTTGTTCAGGTCGTACATGCGAAACTCCCGTGCATCGATGGACGGCAAGCGGCATGGCGAAGAAGGTCTCCGCCGCGCCGGAGAGCCGCGAAAACATTTAACTCAGGGTTGACCTTTTGTTTTTTCCAGCTTTGCGCCAGTATAACGCCGGTTGCGCTCTACCGGGGCCGTTCAATACATGGTTTTCCTTCCGGCCCTGCAACAGGCATTGGATCAGTTTGAAAGAAATACCTTCAGGGGCTAAAGCCTGCGTTAATTTTGCTGCCATTTGCGGCACGACTGAAGTCATGCCCTGACACTCCTGGCCACCTCGGATGAGTTTTTCCACAAGCTGTAAAGTCGTGTCCTGACACGAACCAGGACGTTATTCCGTGCCTTTACGCCTGTATCGTCGAACTGCCCCACCACCTTTAAACGCACCGGCTTGACTTCTTGCGCGGGCAGGGCTAGTGTGGGCGAAAATCCAAGATAGCCGGGATTTGGTTTCCTGTGAGGAAAGCCAGACTGCGCAATTTTCGGACAGAGGCAGGGATACGGGATGACAACGATGCGCCAGGACGCTGATTTAGCCGCGACGCCCAGGCTGGATGAGGAGCGGCTGGCGTGGCTGGCGCTGACGCTTTCGCCGGGGCTGGGGCCGAAGCGGATCCTGGACGCGATGCAGTCGCTGGGTGCGCCGAGCCGGATTTTTTCTCTTCCGCTGACGGAACTGGAGGGGCTGAGGTTTCCGGCCGAGGCGGCGCAATTCATCTTTGACGGCAAGGCGCGCCAGGCGGCCGAGGAGGAGTGGGCGCGGGTAGCGGCGCAGGGGGCGACGCTGGTGAGTTATGGCTGCCCGGAATATCCGGAGCGGCTCAAGGAGATCTACGACCCGCCGCCGGTGCTGTGGGTGCGCGGGCCGGCGAGTTTGCTGAGCAGGCCGGCGATTGCCATGGTGGGGACACGGCATCCTTCTCCGTATGGGTCGGGGGTGGCGGAGATGCTGGCGCGGGATCTGGCGGTGCGGCGGCTGCTCATCATCAGCGGCATGGCGCGGGGCATCGATTCGTGCGCGCACAAAGGGGCACTGGCGGCGCGCATGCCCACGGTAGCGGTGTGGGGTACGGGCATCGACGTGGTATATCCCAAGGAGAACAAGAAACTGGCCGAGGAGATACTGGCCACGGGCGGGGCCATCGTGAGCGAGATGCCGATGGGGACGTTTCCGGCGCCGCAGAACTTTCCCCGGCGCAACCGCATCCTGAGCGGGCTGAGCATCGCGGTGCTGGTGGTGGAGGCGGGGGAGAACTCGGGGACGCGGGTGACGGCGCGCTGCGCAGCGGAGCAGAACCGGGATCTGTTCGCGGTGCCGGGCAACGTGACCAGCAAGGGATCGTGGACTCCTAACACGCTGATTAAACAGGGGGCCAAGCTGGTGGCTACCTGGGAGGACGTGTGGGAGGATCTGCCTTCGCAGGTGCGGCTGGAGCTGGAGGCGGAGGCGCCTGCTGAATCCAAATCGGAGACTACCGCATCTCTATTGCCTGACCCGGTTCTGCGGCCGCAGGAGGCCATGGTGCTGGAGGTGCTGCGCTCGGACGAGAGCTTGCAGATCGACGAGATTCTGGAGCTACTGGAGACGCAACTAACCTCTTCGGAGGTGTTTACGGCGCTTTTCGAGCTGGAGATTACGGGCCGGGTGCGGTGCTTGCCGGGGAAGAATTACGTGCGCACGATGTAGGCTGATCCGAGATTCTCGGTTTCCCACCCTTTCGCCAGAACAAAGGCGGGCCCAGAGGGCACCCCGATGGGGCACGGGGCCACGCTGGGTTATGCCTCAACGGAAATTATGCTACCGTTTTGATTATGGCTACGATTTTGCACATCCCGCTGCATGAATACCTCGGTATCAGCTATAAGCCGGACCGTGAGTACGTGGATGGAGAAATCAGGGAGCGCAACGCGGGCAAGTGGGAGCACGCACGAGTGCAGTGGTTGCTGGCGCTTTGGTTCGGTACGCACGAGAAGGAGTGGGGAATCACCGGCAGCACGGAACAACGGGTTCGGGTAGCGGAGAATCGGGTTCGAGTGCCGGATCTGGTTGTGCTCACTGCCGGACCCCAACCGGAGGTGTTAACCGATCCGCCGCTTCTGGTCATTGAAATCCTCTCTCCCGAGGATATCTAGTCGTGTCTGAAAATCTGATTAATTGCCATAAGAATCAATAACATAGATCGTAGCTGGCTGGTATAATTATCTCAGAAGCTATTGAAAACACTGCGATAACTGGGAAAAAGTGAT
>JBEKNO010000251.1:0-4345 GCA_049522735.1 Occallatibacter sp.
TAGCCAGCGAGTTGCCGCCAATCCAGATTTTATAAGTCGTCGGCTCGACCGTGCGCTTGATCTCGACATTATAGAAGCTCAACTCGTCGAACCCCAGCGGAAACTCGACGTGCTTCTGCTCGCCGGGGGCCAGGGTAACGCGCGCAAAGCCCTTCAGTTCGCGCACCGGCTGCTCCACGCTGGCCGCCGTGTTGCGGATATAGAGCTGAACTACCTCGGTCCCAACCACGCTGCCGGTGTTTCTTACGTCCACGCCCACGGTAACTACCGGGTTATGCCCCGACGCCAGCACCTCCCGCAACGGAACCTCGGCGCGGCTGATGACCGGCTGCGCGTAATTGAAGCGTGTATAACTCAGCCCCCATCCAAACGGAAACAACGCAGAATTTTCCTCGTCGATATACCGCGACATATATTTCTCTTCTGAATTCGACGGTATGCGGCTCAGGTCTCCATGCCCCGGCCGCCCCGTTGGCAGTTGCGCATAGTAGAGCGGCTCCTGCCCCACGGCCCGGGGAAAGCTTGAAGGCAACTTGCCGGATGGGTTCACGTCGCCGAAGAGCACATCGGCCACGGCGTGCCCGGCCTCGATGCCGGGGCTCCAGGCTTCAAGGATTGCGGGCACATGATTGGCGGCCCACTTCAACTCCAGCGGACGGCCGGCCAGCACCACCAGAATTACCGGCTTGCCGGTGGCCACTACGGTCTCCAGCAACTGTTCCTGCGCGCCGGTAAAGCCCAGATGAACCCGGCTCGCGGCCTCGCCTTCCATCCAGTTTGTGCTCTCACCCAGGGCCAGGATCGCCACATCGGCTTTCTTTGCCGTCTCCACCGCCTCGGCGATGGTTTTGGAATCATCGGGGATGGGAAGCTGAACATCGGAAACTGCCTGGCCGTGGGCGTCGATCTCATGCAGTACGCTTGCGTCATCGCCTGAGAGCAGATCGCAACCCTGCGCATACAGCAGCCGGTCGCCCAGCCGCTCGGCAAGGGCCTGCCTGAGCGTAATCACATATTTGGGATCGCCGCTAACGGCCCACGCGCCCAGCATTTCCCTTTGGTTGTCGGCCAAGGGCCCGATCAGAGCCACTTTTCTGGTCTTGGCGAGCAGCGGCAGCAGCTTTCCCACGCCCTCGGCGGGGTCGTTTTTGAGCAGGACAAAGGTCTCGCCGGCCACCTTGCGGGCCGCAGCGCGGAGCTCCGGCGTGGCGTCATAGGCCGGCCCCTCTGGCGCGTAAGGATGATCGAACAATCCCAGCGCAAACTTGACGCGCAGGATGCGCCGCGCGGCCTCATCTACCACGCTCTCGGGAATCCTGCCCGAGCGCACCTGTGCCGCAATGACTGTACCGTAGAGGCTGCCCACCATCTCCATGTCCACGCCTGCTTCCAGAGCCTTGCGGGCCACGGTAGCGTCATCGGCGCCGATGGAATGTTCGCGGAGCTCAGCCACCGCGTCCCAGTCGGAGACCACAAAGCCGTCGAAGCCCCACTCCTTGCGCAGAATCTGCGTCAGTGTAAAGGGGTTGGCGGAGGCGGGAATGCCGTTGATGGAGTTGAAGGAACTCATCAGCGTGGCCGCGCCGGCCTCAACCGCGGCGCGATAGGGCTCCAGGTAAACCTGCCGCAGCGTGATCTCGCTCATATCCGCGGCGTTGTAGTCACGCCCGGCAATGGCCGCGCCGTAGGCGGCAAAATGCTTCACGCTTACGGCGACGGAGTCAGGCCTGGAGAGATCGTCCTGCTGGTATCCCTTCACCCAGGCGCGGGCCATGACCGAACCCAGCCAGGGATCCTCGCCGGCGGACTCCACGATGCGCCCCCAGCGCGGGTCGCGCGCAACGTCCACCATGGGCGAGAAGACCCAAGCGATGCCGTCGGCGCGGGCTTCCCTTGCGCCATAACGCGCCACCGTCTCCACCGCTCCAGGATCCCAGCTCGCCGCCAGCGCCAGAGGCACCGGGAAGGTGGTGCGGTGGCCGTGGATCACGTCGCGCGCGAAGAGGATGGGAATGTGCAGCCGCGACTTTTCCACGGCAATGTGCTGGTAGTGATTGGCCGCCTCCGCGCCCGCCACGTTCATCATCGACCCCACCTGACCCTTGGCAACCAGTTCGTCATAGCGAAGATTGGAGTCGCCGGGTCCGGTGGCAAACTCCACCGAGATTTGCTCCAACTGCCCGATCTTCTCGTCCAGCGTCATCCTTTTCAAAAGCGCCTCGACGCGCGCATTCAATTCTTTTGACGCCAGTTGGGGGTTGGGAACGGGGCGGCTCTGGGCCACGGCTGGAAGCCAGCCAAGGCCGGCCAGCAACAGAAGCGGCAGCAGTCCATGGAGAACGCGCATCAAAGAGGTTTTCATCGCTCGGCTATGATAAATCGTTTGCGGACGTCCGTCAGGAGCCCCGGAGCGATCTTTCCGTTTGAAGATGGATTACAGTACAGTTATCCAATAAATTGGATTTGGGAGTGTTGCCGTTTTTTAAGCCGGCCGCGAATTCCTGTAGCCGGAAGCCCCGAAAATGCTCTACTCTTGCCAGTGACACGAATGACTCGTTTTCTTCTTCATTTACGGAAAGTTCTCTGGCATGCCTTTGACGACGATGTGGTCAATACGTCCAAGGCTGTCGCGTACTCCGGAATGCTGATGATGTTCCCGGCTCTGATGGTGATCGCTACGTTGCTGGCCCAGGGGCCGGAAGGAACCACGCTGGTGGGCGAGTTTCGCTCTTCCTTTGAGCAGTTTCTGCCCGCCGATTCGATGGACCTGCTCCAGTATTCGCTCCACACCCACCGCACCCTCTCCGCGCAATTGGTCTTGTCCGGCACCGGTCTCAGCGCCTTTGCCGCTCTCGGCGCGATGCTGTCGCTGATGGAAGGTTTTCGCCGCGCCTACCGGTTGCCCCGCGAGATATGGGGCTTTTGGGAGCGGCGGGGACGGGCTCTGCTTCTGATATTCATCGCATTGGTCCCGATGTCGCTGGCCACTCTGGCGATCATCTTCGGACGCCAAATCGAGGCGTGGATGATCGACAACTCCCGCCACGAGTTGCGCCACATAGTCCTGTTTTTCTGGCGGATGGTGCGTTGGGCGGTAGCCCTGGTCACCAGCATTACGGTCCTCAGCGCCCTGTACCACTTTGGCGCCAAGAAGAAGGAACATTGGGCCAGGGTGGTTCCCGGCGCAATCGCCTCCGCGCTCGCCTGGTTCCTGACTACGCTGGCCTTCGGCTTCTATGTCACACGGATTGCCAACTATTCGATGTTCTACGGCTCCTTCGGCGCCGGCATTGCCACCCTGGTATGGCTCTACATCACTTCCTTCAGCGCGCTGCTGGGCGCGGAAATCAATGGCGTTCTTTTCCGTGAACGCAAGGTAAAAGATCCCAGTTCGGGCGAATCCGATATGGATTCTTCCGGTCTGTGACTGTTTTCACCGGTCATGGCGCCCCACGCAATCCATAATGGATGAAGGGTCGCTGTTACATCCCCCGTGTACAATAAAGCCGGTCGCGGACAATTCAACCCTCTTCCCCAACGGAACCTTCTTCTGGAGTCATCCCCATGCCCTTTTCTAAAACAAGCATCACCCAGTCTTCATTCCAACGCCGCGCAAAGATCGTCGCCACTCTCGGGCCGGCCTCCAACACCGAGCCCGTTTTTCGCGATCTGGTCCGCGCAGGCGTCGATGTGGCCCGCCTGAACTTTTCCCATGGATCGCACGAGGAGAAGCTGGCGCTGATCCAGATGATCCGCAAAGTGAGCCGCGAGGAGCAGAAAACTCTGTGTATCCTGGGCGATCTGCAGGGACCTAAAATCCGCACTTCCCAGCTCAAAGATCACCAGCCCGTGCTGCTCAAGGCTGGCCAGCGGCTCACCATTACGCCGCGCGAAGTTCCGGGCACGGCAGCCCTGGTGGGCACCACCTTCAAGACCCTGGCGGAAAACGTGGAGCAGGGCTCCCGCATCCTGCTCTCCGACGGCCTTATCGAGCTGCGCGTTCATGAGGTGGCCGGGGACGACGTGGTTTGCGAGATCGTCAACGGCGGCTTGCTCGGGGAACACAAGGGCATCAATCTTCCCGGCATTCCGGTGCGCGTTCCCTCGCTGACCGAGAAAGACACGGAGGATCTTGAATTCGCGCTCAAGAACGGCGTGGACGCCATCGCCGTCTCCTTCGTCCGCACCGCGGAAGATGTCAGCCTGGTGCGCAACCGCGTCTCCGCCTACGGGTTCGATACCTGGATCATCGCCAAGCTTGAAAAGCCACAGGCCATCGAGCATCTTGACGCCATCCTCAAGGTTGCCGACGGCATCATGGTGGCTCGCGGCGACCTGGGCGTCG
>JBEKNO010000252.1:0-4261 GCA_049522735.1 Occallatibacter sp.
CTGAATGCGATGCAGAAGGAAGGATCGAAAGGCTCAACGCGAGGGAAGTTCAAACGCGCCGGTTGGGACGACGCTTACCTGATCAGACTCTTGGAGATGTTTTGAAATGCGATTGCCCTGACTCGGCACAACTCCAGGCTTGGGAATTTGCCATTCCGGTTTATTCTGTAAGGTGAAGAATAGTGCTGGGCACTATACCGGCTGATTCAATTGCCCGCAGGAGGAATGCTTGAAGCCCGTCCTTACCCGCACGCTACGCAGTTTGCAACGCAATACCCTGGCCGGCATCATCACCATCGGTCCGCTGTTCGTAACCTACCTGATCTTCGCCTTCATCCTGGGTATCCTGGCCAAGGCCGGATTGCCGGTGGTTCAGCTCCTTGCCGCCATTTTTCCCGAGGTGTGGCTCCGCCAGCCGTGGTTGCAGTCGGTGATGGCCATTGTGCTCACCCTGGTTGTGCTTTACGTGGTGGGCCGCCTGACCTCGCTGGTGATCGGCCGCCAGGCCTTCAACCTCTTCGAGGCGGTGCTGGACCGGCTACCCCTTATCGCCAAGATTTACGGCTCCGTGCGCCAACTGCTGGACAGCATGATGGCCAAGAACGAGTCAAGCCAGCGCGTGGTGCTGGTGGACTTTCCCATCCCAGGGCAGAAGAGCATCGGCTTCCTCACCCGGACTCTGACCGACTCGGTAACAGGCGAGCCGCTGGCCGCGGTCCTGGTACCCTGCGCCATCAATCCGACCTCGGCCTTTTTACAGATTCTTCCCATTCAGAGAGTCACCGAGACGGACATGAACATGGAGCAGGCCATGAGCATGCTGATGACCGGCGGGGCCGTCGGTCCTGATAGCATCCGGTTTATCAAACCCGCCATCCCGGCGGCTGCGCTTGAGCCGCCGGCCGCTGTCCCACCAACACTCTGATCCGCCAACTTGCCTACGGATCGGCCCGCTGGACCGCCGGCTTCCTTACTCCATCGGCTCGGCTGCCTTCTCAACCAGCACTTCGCCCGCGTGCTCGCTTTCCACGGTCACCTTGCGCAGGCTTACGTGGTCCAACTGTGCCCAGATCAAGCCTACGGGCACGATGCCCAGGAAGGTGACCAACAGCAGCGTGGCGGAGCAGGCGGTGGAGGCTTCAGGCGCCGCGCCATAGAAACTGGAGATGGCCGCAGCCACTAGGCCAATCTGCGTGAACCAGCCCAGAACAGGCAGTTGGAAGACGCTGGCTCCTCCGCTGAAGGCCAGCAACAGCATGCACTTGGCCAGGGTCATCGACTCTAGTGGCGGGCTGGCGACAAAGGCTCGCGTGATCTCAAGATAGGAGAGCGTGATCACCCCCCACATGCTCAGCGAGAGCGCGGCCACAACCGCAAAATCAGTGAAGGTGCGCATGGTATCCAAGCCGGCGTGAAAGCTGCGAACCTTTTCTGCAACGGCATGGCCCAGTTTCTTTGAGACCAGGCTGAAGGTTCTTTCAAGGTAGGAGGCAACCACATCGCCGGCCAGGCGTACGGCAACCAGAAAGAGCGCGCCGAGAACTGTGAAGGCCATGCCCCAGTAGCCGGCCCTCTTCACAATCTCAGCGTGGGGCAGCGCTCCCGGCGCTCCGAACCAGGCGGTGAACAGGATAACGGACGAAAAAATCAGCGCCATGGCGCCGGCGTCGAAGAGCCGCTCGACAATATAAACGGCAATCTGCGAACTGAGCGATAGGCCGGTCTTTCTTGCTACCAGATAGGGGCGCACCGGATCGGCAACGCGGCCCAGCAGCGCTATGGCGGTAAAGCCGATGACCTGAGTTCCCAACAGAGAGAGCGGCGGCACTTTTTTGTTGTGCTTGAGCAGTTGGGCCCAACGGGCCGCGCGGAAGGCATAGGCCGTATAAATGCAGCCGAAGCCGAGGCCGATCCTGCGCCAGTCGGCCATTGCGAGCTGGGCGCGGAAGACGCCAAAGTCGAAGTGGATTCTGTCGCGTCCCCAAATGACGAGCGCCACAAGCGCCGCCAGCACCAACAGGCCCAGGATCAACTGATTCTTTTTCAAGCGTGCTCCGTTCCGCGGTTTCCGATTGAGCGGTTACATGCATTCTATAGGTCGAAGCGGGTGGGAACGGCACAGCGCCCCATCAGGGGCTGTCTCCAAAAGGTCAAACGACGGGCGAGGCCGGCTTAGCGGAGCAGCTTGTTTACCGATGGGAGAGAAGGAAGAATCGGCGCGGAAATCCCAAACTGGGACAGGTTGAACGGAAAGCCGGGAACCGCGCCGGCAGTTCGTCCAGATCGCCGGGTGCGGTTTCACGTGGAACTTATAAGCGAACAAGCCCTTCAGGCGGGGCTAAAAACCAGGCGCTGATGCTGCGGATTCTAGAGCGGAACCAGAGTTCACGTGCCCTTGTTAAGAATCTAGAAGGTGGCTTTTTCTTGAGGAAAAAGCCACTCAGCGGGCTTGCTTTCGGGGTACACCGACTCTGGTTCCGCTGTAACAGGCGGCGCGAAGCATAAATACGCCCTCGACGCGAAGCGGGAAGCAATGCAGGCGCTACAGCCGCCCGCCTCGACGTCAAAGAACGCAAACTCGATATCCCGAATCCAGGGTCAAACTACTGTTTGAGGGTACGCACGTAAGCAATCACGGCGTCCACGTCTTGCGGCGGGAGACGATGCCGGAAGCCGGCCTCATCGACCTCGACAGGAGGCATCGCGCTGCTGCCCTGTGCGATGATCTGCTTCAACTCCGCGTCCGACTTGCTTTGCACATCTGCTGAGCTGAGCCTCGGAATTGTGGTGTTAAAGTACTTGTCCGCGTCCGCATCACCCTTGCCGTCCGCGCCATGACATTTGCCGCAGGTCTGATTGTAAGCCGCCTTACCAGAGCTGGCGCCGCTCTGGTTCAGATAGGAAGCTAACAGGACATCGCGACTGTGGCCTTTGGGGGTAATGTGCAAAAGTTGTCCATCCGCCCCGGGTATCCATACCTCAGAGAGGATGTGGCCGCCACCCGTTGTGTCAAATACCAAAGAGCCGCCCTGAAGAAATTGGCCCGGCCCGCTGATCTGAGTGATGATGATCCCGAGAACCGTCCCGCTGGTGGCCGATTGCACCTCGAGCCTGTTGTTCTTCACTGAGAAACTGTACGTCCCCGCCGGCAGCGCCTTCGAGCCAACAGTAAACTGATACGGAACCTGGATCTGCATGGCCGTCTGCGTCTGCGCATACGCCGCGCCAAGCGCGAAGAATGTGACGAGAATGAAGGCCATGAGCCTTGTCGCAATCACACCACGAATTTCCATTTGCCGCATACTTGATACCCTCCTGTCGTTCTCTGTTAGTAACGGTGAAAATGCCAATCACCCATTGCCGCCGGGTGGCCCTCTTTGTTCAGCAACCTGATTCCGGAATTACTTTTTGGTCCAGGATTTTGAGTCCTATTGAGTTTTACGGAGTACCACGCCCTATGGCCCAAAAGAGAATGACAAAGCGGGGAACCCCTGCGAAGGCTATAAATTCGTCAGAGCGCTCCTCCTTGTTGCAACTCGGGGCCAGCCGGCTCGGCTGTGACCTTCACCAGCAAGCGATATCCGAGTCCCCGGAGAGTCTCTATATAGCGCGGATTTTGCGGATCATCCTTCAGGCAGGAACGCGGCTTGGCCATGGCCTTGTCGAGACGGTGATCGAAATCGCCCTCCGACTCTCCCGGCCAGAGCGCGCCTATCAGCTCGGAACGCGCAACCAAATCCCCGTTGGCCTCGATTGGCATGCGAAGGACCGTTTTGGGTTGATGTTCAAGGCACAGCCGTACCCTATGCCGGGTTAAATCCCCGGTCTTGAGGTCAAAGGTGTACGAAGAGAATCGTCTGTGCCGCCCGGATTGCACCATAATGCGTGTTTCAGACCCCTCTTTCAAGGGCATTATGCACGGGGAAGTTGAACGCAAGCCTTTTTTTACAACAACTTGCGCGGGAAGGTTCAGGGAAGGCGTTCTGGGGTTGCGGTGTTTGGTCCTTCCAACTACAATCGTTATCACGCACATGTGTGACTGTCAACACATATCTACGTGATAAGCAAACAGAATCAGGGAACCCCTTCAATTTGCAGCGGGCTTATCGAGTGGCAGTGGCTGTAATCGAGTTTGTGATGGATAATTAGTTGATCCTGAAAAAGGCTATTTCAAGCGGACTGCATGGTCGTCAGCGCGCCGATGAAGCCCGATGGGGATAGAAACCGGCTCAGGATGGCGTAGATTTCGCGCATACAGCGG
>JBEKNO010000253.1:0-4200 GCA_049522735.1 Occallatibacter sp.
CGGCCGCCAGGCTCCCTGTTATCCATCCATACACAGCAACAGATAACTACACATGCAGGGAATAACCTCGCCGGTACCACCGTGGCTCTCTTGGTACATTCCGTTCATGCGATTGCCCTGCCTTTACGTCTCCCTTGACAAACGTCCTTATCGTTCTTGAAGTGTTGGCGTTTCCCATGCGGGAGTGACTTCGAGCGCCGTCTTGAGCGGGAGATCCGCGGAGGAACTGCCCACCATGATGTCGAAGATTCCGGAAATGACGGACCAATGCATATCCGGGTCGAGCAACATCAGATCCTCAGGCGTCAGCGTGAACTCGACGGTCCTGGTTTCGCAGGCATTGAGGGCAACCTTCTGAAACCCTCGCAGTTGTTCGTAGGCGGTGGATACAGGAGCATAACGCTCGTGAAGATAGAGCTGCACTGTTTCTGTACCGGGCCGATGGCCGGTATTTGTCACATCCAACTGAACGCGCGCGTTGCCGCCGGCACGGATCCGCGGCGGATCGATATGGAGGTTGCCATAGTGAAACTGCGTGTAGCTTAACCCGTAACCGAATGGATAGAGCGGAGTGGCGGGCATGTCCACATATCCATGGTTTCTACTCCAACCTTGCTGGTCCCAGAATATCTTCGATGGCTTGCAGTTGTAATAGACGGGCAACTGCGCGGAGCTGCGAGGAATGGTTATGGGCAGCCGCCCGGTGGGATTGAAGTCGCCGAAGAGCACATCCGCCACTGCCGTGCCGCCGCTTTCACCCGGCGCCCACGCCTCAACCAGCGCGGGCACGTGAGCGGCCTCCCAGCGGACGGAAAGCGGCCGGCCATTGATGAGAACTACTACAACCGGCGTGCCGGTGGCGGAGACTGCCTGAATCAGCTCCTCCTGAACGCCGGTTAGATCCAGACTGGCCACATCGGAGCCCTCGCCATCCGTGGCCCTCTCTTCTCTGCTCTTGCTTTCGCGGTCGAACTGCTCGCCGACGACAACTACAGCCACATCCGCGCTTTTTGCAATGCGAACCGCTTCCTCAAATCCGCTCTTATCATTGCCCATCACATTGCAGCCCCTGGCGTAGAGCACTTTGGTCTGCGGGCCAACTTTTTGCCGGATGCCATCGAGAATCGTGACCACGGTCTGGGGAACCTTGGTGGGAGCGTAATCGCCCAACAAGTTCATGGCATGGTCCGCATCCGGCCCGATAACAGCAATCAACTTGAGACCTTTTCGCAAAGGCAGAATATTATTTTCATTTCGGAGCAGCACAATCCCTTCGCGGGCGGCGGTGAGCGCCAACTCTTGATGCTGCTGCGAATGCACAACCTTAGCCGCCTGCTCCGGGTCCACATAGGGGTGCTCAAACAGACCGAGGCGAAATTTCTCTTCGAGCACGCGGCGAACCGAACGGTCAACAAGGGAAACCGGAACCCGGCCCTCCTGCACATTCTCAATCAGAAGTCCCATGTAAGCGGGCTCATAGGTAATGTCCAGATCAACGCCTGCCCGCAAGGCCACCGCCCCCGCCTCTTTCTGCGTGGGAACAATGCCCTCATCGATCAGAGAATTAAAACCGTCGCCTTCACTCAGAACCAGTCCGTGAAAGCCTAACTCACCTCGCAAGACTTCTGTGAGCCACTTTTCCGAAGCGTGCGCAGGCACATCGTCAATCTCGGGATAGCCGGCCATCACGCCCAGAGCGCCGGACTTGGTAATCCCCGCACTCCAGGGCGCCAAAAAGTCTTCACGGAGCATGCGCTCCGACAATTCGATCGCGCCTCGCTCCATGCCGCTGACGGGTTCGCTCTGAGTAGGAAAGTCGGTCAGAACCGCCTCCACTTTGTCCGGAGCATTTACGTTGCTGCCCTGGACGCCCTGAACGATGCTTTGCGCGAGTCGCGAGTAAAGGTAGGGATCCTCAGTGTAAGCCTCGGCATTGCGGCCCATGCGGGGATCGCGGTCAAGCTCCATCACCAATGTGGAGAGCATATGAATGCCCACCGCCCTGGCTTCCTGGGCGGCCGCCGAGTAAACCGATTTGACCAGGTCCATGTCGAAGGTGCTGCCCATCGCCAGTCCCTCGGGAAAGACCGTGGCGCCGGAAAACATGGCGCCATGCGTTCCCTCTTCGTCCTCAAGCAAAGGGATCTTCAGGCGCGTTTGAGTGAGGGCGATCTTTTGCAGATCGTTAAAAAACTTTGCCTGTTCGAGAGGCCCATTACGCAGAATCTCATTTGCCAGCGTGAAAAAGCCGCCGCCCGGCCCGATCTCGCTGGTATATGTTCCGGCCGTGAATCGTTTGGTGGCTTCCATCTTGGCCGGGATATCTTCTCCCAGTTCGCGCACGTAGACGCAGGGCAGGTTGAGCTGGCCAACCTTCTCTTTGAGCGTCATCCGGCTCAGAAGGTCATCGACGCGGCGCTCCACAGGCTGATCTGCCATGAGATAGATGGGAGTCCCCCCAACCTCGCCGCTCGCTTGCAAACCGCTTAACAGGCTTGGCGCCAGGAACGGCGTCAGGCACAAGATGAAGATACCTACCTGTTTCCAGAAGCGCATGGAAGCTGGAATCTCCTTTTCGACAACGATTTACTCGAATTGTATCGCCCAGGGATATGGCGGGACCACGGACGCATGAATACTGCTGTTCCACTCATCATCAGGGCAATTGGTTCGACTAAAAGAGGAAATTCGGCCTTAGAGCTTCTCGCGCAGGAAGCTGATTACGTGGTCGGCCTGGACCACGCCCACCATCCGGTCCTGGGCGTCCACCACGGGCAGCGCGTGCAGGTTGTACTTATCGAAGAATTCGGCCAGGTTGTTCTGGTTCATATCGGCCGGGCAGGAGAGCACGCGAGGATCGGCCAGCACGGCCAGGTGCGTCTCCGGCTGCGCCATCACCAGCCGCGCCAGCGGTATGGCGCCGCGCAGCACCTGCTTTTCGTCCAGCAGGTAAATCTCCGTCACGCTCTCCGGGTCGCCATCAAAGTTGCGCAGGGCCTGCACCGCCTGGGCCACGGTGGAGTGCAATTCCAGATGGATGAAGTCGGTGGTCATGCAGCCGGCGGCCGAATCCTCGTCGAACTCCAGCAGCTCCTCCACCTCCTGCCGCTCTTCCGGCTCCATCTCCTCCAGGATGGCGTCGGACTGCTCCTCGGGCAGTTCGGCCAGCAGGTCGGCGGCCGCGCCGGGGTCCATCTCCTCAACGATATCGGCAATCTTTTCCTCGTCCAGCTTCTCCAGCAGGGCCTTTTGCAGCCTGGGCTCCACCTCTTCGAGGGCTTCGGCGGCCACCTCCTCGTCCAGCGAGGTAAATACGGCTTCGCGCTCGGCCGGCGCCAGGTCTTCCAGAATATCGGCCAGGTCGGAGGGGTGTATCCCGGAGAGCCGCTCGTACTCGATGCGCAGCTTGACGCGCCGCGCCGGATCGACCTCGATCACGTCCACAAACTGCCAGGGGATGCCGTGCGCGCCCAGCTTGCGCGAGAGGGTTTCCAGCGCCGCGCGCGGCAGCAGCCCTTTGAAGACCCTGCGAAAGGCTCCGCGCAGCCCCACCTCGACCTCGGCTACGCGCAGCAGGTGCGCCGCGCCCCGCCCCAGCCACTCCAGATCCACATCGTTTACCCGCACCACCTTGCGGCCGTGAATATCGATGATCTGCCGGTCCACCAGATCCTGCTGCAGGTAGAGGTAGTTGCCCTCTTCCTTGAGCGGAACCAGGTCGCCGGAGGAGCGCAGTTCCAGCGTGCCGGCAGGCGTCTCCATCACGTCTTCTGAGGGTACGATGCACAATCCGTCTCGGGTCTTGAGCACCAGCCCGGCTACCTTACCCGCATCCGGGCCGGTGGCCACGGCAATATCCTTGAGCCGCCCACGCAGGTGGCCCTGCGCATCGGTCACCGGGGTGCCGAGCAGCGCGGTCAGGCTCACCCTGGCTGTCGTGCGAGGCTGCATGAAGTGAGTGTATTCCCTCGACGCCGGTTTGCGCCCCTAGGCGCATCCGGTTGGGTAACGGCGATGCTGGGTGAGAAACCGGGTATCTCGACCTGGACTCTTTCCCTTTTTTCCGCGTTCGCGCCCATCAGGGCAAACGCATCTTAATTCCCCAGCAAATGCAGCAGGTAGCCATTGTCCCAGCCAGCTTTCAGGCGTTTTCCGTGGATGCCGCGTTTTGAGGTCTTGTCCTGTTTTATCAGGTTGAGG
>JBEKNO010000254.1:0-5404 GCA_049522735.1 Occallatibacter sp.
CGGTCTTCTGCGTGTATTCGAGAAGCCCGCTGCCCCACACCGCGTAATAAACCTTGTCCGGCGCGGCGGAGACCGCGTAGACCCAGATCTCGTTCATGGGCGTGTTGCGCTCGTTGTAGAGCGTCCACTGGCCGGTGCGGGTATTCAGCTTGCATCCGCCGGCGGCCGTGGCTACCCACACGTTCTCGCCTTCCACGCTTACGCCGTAGACCACGTCGTTGCTCAGCCCCGATGTCAACTGCGTGAAGCTGTCGATGCGTCCGCCGGAGATGCGGCTCAAGCCGCCCATCGTCCCGGCCCATACGTCGCCGGTGCGCTTGTCCAGCGCCAGCGAGAGCACGGCGCGATGCGCCAGGCCGTCCTTGGTGGTATACGTCTTCCACTTGCCGTTCTCATAGAGCCCCAGCCCATTTTCCGTTCCCGCCCAGATGCGGTCTCCATCCACTAACACGGAAAACGCGTGATTGTCGGGCAGACCGTTGGCGGTGGTGAAGTTCTCAAAGCGGAAGCGCGGCAGCGCCTGCGGTGCGGCAGACGCCGCTGGCGTGGCATGAGCTTTTTGTCCCACAGGCGCGGGCTTCACAGCAGGTGGCTGCGGCGCGGCAAAGGCCGCCGTTCCTGAAACCAGAAGCCATGCAATCATGCGCAACTTTTTCATCGCGTCCTCAGGTATTCGATCAGGTCGTTGAGTTCATCCTTGGTCAGATCGTTGGTGCGCCCGTGCTTGTCGTCGGGGTTGAAGACCGTCCAAATCTCTTCCAGCGTGTGCGCCGAACCGTCGTGCAGGTAGGGCGCCGTGAGCGCAATCTCGGTCAGCGGCGGCGCCTTCAGAAGACCGGAATTGTCGGTCGGCTTGCGCGTCCCCACGTCGACGATCTTCTGATTCGTGCCCTTCGGCCCGCTGTGGCAATAGGAGCAACGGTTGCTCTCCGGAATCTGCTTGCCGAACTTGTCCACGGCGCGCTCGAACAGCGCCTTGCCGCGCTCCTGGGCTGGCGCAAGTTCGTTGCCGGGCAACCGCCAGCGGTTAGGCCGCGGCGGCAGACTGCGCACATAGCTGACCAGATCGGTCAGCGTCAGGCTGTCGTAATTCTCCGCGCGCCAGAAATACTTCTCGGTCCTCGGCCCGCACTCGGTGGGTAGATTGGGATTGCCGCCGTTCCACTTGTACGGCTCAGTGTCCTTCACGCCCTCCAGCATTTTGTTGTCCACGATGTCGCGGCCAAAGCCGTCCGGCTCCAGATCCCAGGTGAGTCCGTCGAAGGTGGAATCGATGTGGCAGGTGGCGCAGCCGATCTGTCCCTGAAAGGAATAAGCCTTTGCGCAGCACGGATAGCGTCTTCGGCCCGGCCAGCGCGATGGTGGAAACTACGCCATTGCTGCGTGTGTCGATCACGCTGATCGTGTCTTCCAGGCGATTGGCGACAAACAGCCTGCGGCCGTCATGAGTGAGCGTCAGCCCGCGCGGATCGTGTCCCACGGAAATGCGCGTGATCACGTAGTTCGCGCTGGCCGAGAGATCCTGCGCATTAGAGCCCGGGTGCGAACGCGCATACCGCAGCAGCCGCGGCACATCGATCACGGTCACCATCTCCGACCCGCCGCAGCTCACGTAGATGCGAGACTTGTCCGGCGCAATGGCCAGGCCGAAGGGCCGCGCCGCATAGCGTTCCAGTTCGTCCAGTGGAACCTCGACCGGCTTGCCCACATCCGCGCCAAACACCGTCAGCGTGTAGGCGAATGCCCAGCCGTGTTCCAGGTGCGCCAGCGGCGCCAGATTCCTGGGATGGTATTCGGCTACCGCGCCCAGCCGCGCATCCGCGGAAAACGCCAAATGGAAAACGCCGGCAATCGCGTGCAGCGATATGCGGTCCACCACTACCGCGCGCGCCGCGTCGATCACCGATATCTCCGACTCCGGCGCCGTCCGATTATCCAGTTCAGTCCTTACCCGCGGCGCATTCGGATAGATGTGCGTGGCATAGATCCGGCTTCCATCCGGCGAGAGCGTCAGATAGCTCGTTCCGCGCCCACCGGATAGGCGCTTCTCTTCCACGCCGGTCCGCGCATCCAGCACCGCCACGTCGCCGCTTATCCGATTAGCTACAAAAAGCCGCTTGCCCGCCCTGTCTTCGACCACGCTTGACGGCTCCGCGCCCACAGACCACGTGGCCGTCACGGTCAGCGTCCGCGTGTCTATCACCGAGAGCGTGTCGTCCCAGGAGTTGGCGACGAACAGCCGGTCGCCCGCGGGAGACAGCGAAAACCCTCGCGGCACGCGGCCCACAGCGATGTTCCTGATCACGGCATAGCTGGATGCATCCAGCACCCTCACCTCCCGGCTCTGCTGGCAGAGTACGTAGAGCCGCGCGCCATCGGGCGAGAGCAGAACCTCGATCGGCGAAGCATAGTCCACGTCATCGGCCTCGCCGGCGCGCACCGGACGAGCGGTCCAGAAAGCCATCGCGAGCAGCGCCGCGGCCAGCGCCGCCAGCCCCGCGCCCGCCGAGGTTGGTGTGCGCCGTCTCACTTCGCATCTCCCGATTTCGGCTCTTCCACCGTAAGCACGCGATCCACGCTCAGTTTTTCCAGCGTCTGCTCGCGTCCGCTGGGCCAGTGAACGATAAGCTTGTCAACCTTAGTTGCAGCGCCCAGTCCGAAGTGCAGGCGGCCGTCGTCCTGGGAGAGATAGCCGGAGCTGGCCACGCGTTCCGCCGTCTGCCGCTTGCCCGCGGTGAAAACTTCAACACGCGCGCCGATGCCGTCGCGATTGCTCTTCGTTCCCACCAGCTTGAGTGCGATCCAGTGGCCGGTATTGGTGGAAACGTTGTGCAGCAGCGTTCCCTTTGCGCCCAGGTTGACCACAAACGCATCCACCTTGCCGTCGTTGTCGTAGTCCGCAAAGCAGGCGCCGCGCGCCGTGGTGCGGACGCTCAGCACCGGTCCGGCCTCGCGCGAGACATCGGCGAACTTTCCGTTACCGAGCCCGCGAAACAACGTGTGCTCCTGCGGAATAAGGTGAATAAGCCCGCCGTGAAAGATGAGGATGTCGAGCAGCCCGTCGTTGTCGAAGTCGTAGACGCCCGTGCCCCAGCTCACGTACTGCGCGTTGGTCTGCGAGACGCCGTTGGACGCGCCCATGTCTTCAAAGCCCTGCTTGCCCATGTTGTGCAGCAGCCGGTTATAGTGGCCGTCGGTGACCCACAGGTCGAGCACCCCCCTACCCTCGAAATCGGCAAAGACCGGCCCCATGGACGAAGTGGACTCGCCATTCTGCCCGAAGGCCGTGCCCGTATCGTTCGCAACCTCCTCGAAGGTTCCATCATGCTTGTTGTGGAAGAGGAAATTTTCCGTGCGGTCGTTGGCAACGTAGATATCGTCCCAGCCATCGCCGTCGAAATCCGCCGCCGTCACGCCCATGGTACGGCCCACATACGCGCCAATGCCCGACTTCTCAGAAACGTCTGTAAAAGTCCCGTTGCAGTTGTTGTGATAGAGCCTATTGGTCTCGCCCTCGTAATCCAGCGGCCCGGGATAGTTGTCCGCCGCATAGTAGGCGCGGTACTTGGGATCGAACTTGACGTAACGGCCAATGAACAGATCGACGCATCCGTCCTTGTCGTAGTCCAGCCAGGTGGAGCTGATGGCCCAGCCGTCCACCTTGATGCCGGCCTTCGCGGTCACGTCGGTAAAGTGGCCGTTGCCGTCGTTGTGATAGAGAATGGTCTTGCCATAGCCGGTGACCAGCAAGTCGATAAAGCCGTCGTTGTCGTAGTCGGCCGCCGTCACGGCTATCCCGTACATATCCGGATCGAGGCCGGATTTTTCCGTCACATCGGTAAAGGTGCCGTCGCCGTTGTTGCGATAGAGATGATTGTGCGGCGGAGTTGCCGGCTTCTCCTTCAGCGGATACGGGTGCATGGAGTCGTCCAGCGGCCGCCCATTGACCACATAGAGGGAGGGTAGGCCGGAGTTGTTGTAGTCGAACCAGATGCAGCCTGCGCCGGTGCCCTCGAGCAGCGAGCCTAACTGGCGCGAACCGAAGCTGTGGGTGAAATCGATGCCCGCTTTATCGGTTGCGTCTTCAAAGCGAATGACAGGTACATGCGGCGCTTGCTGTGCGGGCGCCTGCGGCGCGACAGACGCAGCTTGCGCGGCGGGCGCGGGCTGAGCGGGGGAAGCAGCCGGGGCCGGAGGAGCGGTTTGCGCCGCGGCCATGGAAACTGCGCCGAATAAAAGAAGAGAGCGAATGAACATTCTATTTGCCTCCCGGTGATCCATGCGTCTCGCCTCGAACTTTCTCGCCGGAGAGATCAACCGGCGTGGTGGTGCGCAGCAGCACTGCCGGCACGCGATTCTCCGACGCGCGCTCCGGTCCCGTGTGACAACCCACGCAGATGCGCTGTTCGCCGCGGCGAAGCCAGAACCATCCGCGCTCCTGGCGCAGAACGGCGCCATTTTTATCGAGCAGCGCAAGACGGATGGGCTTGTCGGCGGGTGTGCTCACGAAGAATGAACCGTCCGGCTCGACCGGCGCAGTGCCCGTAAACACGGGGTGGCCGACGGCATCCATCGTCTCCAGCCGCACCGATGCGGGCGGAACTTTGAGATCGCCTTCGCGGGATAAGCGCGCATCCAGCGCAAGCATGTTGGCATAATTCCAATTGTGCAGCCCCGATGGATGACGTTTGGGCCTGGTGCGCGGCGCGACCAGAACCGGCTCGACCAGATCCTCGCCGTTCTCGGCCAGCACCGGCCGCAGTGCCGCCGCGCCCGGCTTCCACGCCTTGAGAGCGTAATGCGTTCCGGTTCCAGTCCTTGCGCTTACCAGCCATGCGCCCGAGGCGGTCTCCGCGATCGCGCCCGCGTATTCGGCGCGCGGCGCAAGGATCGGCGCCTCGTGCGCCAGAGGCGAAGTAAAACGCGCCAGCGAATTTCCATGTGTGAACACTACATCGCCCGAGGCCAGTTGCCTTCCACCCCAGCGCGCCCTCCCGTGATCGCAGCGGTACGACTCCACGCCGGAACCGTCGGAATAAACCAGAAACAATTCGGGGGCCGCTCCGGAGCCCAATGGGAAGCCGGCTTCAAACAGAATGCGCCCATCCAGCAAAACATCCGCGGGGATCGCGCTGGCTGGAAGGTAAGAGAGCGGGAGAACCGGCGAACCTGCATTTGAATCAATCGGCGCAGATGCCGTTGGAGCATCGCTGCCGGCAACTTCCAGTTGGAATCCTCGCGGCGTGCGATGCGCATAAACCAGGCGACCGGCGGGCAGATAGAACGGGCGCACGGCATCGGTTGCGGTGGCGATCAACTTGCGAAGGGCGTGGTTCTCGAGCGTCAGCTCCCATATCTGCCACGGGTCGCCGCCGGCCTGTTTGCCTGCGAACAGTACCGTCCT
>JBEKNO010000255.1:0-4086 GCA_049522735.1 Occallatibacter sp.
GGGACCAATCCCGCCACCGCGGCCATCTGCGGTTACACGGTTGAGAATCTCAAGTCCAACGCCGAAGGCGGCATCGATCTTGAAGCCCTCACGCGGCAAGTGGACGAAGAGGCCGCCGCGCTGATGCTGACCAACCCCTCGACGATCGGGGTCTTCGAGAGCCAGATCCACAAGATTGCCGAGATACTGCACGCCAAGGGCGCGCTGCTTTACATGGACGGCGCCAACATGAACGCCCTGGTGGGCAAGGCGCGGCCCGGCGACTTTGGCGTGGACGTGATGCACCTGAACCTGCACAAGACCTTCTCCACCCCCCACGGCGGCGGCGGTCCCGGCTCCGGGCCGGTGGCCTGCAAGGCCTTTCTGGAGCCATTTCTCCCCATCCCGGTTCTCGTCCGCATCCCACAAACGCTCCGTGCCCCATCCTTTCCGCTTCTCTCTGCGGAAAGGGTGGGAGACCAGGAACCTCAACCAGCCTCGTTGTCGTGGTCGTATGACAGGCCCCAATCCATAGGCCGTGTCCGCGCCTTCTACGGCAACACCGGCATGTTCATCCGCGCTTTGGCCTACATCCTGGCCAACGGGCCTGATGGGCTAATGCAGACCACCGAAGACGCCGTCCTCAACGCCAACTACATCCGCCATAAGCTCGAGGATCTCTATGAGCTGCCCTACAAGACGGCCTCCATGCACGAGGTAGTCTTCAGCGACAAGCGACAGGCGGCCAGGGGCGTTAAAACCGGCGACATCGCCAAGCGCCTCATCGATTACGGCTTCCACCCTTATACGGTCAGCTTCCCCATGATCGTCCACGGCGCACTGATGATTGAACCCACCGAGAGCGAGTCCCTTGAGGAACTGGACCTGTTCATCGCCGCCATGCGTTCCATCGCCCGCGAAGCCGAGGAGACCCCGGAGCTGGTGAAAACCGCTCCCCACTCCACCCGCGTCTCAAGGCTCGACGAAGTGCAGGCGGCAAGAAAGCCCATCCTCCGCTGGCGCCCTTAGAGGAATGGATTGACGATCCTGACACCGTCGATCACCTGGCCGTGTGGCATATCTTCAGAGAGCAGGACGCGACAGCCCGTCTGTTTGGCCATGCGCAGGACGAGTGCATCCCAATAAGAGAAGCCGTGAAGGCGGTGCAGATCGATGGCGGCGAGAATGTCGTTGACAGTTGGTTCGGCGACATGGAATTTTGAATAAATCTCTACTTTGTTCCGGGCAATCGTGGTATCCAGCTTCAGTTTCTTTGTCACCGTGACAAAGTACTCCTGGAGAACTTGGAGCGAAACCACTCCGGTTCGCTGTTGCCGATGCTCTTTGATAAGTTCGAGGGCAGTCTTCCGCTTAGCCGGTTCGGCACAATCATCCCCATAGACGAGGATATTCGTATCCAGGAATGTGCGTGGCAGCCTCGCCGTGGGCTCGAATCTCGCTACCGGCCTTCCATGCCTGGTGATGACGACCTCTTCATCCGCCTCTACCAGTTCCACGAGCCTGGAAAGAGGAGTCTTGACCGTTCCGGGACTGGCCTGCACGCTCGGCTTACCTGCGCTCATGAATCTCGTCCCGATTGAACTTCCAACCATTCGAATTTCCAAGTCCGGAAGTACGTTCCAGATATTCCAGATCGCGTTCGAGGTCGTCATCACCGGCCAAGTGCTGGAGGTGGTCGCGAATCTCCTGGTTCAGGCTTTTGCCTATGGCGCGGAGCTTCTCCCGGGCGCGCTCGGCAATCTGCTCGTCAATCGAGAGTGTGATGTTCATGAACACAGTATATGTGCGCACATATACTGTGTCAAGTCTGATGTACGAAAGAGTGACCGACGATTTATAACTGCTCCGATCCAGGATATGGGCAATCGCTAGAAAAGAACGGTCATTCAGCAGGAAGACTCTGTTTCGCCTCCGGCAATTTCCTTTGAAGCGATGCTAAGGTCAGTGCGCTGCTCCCAGCCCTGCGACTTCCAGAAGCTCAGGCCGGTTTCATTCTTGTTGAAGAGGAAGAGATGGCACTTCCGAATCCCGGCTTCCTTCAAAGCTGCGAGAGATGCCTCGACCAGACGGCTGCCGATACCCTGCCGACGGGCGGACGCGACCACCGCCAGGTGATGCAAGTAGCCTCTGCGCCCGTCGTGCCCGGCGAGAACCGCGCCCACCAATTTGTCATCGGATCGGGCGACAAAGCTCATGCCGGGATTGCGTTGCAAGTAACGCTGAATGCTCTCGCGCAAGTCAGCCTCGCTAAGCCCAATTCCCTCCGAACTCCGCCACAGCGCCAGAGCGGCTTCATAGTCCATTGCTGTGAATTCCAGGATTTCGATGCTCATTTCAGTTCAAGCCCCGTCGTATGCGGGTCTCCTCCCTCGGCCTCCGCCTCAATGGGCGTGGCCATGGTATTCGCGGGCGGCGCTGCCGGCCATTTCTTCAATGGGGACGACGCAGCCGTCGAGCACCTGGCAGCCGGTGTGCTCGAACTGGATGGTGGTATGGCTGATGTGGAAGCGGTTGCGGAGCAGATGATTGAGTTTGAGCAGGATGCAGGCGCTCTCCGACGGCGGAATGTCGGCGATTGTGACGTGGCAGGCCAGGGCGCGAGACTGTGAACCGAGGCTCCAGATGTGGAGGTCGTGGACGTTGAGGACACCCTCGACGGCTTCCATGCCGGAGCGGATTTGAGGGAGCGAGACGCCGCGGGGCATGCCTTCCAGCAGGATGTTGAGGGTTTCGCGGACGATGCCGAGGCTGGACCAGAGAATGAAGGCGGCGATGAGCAGCGAGAGGACGGGGTCGATCCAGTTCCGGCCGGTGAGCAGGATGCCCGCACCGCCGGCGATAACGGCAGCGGTGGAGAGGGTGTCGCCGGCCATGTGGAGAAAGGCCGAGCGCAGGTTGACGTCTTTGGCCACGCCCCACAAGAGGGCGGCGATGACGCCGTTCATCAGCACTCCGGCGGCGGCCACGATGATCATGAGTTGGGGCTGGACGGCGACGGGCGCCGAGAGGCGATGGACGGCCTCAACGGCGATCCAGAGCGAAATGACGATGAGGGCGGCCGCGTTGATGAAGGCGGCCAGAACGCCGGCACGCTGATAGCCGAAGGTCTTGGACTGGTCGGCGGGGCGGGACTGGAAATAGACGGCGGCAAAGCTGAGCAGGAGGGCCAGAAAGTCAGAGAGGTTGTGGCCGGCCTCGGAAAGCAGCGCCAGCGAGTGGGCGCGCAGGCCGGCTACGAAGGTGACCGCGACATAAACAAGCGTGGCCGCCAGCGAGAAGCGAAGTACGGATTGTGTTCTGTGTGCGCCGGACGAGGAGGGCGCCGCATGGAGATGCATAAGGGAAGCATACCGGGGATGGGTATCCACTGCCAACTGCGGCGGCAGGCTGCTCAGCCCCGGCCGGGCCGCAGGTGGCTCAGGTCTACTGGATCGGGGTTCTCGAAGGCGGGCAGCACCGGAAGGCCGGCGCGCATGCCGGACCAGTCCTCGGCCACCACGATGCTGTTCTGGGGATTGCCGGGCTGGTAGCGCGCCGAGCAGGGGAAGCCGGCGCGTACCTGGGTTACGTCCACCACGCCGAGCATGGAGGTAATGTCCTGGGAGCACTCATAGTCCACGCCCCCAATGTGATAGCTGTACATGAGCAGGGTGAGGGTGCGGCGGTTCTCAGCTTTGGATTTTTTGGCTGGGGCCTCGACCTCGCATATATCCAGCAACATGCCGTCCACCAGGCGGCCGGATTGCACCAGAAACTGGCGCCGCGCGCGCTCCAACTCCTCGGGGGTGTGGCGATTGCGCAGCACCAGCCAGAGCGCAAGCGCGCCCAGCGCGGCCAGGCCGGCGGCAATCTCGATTGCATTTGCGTTGAGGACGGTCATTCCGGGCGGGGCTCCAAACGGGACTTCCAGTCTGCGGGTCCCAACTAGAGCATACCGCAGCCGGATTCGGGGCGTGGCGGATAGACAGGGCAATCGCATGAACGGAATGTACCAAGAGAGCCACGGTGGTACCGGCGAGGTTATTCCCTGCATGTGTAGTTATCTGTTGCTGTGTATGGATGGATAACAGGGAGCCTGGCGGTCGT
>JBEKNO010000256.1:0-4071 GCA_049522735.1 Occallatibacter sp.
GAAACCAGGCGCCGACTTCGAGGGTCGCCATGGTCGAGGTGCCGAGAAGGATTTTCGAGGGGTAGAGCTTGTAGTACTGCCAATCCATGGCGGGTTCACCTCGATGAGGGGTCGGCGGAGAGATGCCAGCGCAGTTGGGCCAGGGCCCGTTCGATCTCGCCGCGGCGCCAGCGTTTTGCCCATCGCTCGACGCGGCCGTCGATGGCGACCTTGACGGCGCCAATCGTCACGCCCAGGTCCTCGGCGATCTCACGCACGCGCGCGACGTAGGGCGACTTCGGCAAGCAGCACAAGCATTCCATCGGCAGGTTTACGGGGTCGGGCATGATGTTTTCCTCCAAAACCACGGCCGCTGCGGGGATGCGAGCGGCGCGGGGGACAAGGAGAAGATTCGTAATAGGCCGGGGGCCAGACCGAACGGCCCAGAAAACCCCCGGCCACGTATCACCTACTTCTTGCGGGGAGCCAGTTCCGGCTCGGCGACGCCCTCAATCTCCTCCTCCTCGCGCTCGCGCCGGGCAACGTCCTGCGGATTCTCGCGCGGCTCGGCGTTCTTGACCTTGATGGAAAGTTGGCTGGGGTTCTGGCTCAGGATGTACACCTTGCCGCCAACCGGAACGGTGTAGATCGCCCGGCCGTCCTCGCCGATCTCGGGCTTGAGACCCATAGCCTTCACCAACTCCAGCGCCGCCGCGTCGGTCTCCTTGAGCTTGTTCGCGGCGTCGTTTTTCTCTGATTTGTACGACGCCGCGTCCTCGCGGTTTTTGATGAAAGCCTTCGTCTTTGGGTGATCGACATCGAATAGGGCCTCCTGGGTCTGCTTCTTTTTCGCCATGTGGTTTTCCTTTCAAAAGGTTCCGCGTCAACGCGACGCATTGACTCTTTTATATACGATGGTGGAATCGTGTGGCGAAAAATCCTCAGCGATTTCCCTAGGGTACTTCCACACGGCGCGGCTCTCGTAATCGTGCTACATGTTGTACTCGTCGCCGCGGATTTCGAGCTTGTGGCCGACATGATCGAGGAAGAACCGGGCAATCTCCACGCAGACGTTGGGATTCGCCGCGGCCTCCGTGGCTTTGCCCAGCCGGGTCCGGGCTGCGCGCCGGCAGGTGTGGCATACAGCGATGAAATATTCACCCACCGGACACCTCCACGTCGCTGCCGGTCGCCAGGGTTTCGACGCGCGACGCATCGGCGAGAATCTCGGCTACCGACCGAACCTCGACCGTTTCGGATTGCACATTGTTTGTTGTGGACCTCCACGTGCAGATCGCTGCGGCTTTGGCTTCTGCCATTGTTTCGCCGTAGGTGTGGCCGATACCGTTGATATAGCACGAGATTTCTGTTTTCACTTTACCGGCTCCGTCGGCCCCAACTTCGATTTCCGCCACCGAGTAGACTCCTGAGAGCGCCCGCAACTCCGCCGCCGCCGCCTTCATTTCCGCCAGCAGGTCGGGCGGGGCGTGCCGGCGGATGATCGCGGCGATGTCCTTTTTGCTCCACGACCCACCTAAAGCCATGCGGGACATAATTTCATACGCCGCTTTGTCTGCCCAGTCCACACGTCACCGCCTTTCTTGATTATGTGCGTTCTTGCGTTTCAGTTGTCAAAGGGGCTGGCGGGACTCGGACCCGCTGAGCGCCCAGGCGGCTTTCGCCAACTCACTTGCGCTCAACCCCATATGACGGCGGCCGCGCGACCGCCGGGCGTCTTCGGCTCCAGCGGGCGTGCCAATAGCCCGGGTCACCCTCGGTTCTTAAGCCGAGCAAGTCGGGTAGTTCAACGCCTCGCCGTCGCCTCCAGGTCGAGGCACACCTCAGCCAGTTTCGCCTGCGCCCGCAGGACGGCGTTTTGGGCTTCCGCCGACTTGACGGTCGGGGCGGCCAAATCACGGAGCGCCTTGGCCCACGCGGACAACTTCACCATGTCGGGCGCAGCCTCAGCCTTTTTCTTCGCTGCCGCTTCCGCCGCCTTGGCCTTGCGGTCGGCTTCGGTCCGCGCCGCCGCTTCGCGCTCCAGCTTCTCGCGGGCCTCGCGTTCCGCCTTAGCCTGGGCCTCGGCGGCTTCACGCTCCCGGCGAGCCTTGTCGGCGGCCACGCGTGCAGCCTCGGCGGCATCCCGGCGTTCCTTGGCGGCCTGGGCGTCCGCAGCGGCCCGCTGGACCCGCAGAGCCTCCTGGTGCTCAGCCTCCCGGCGGTCGGCCTCAGCCTTCGCCCTCGCCGCTTCCGCCTCACGCGCCCGGCGCTCTTCCGCCGCCTTGGCTTCCGCCGCTTCGCGTTCCTTGGCCAATCGGACGTTTTCCTCGCGGATGCGGGCCTCCTCTTCCAGCCGCTTCTTTTCGGCCAGCGCCGCCGCCTCTTGGGCCTCGCGGGCCTTCCGCTCGTTCATGGCCTTCAGGTCGATGAACTGCTGGTGGAGGGCTAGGAACTGGGGCTCGGGCATGTTTTCGAGATCGTAGAATTCAATCTCCTGGCCGAAGGGTTCGAGGATCGCGACGCGCCGGGCCTTGCGCTCAGCCTTCTGGCGCGCCTCTTCACGCTCGGCAAATTTTTCCTGCTCTTCCAGCCGCGCTTCCTCGCTTTCCAGCGGATCGGCGACGGCGTGATAGATACCGTCGATGGCGCGCCCCCCGCGAAGGAAATCATCCTTGAACGTCTTCCGGGCCTTCTCCATTTCGATGCGGACCTTCCGCATGGCCAGCCGGCCCTCCTTCGCTTTTTTCATAAGGCTCACCTGGGTGGCGTCCGTGACGGCGATCCCGCCATACTGCTCGACCAGCTTCATCGCCTCTGTGGCCAGCGGCGTGTAGGTGGCCAAAATAGCATCGGCGGTCGTCTTGCCGAGCCCCGTTTGCTCGATCATGCGGACGATGGCCGCGCTCGGGGCGGGGGTGGTGGTGATAGTGCTCATGTGATTCCTTTAGTTTCCAGTTCCTTGTAGCAGATCAAAAACCGCCGCATGGCGGCATCGTCTTTCAAGTCGCTTACCTTCCCCTTGATGCCGGCCGTGTCCTTGGCGGCCTGGATGTAAGCCGGCTTCATCGCCTGCAGCGCGGCCTTGAGCGACTTGGCGCCGCCGTCAAGCACGTTGATTGCCCACCGTTCCGCCGGCGGGGGAGCGGAGGGCGATCCGTCGCCCCCCTGATCCTCCATGTTTGGGCCAGCGGCGGCGGGGGGTGGAATAGGCCCCGTGGAAGCTGCCGCCGCTGGCGTGGGTGCCGGCGAGGGGGCGCTGGCGGACGCCTCCTCGGCGGCAGGGCCAGTTTTCTTGATCCCAGCCTTTGCCTCCTCATCGTCAAGATAATTCTCCATTGGAACCAGTTTGCCGACACGGATTTTGAGCCAGTCGCGGTCGGGGATAACCTTCGTCCTGTCCTTGATGCCCGCAGCCCACGCCAAGAGTGCAACCTCATCCACCTTCACCCCCGCGCCACTGAGGGCCTCCACCCGGTCGTGGAGTTGCTTGGCTTGCTCGACCGGAATGTACTCACCCAGGATGCGGGCGTTTCGATCCTGGACGATCTTGAGGTTGAATGCACCAATGAGGGCCTTGCGTTGCGATGTCTTGATTGCGCCGGCATCACCCCCAGTTGCGCCGGCGGCGTTCATCGAAGCCTCGAACGTCTCGGCGTAACCGCTGGCGGTCAACTTCACAATGCAGATGCCGACAACGATATTCGCGTTCGGACCTTCGCGACGGCTGGTAAATCCGACATCCAAGCCTTCCTCCCGGCACGGTCCCTCGACCGCGCCTTGAAGTTGCTCCATCGGCGCGTAGTCGTACATCCAGTAGCCTTTATTTTCAGAGAAAACAGAGGTCATGGCGATAACCGTCTTTAGTTTTTCCTTGACCCGCGCCATCGCGGCGGCTAATTGCTGCCGCTGGAGAATCCCCGTCTGGTACTCATGCAGCCGCACAACAGCGTCCACCGCTGCCGGCCCCTTCTCCACTAACTCCCGCATCATGGTGTTGGTGTCAATCTGCCCGGCCTGCTCAACCCTTGCAATTGCTGTCTGGTCACTCATGGTAACGGCCCTCCAAAGTGGTGCCGATGGCGTCCGGGTCAT
>JBEKNO010000257.1:0-4007 GCA_049522735.1 Occallatibacter sp.
ACGATGCGGATGTACTCCTCGATGACCGGACGGCGGGGCAAACCCTCGGTGAGCGAGGCCAGGTAAGCCACGCCGCCCACCGCCTCGACCTCCTTGTAGCGGGACAGTTCGTTGGCCAGGGTAACAATGTCCACGGCCCGCTGGGAGTCCATCAACTCTGTCATGCGCAGGAAGATGCGGCGGTGCGAGTCGAGGGAGAAGTCGTCGGACTGGAGCTTGTCGGCGGCCTCGGCGTGGGCGGCATTGTCCAGCAGGATGGCGCCCAGAATGGTCTTTTCGGCGTCCACGTTCGCGGGCAGTCCGGCATCGAGGGTCAGGTCGGGGATGGTGGCCATATCAGAAGAGTCTAGGACGATAGGCGGCTGGCCGCGATTGTGAAGATTTCGATGCAGTCGTGGAAAAGCAGTCTCACCAGTCAGACCATGCAGTAAAGCTATAAAAAGAGTCGGCGGCCTTGTTATAGCCATAATTTATGGCTATAATCGACGCATGGATGTCAGTACCGCGGAAGCGAAGAACCGTCTGCCCGAGCTGATCAGGGCTGTGGAGGGCGGCGAGCAGGTGGTGATCACCCGCCACGGCAAACCTGTTGCGCAGATTGCGCCGCCTCCCGCCGATCACCGGAAGCCTGTGCTGGGCGGCATGAAGGGCCGCATCCGCTTCCTCCCCGGCTGGGACGATCCGATCACCGAAGAGGAACTCCTGGGTGAGGACAATTGAGCGTGGAAGCTCCAGCGCGCGGTTGGCTGCTCGACACGCACACCGCGCTCTGGGCGCTGGAACGTCCCGAAGCCCTCAGCGACGCATGTCGTAATGCCGTAGGCTCCGGGCCAAACGTGCTCAGTATCGTCTCCTACTGGGAGGTCATGCTCAAGAGCATGAAGGGCAAGCTGGACGTGGGCGATCCGCGCCTTTGGTGGCACGAGGCATTGGAACAGTTGAATGCGAGGGTGTTGGCGCTCAGGCCGGAGCACGTTGCCGGGGTTTACGGGCTGGCCCCTATTCATAAAGACCCATTCGACAGAATGCTGATCGCGCAGGCAACGGTGGAAGGGCTGGCGCTGGTAAGCAGTGATAGCGATATTGCACGGTACGCTTCGAAAAGCCTGCACGTGATTGGGTGAGTGGTCGGGTGCGCCTTGCCCCAGATCTGAAAAAGCGACCAGGGTAATCCTCCCTTCACCCGGCGCGCAGCGCACTTAGGAGATCGCCCACTGCGGCCTGGTCAACGGCGCAGCCAGCAAGGCGTTGGCGTAGTTGTTGCCCTCGAATATCTCCTTCTCGGGGTTCCAGCGCAGCTTGTCCTCCACTTGGGCTGCGATTACTCCGCGGAGAAGGGCATCACACTGGGGCTGGAGGACCACGGCAACGTAACCAACAGCGCGAATGTATGCCTGAAAATCATGCAGCGTGTGAATTCCCCCTATGCCGGCATTAACCTGGACATTACGCACTTCATTTCCACCCCGGCCCAGGATGCCTACGCGCAGATTGCCGCGTGCATTCCCTACGCCACGGTTTCTCACATCCGGGATCAATGGGACGATGGCAAGCCCCTGGACATGGACCGCGTTTGGAAGCTCTACGCGGATGCCGGCCACAAGGGCTATAGGTCGGTGGAATACTCCCCCGAGGAAACGGGCGAGCCGGCCATTACGGGCGCGCCCAAGCTGATTGCCAAAACCCGGGAGTTGTGTAGAAAGTACTCCGGCGTTTGAAAGGCGGCGGGGCGCTACCTGTCCTAGAGGTTCGGCTTGTCCGCCGCGGCCGGTTGCCCCTTTGACAGTCCGCGAATGTAGAGGATGAGGTTCCACACCTCGTCGTCCTTGGCGCGGCTCTCGTCCTCGGGCGGCATTTTGTCCTTGCCCATGCGGATGGCGCTGAACAGCGCCTGGTCCGGCACGCCGGCCAGCGCTTTCGGATCGGTCCAATCCGGGAGTGTCAATTCCATGTCTTTGGCCAGATCGGTCTTGCCATTTCCGTTGTCCCCATGGCATAACGCGCAGTCGCGCGCATAGAGACTCTTCGCCCGCTCCTGCGAGGCAGCGGTAGGTTTCACGGGGTTGGTGGCGGCGGGGGTGGTGGGCGCCGGCGCGGCCTGTTGCGGCATGCGCCCCTGAGCGGGTGTGGGACCAAGAGCGATAGCGGCCCCAAACAGGACCAGGGCGGAAAGAACCAGAAAAGACTTCAACATGGCAGACTCCCCAGTTGCAGGTGTCGCGAGCAGGCATCATGCAGCTGACTAGATTTCTGGCGAGAATTATAGCCCGAATGGACCAGTTTAAGCTCATTCGATCTTTTTCAGCCACAGATTCCGGAACCAAACCCCTATTTGGAACAACCCCGGATTCCCCTACGCCACGAGGGCGGGCTTAAGCAGGCCCAGTTCCCCGGCCAGGCGTTCGAGTTTGGCGCGGGTGGCTGCCGGAGGCGGCACCAGGGGCAGGCGGACGTGGTCCGAGCACCGGCCCATCAGGTTGAGCACCGTCTTGACGGGACAGGGATTGGAGTCCCAGAAATTGGCATCGAGCAGCCGCGCATACTTGCGTTCCAGCTCGCGTGCCTCGGTCCAGTTGTTGTTGAGGGCGGCGCGGATCATGCGGCCCATCTCCACCGGGATCTCGTTGGAGGCCACGCTGATGAGTCCGTGCGCGCCCACGCTGATCGACCCCAGGGCCATATTGTCGTCGCCGCTGAAGATTTTGAAGCCGCTGGGCAGCGTGTGCGCCAGCTCGGCGACCTGGGGCAGCTTGCCGCTGGACTCCTTGACGGCCTGGATGTTCTCAGCCGCCGCTGCCAGCCGGACCACCGTCTCGGGATCGAGGTTCACTCCCGTGCGCCCAGGAATGTTGTAGAGGGCCACCGGCAGCGGAGCAACCGTTCTTGCTAGGGCCAGGAAGTGCTGGAACTGGCCCTCCTGCGAGGGCTTGTTGTAGTAGGGATTGGCCGAAAGCACGGCGCTGACGCCGCGGATGTGGGGCAGTTTCGCGGCCAGGCGCAGCAGCGTCCGCGTCGAGTTGTGGGTGCAGCCGGCCCACACCGGCACGCGTCCCGCCGCTGTCTCCGCCACCAGCGACACCGTATGCAGCCATTCCTCTTCATCCAGAGTGGCCGCCTCGCCCGTCGAACCGCAGGCCACCAGAAAATCGATGCCGGAGTCGATCTGCCAGTTTACCAGCGCCCGCATCGCCTGTTCATCGACTGGCCCATCCGCCTTGAAAGGCGTAACGATAGCTGTACCGCAACCTGTAGTTTCCATAACTGATGAGATTATACCGGGAGCAGAGATCGGGAATCAGGAAACAGGGATCGGTGGGTGCGGGCGGCATACTTCATCGGGATCCGCTTTTGCATGCAACACAGCTTCCCCGTTCTCGACCGAATGGACAACAACCTATTGAAACTTCACATTTGAGGACTCGGCATCAGCCAAGCACGCGATTATTGAAAGAAGGCACGGCAAGGCTGCACCGATTGCGGCCGGCGGCCTTAGCCGCATACAGGGCGGTATCCACCTCCCGCAGGATTTCCTCAGATGTGGGTTGCCCCCAGTCCTGGGAGACGATGACGCCGACGCTGATGGTGATTGGAATTGGGCCGCACGCGGTCGGAATCGGCTGTGCGGCAATGTCCTCTCGCAACCGATCGGCTCGCGCCAACGCATCCGGCGCGGTAAAACCGGGCAGCACAACCAGGAACTCCTCTCCACCAAAACGCGCCACGAGATCATAGGGACGCACGGCTCTCAGGAGCCAGCAAGCGACCTCCCGCAGAACCTCGTCCCCTATCGGATGGCCATATGTGTCGTTGATGTTCTTAAAGTGATCCAGGTCTCCGAGCAATACTGCGACGCTGCCATTTTCGCGGACACAGCGGATAAGCTCGCGCGCGAGCATTTCCAAAATGGCTCCTCGGTTCAGGAGAGAGGTGAGGGAATCATGCGCAGCCTTGAATTCCAGCTCATCGCGGGCTTGCCTGAGTTCAGCCTCAATCTCCTTCAGGGCGGT
>JBEKNO010000258.1:0-7801 GCA_049522735.1 Occallatibacter sp.
CCGCTCACAAACGCTACCACTGGCTCATTATGAGTCTGAGCGATTGCTGAAATCGTGAGGAATGTCAGAAAAAGGACAGATTGAAAGTGCCTATTCCGCATACCAACTCCTACTGGATCACGCAGCCATTATACCGATAAGCGAACGGCACCGCCTTAATCGTCGTCATCCTTCGTTGCCTTCTTGTGGTGTTCTTTCAGCATCGCGGGCACCGCCGCGTCGCCCATGGCATCCTTCCACAGAATGACGTTCAGCTTTTGCGCGTCGGCATGGTCGGCGTGGCGAAAGTCCATCTTCATGCTTGCCTTCGCGCCGGGAGCTGTTTTGGCGTTGGCCGTGTAGATCAGGTTATTGTCCCGGTTCGAGTAGTCGGCAGTATAGGCGGGCTGATCGCCGGGGCCGGTGAACAGGGTCGAGATCAGCGAGCTGAAAGCGTCGTTGTTATTCATCGGGGGCAGGCCGAGCAGCGTCTCCATGGTGCGAATCACGCTGACGGTCGAGTAGAAACGGCTATCGACAAAGGGCGCGCCATGGGCGCCATGCGGGGCATACTTGCTGACCACCAATGCAATACTCCGGTGCGCATCCACGTGGTCGCCGCCGTCCTGCGCATCGTCTTCCAGGATGAAGAAGACCGTATCGTCCCAGTACGGCGAGTGCGAGACGGCCTCGACCGCTCGTCCGACCGCCAGGTCGTTATCGGCGACTGAAGACTTAGGCGTTGGTTCTCCGGGCCTGGTGCCCGCAGTGTGGTCGTTGCCCAGCCGCAGCAGGATGAAGTTAGGCATGGTGTCCTTGCCCTGCTCCCTGTCCGCGCCCCAGGCTTTCAAATGCCGCAGAAAAATTTCAACCCGCACCTGGTCGGGCACCATCAGATTGAAGTCCGGCGCTTCCGCGGCAAAGTGGCCCACCAGTTCCGGCTTGGTAGGAACGTTGGCGGCGATCAGCGGGATGGGCCAGGGCCACTTGTTTACGCCGCCGCCCCACTCCGCGGGCAGTTCCTCGCCCGGCGCAATGGCCTTGCGCGCGCAGTCGCAGCCTTGCATCAACGGCCCCATTTGCGGGTCCACCACGCGCTTTTCATTGCAAAAGGTGGTGGAGATGTACTCGCCGAAGTGGTAGTAACTCTTGCCGTGCGCGGCCAGATTGCCCCACAGATAGCCGCTGGCCGGCTCGTTCACATCGGGAATCTTCTGCAGCAGCGGATAGCCCATCGCCACCGCGCCCTCGTAGTCGTAGGTTCTCTGGCTGCCGCGATAGCTCTGCTGCCAGGTCTTCTCCAGATAGTCCGTGCCGATGGCCGCGGTGGACCAGACGTGCCCATCGCCCGAAACCTCGCCTGAGTCGAAGAAGTTATCCAGCACGCCGAACTGCAGGGCCAGCTTGTGCTCGTTGGGCGTGATCGCCTCGCCGTACATGGTCAGCCTGGGGTCGCCGTTGCCCACCGGCTTTCCGTCCTTCTTCAGGTCGCCGAGAATCTGATCGTAGGTCCGGTTCTCCTTGATGATGTAAATTACGTGCCTGATCCGGTCCCGCGCCCCGCCGGCAAAATTTATCTTCTCCTCGGCCGCCTTCATCCGGTTCGACTCGATCACCACCTGCGTCCAGCGCGGCAGATCCTTCTCAACCTCGGCCACATCCAGCGTGGCCAGTGAGCCGTGCAACAGCGTCGCGATGTATGAGTGCCCCCGCAATATCTGCTTCCCCTTCGCCGCATCAGCCGCTTGCATTGGAGTTGCGTTGGGCCCGGTTCCCTTGCCCTTGGCGGTGGCCACATACAGCTTTCCGCCGGACGCCGTGAGGATAAACGCCATGGACATGGGCATCCATTCCGTTGGCACGAAGCCCATCGGCTCCACCATGCCCTGTTTCGCCGCTTTCATGGTCAGTAGCCTGGTGTCGATGACAGCAACGGCATCGCTGGCCGCATTGGCCACGTACAAACGGCTGCCGTCCGCATTGAGAGCCAGCGCCTCGGGTTCCGCGCCAAAGTAGCTCTGCGCAGGCAGCCGCGTATCGAAGTAGCCTTTCACTGAAAACTGTCCCGCGCCCACATTCACGGCCGCAACGGCGTCGCGATTGGCCAGCGCCACGTAGAGGGTCTTTCCATCCGGCGAAATCTCCAGCGCGCATGGGTGCGTTCCCGGAGCCACCTCGCTGGGCGGCTTGAGAAGAGCCAGCTTGCGCCCCACCACCCCCTTGGCCAGATCGAGTTCCACGATCTCTGAAGCATTCCACAAAGCGACGAAGGCCCGCTCACCGTCTTTTGATACCGCCAGGGCAATGGGATAAGTCGATGGCACCGCATCGCTTTCTGAGAGATCGAAGCGCCTCTCGATTGCGCCGCTGGCGGCGTCCAGCAGCAGCACATCGTCCGACAGATTATCGGCAACCAGCAGCTTCTCCGCGCCCGCCGGACCAAGCACCGCGATGGCCGCCGGAAACGGCACTCCCTTGTCGCCCTCCGCCTCGCCGATCAGTTTCGTCTTTCTCCCCGGAGCCAGTTGCTGGAGCGGCAGATGGATCATGCGCTCCGGCGCAATCTTGCCATCGGCAAAGCTGTAGACCACCACGCCGTTGCCGGTCTTGTCTTTGCCATCGCCGAGCGGGTCTGTGGTCGAGCCCATGCTTGCGTACACGCGGCTCCCGTCGCGGCTGAACGCCAGTCCGGAGTAGAGCGTCTGTTTGGCGACCTTGGCCAGCGTGCGGTCATCCGGAAAATCCTTGAGCGCGCCCGTCTGCGTATCCAGCACGACCAGCGACTGCTCGTACTGCGACTCAAAGGTCCCATACCCGGCATTCACCGTAACCACGTAGCGGCCGCCGGGAGAGACAGCCATGGATATGGGCAGGCTGTTCAACCGTTGCGGATGCCCCGGAATCTCCCCGATCAACTGTTTGCTCGTAGGCAGATCAACCGTCTGCGCCGCAGGAAACCCCGGCCCGAGAACCAGAGTTGTACCCATAACCGTCAACAGAACCTTCGTATGCATGGCAAAACCTTAGCAAAAACAACGCTGCTCCCGCTTTACAGAGCCGTAACAGGAGCCGGTCCGTCCATCCTGACGGCGGGGGAGCCTGCAATAATTATGCTATGCGCACAGTGCTCACCGCGGAGAAGCTTTGGAGCGGAACCAGCCTGCTCGATCATCCCGTGGTCGTAATTGAAGACGGGCGAATCGCTTCCATATCCACCCGTTCGGCCGGCGAGTTGCCCAGCGCAACCCAGGCCCGCGTTCTGGACTATCCCGGATCAACGCTGGCACCGGCCTTTCTTGACGTTCACATCCACGGCGCGGCCGGCCATGACGTAATGGAAGCCACTCCCGAAGCTCTCAATGCTATCGGCAGCTTCCTGGCCTCTCGCGGGACGGGCAGCTTTCTGCCCACCACGATTACCGCACCCCTGGATACAACTCTGCGCGCCCTTTCAGGCCTGGCCAGGCTGCTTGCCGCGCCGCCCGCCGGAACCCAGGCCCGGCCCCTCGGCATTCACCTTGAGGGACCGTTTCTGTCGCACCAGAAGCGCGGCGTCCAACCGGCTGAATACCTGCTCGCGCCCGACACCGCCGTCTTTGACCGGCTCTTCGAGGCCGCCGAGGGTAACGTGCGTCTGATGACGCTGGCACCGGAGCTGCCCGGCGCGCCGGAGCTGGCTGCCCACGCCACCGCGCGCGGCGTGCGCATCTCCGTGGGCCACTCCTACGCCACCGCCGCCGAAACCCGCGCCACAATCGCCGCCGGGGCCGTGAGCGCAACCCATGCATTCAACGCCATGCGCCCGCTGGACCACCGCGAGCCGGGCATCCTGGGCACGGTTCTCACCAACGACGCGCTTTTTGCCGAATTTATCTGCGACGGCATTCACACCGCTCCGGAGATGGCGGAGATGGCCAAACTGTGGCTCCGGGCCAAGGGGCCGGAGCGCGCCATCCTCGTGACCGATGCGATGAGCGCCACCGGCATGCCCGACGGCGAGTATCAACTGGGTGGATTCGCCGTCCAGGTGGCCAATGGAAAGGCTACGGCCGACGGAGCGCTGGCCGGCAGCGTACTGACCCTCGACCGCGCCCTGGCCAATTTTATTGAATTCACCGGCACGCCCCTGGAACAGGCGCTGCGGCTGCTCACTGTGAATCCGGCTACCATGACCGGACTCGGGAATCAGGCCGGTTTCCTCGCCGTGTGCCGGCCCGCCAACCTGGTTGCCGTGAATCGAGTGGGGAAACTCGTCGCCTCCATCCAGGGCGGGCAGCCGGTTGGCCCTCACTGACGCGCTCTAGCATTTTCCGAACGCAACGGCGGCGGCCATTTCGAAAGATAAAGGAGTATGGAAAAAATGCAAGTAATCCTGGGAATTGATGGCGGAGGAACACACACGCGCGCGTCGATCGTTGCCGGCGATCGGGTTCTGGGTCACGCGATAAATGGTTCGATCAAGCGGCTGCGGGTGGGCGCGGAGGCTGCGGAAGCAAACTTGCGCGCGCTGCTCAAAGATGCGTACGCCCAGGCCGGCGTAACCGGCGTGCGCGCGGCCACGGCTGGCGTGGCCAGCGCCACCATGCCCGGCGTAGCGGAATGGATCCAAGCGGTTTTTCGGGATTTTAACGTCGAGCGCTGCGAGATCGTGGGCGACGAGGTGATCGCCCTGGACGCCGCCTTCCATGGCGGCCCCGGCATTTTGCAGATCGCCGGAACCGGCTCGAATACCATAGGCCGGGCGCCGGACGGCAGCCGCGAATGCGCCGGAGGGTGGAGCTCGCGGCTGGGCGATGAGGGCTCAGGCTACTGGATCGGGGTGAACAGTGTGCGCAGGGCGCTCCATGCCTATGATCGCGAGGAGCCGACGCAAATTCTCAAAAAAGTGGGCGAGATTTGGGATACGCCCACCATCGACGGCCTGGTGAACCTGGGCGACAGCACGCCGGGACCGGATTTTGCCGCGCTGGCGCCGGCCATCCATGAACTGGCCGAAGCCGGCGACCCGGTCGCTATAGGAGTATTGCAACAGGCATCGGCCGACCTGGTGGCCTTTGTGCTTTTGGTGCGGGCCAAGCTGCGCCGCAAGCACAATATTGCGGGCGAGGTTCCGGTGGCCTGGACCGGCGGCATCATCGAGAAGATCGCCCTGGTGCGCGAGGCTTTTTTCGCCGGCCTCCATGCCGCGGCGCCCGAGATGCCGGTGGCACGGGAAGCGGCAGTCCCCCTGGACGGCGCGTTGTGGCGGGCAAAGCGGCTGGCGGAAGCGGCATCCGTATGAACGATGGCAAATTCCGCACTGCGGCAACCCCGCCGGATGTGGTATACGTTCCCGCATGACCAGACCCAGTATTTTCATCGCCGCTGTTTTTGCCATGGCCGCCCTGGTCGCAATCCCCGCACCCGCACAGGAACCCGCTCCCACGCCGCCGATGGGGTGGAACAGTTGGGATGCGTACGGGTTTACCATCAATGAGGACGATTACAAGGCCAATGCCGCCGTGCTGGCCGGAGTCAAGCAGTTTGGATGGCAGTATGCGGTGATCGACGAGGGATGGTATATGGAGAATCCCTTCGCCGACAAGCTGGAGGCGCGCAAATATGTGTGGGACGGGAACGGAATCCTGATTCCGGCGGAGAACCGGTTTCCATCGTCGGCGGGCGGGGCGGGCTTCAAGCCCCTGGCCGACTGGGTTCATGCGCAGGGTTTGAAGTTCGGCATCCATATTGTGCGCGGCATTCCGCGCCAGGTGGTCGAGGTAAATCTGCCCATCGCGGGGTCGAAGTTTCATGCCGCGGATGCGGCCGATACCACCAGTCCATGCCCGTGGGACGAGGGCAACTGGGGGGTGAAGGATAATGCCGCCGGGCAGGCCTATTACGATTCCATGCTGAAGTTGTACGCGGGATGGGGACTGGACTTCATCAAGGTGGATTGCATCAGCAGCCGGCCTTACCGGCCCACGGAGATACGGCAGATTGCCGAAGCGATCAAGAAAACGGGGCGGACGATTGTGCTCAGCCTTTCGCCGGGGCCGACGGCGCTGGAAAACGCGGAATTCGTAGGCAGATACGCGCAGATGTGGCGCCTCTCCGACGACCACTGGGACGGCTGGACCTTCGAGCACAAACCGGGGGAAGGCGAATATCCCTTCGGCGTGCGGGATGCATTCGACCGGCTGGCGAAGTGGTCGCCGTATGTGAGGCCGGGCAACTGGCCGGACGAGGACATGCTGCCCTGGGGGTGGCTGGGGCCGCATCCGGGATGGGGCGAGCCCAGGCAGTCGCGGGAAACGCAGGATGAGCAGCGGACAGAGTTCACGCTGTGGGCCATTGCGCGGTCCCCGCTGATTCTGGGGGCGAATCTGACCAAACTGGATGATTTTACGCGCTCGCTGATTACCAATCAGACCATGCTGTTCATGAATCAGAATGTGACCGACAGCCATCCGGTCGACACCGCGAACCTGCCCGGTTTTGAACACGCCAGGGTGTGGCGGGGAACCATCAACGAGCCGGGGGCGAGGGTTTACCGGGAGTACTTTGCCTTTTTCAACCTCGACGACAAGCCGGTTACGCTGCGCACCACCTGGAAGCAGCTTGGCCTTGAGGGTGGAAAGCATCAGGCCCGGGAAGTGTGGATTGATGCAATGGGCAAGGAATCAAAGGAAGTGAGTGTGACGTTGCCGGCGCACGGCAGTGATGTGTTCGAGATTCGATAGCTATAGCGAAATCAGAGTAGCTGTACCCCGAAAGCAATGCTGCCAAGTGGCTTTTTCCTCAAGAAAAAGTCACCCTGAACACTCTTAGAAAGGGCACGTTTACTCTGGTTTCGCTCTAAGATTGGGCGCCGGCCCCCGCACACCCCGCCTGGTGTGCGAAAATATCTGTTCGGCGAATGGGCGTTAATTATTGTTGCCTGGGCCGGCTGGATCGACTTATGCCTCTTCTGCGTTCCGCATTTATCTCCCTCTCCCGAAATCGTGTTTTACGCGGTTTTTGCGAGCAGTCCCGCGTGGGGTGGCGGCTAAGTTCCCGGTTTATTGCAGGCATGGAGATCGAGGACGCCCTGCGCGTGGCCGAAGCCGTCAACCGGCAGGGCATGGCCGTGACCCTGGACTCGCTGGGCGAGAGCGTTACCTCAGAGGCGGAGGCGCACCGGGCCGCCGAGGTCTACCACCAACTGCTGGATGCGATAGCCGCGCGCAAGCTCGACGCGAACATCAGCGTGAAGCTGACACAGATGGGGCTGGAGCAATCTCCTGAGCTGGCCGAGTCGATTGTTGAAAGCCTGGCCGGGCACGCCGGCGCGGCGGGCAACTTTGTCCGCATCGATATGGAGGACTCGCGGCTGACCCAGGTGACGCTGGAGATAGTGCGGCGGCTGCACGCGCGCCCCCAGTTGCGCGCGGCGATTGGAGTTGTGATCCAGTCCTATCTTTACCGTTCGCAGGCCGACGTTGAGCAACTGCTGGCCGACGGCATCCGGGTGCGGCTGTGCAAAGGGGCGTACAAGGAGCCAGCGCAGGCGGCTTTTCCGCGCAAGGCTGATGTGGACGCGAACTTCGTCCTTCTGAGCCGGATGCTGCTGGCCAGCCCCGTCTTTCATGCCCTGGCCACCCACGACGAGAAGATGATCGCCGAAGCCAAATCGTTTGCCGGCCAGCGTGGGATCGACTCCAGCCGCTTCGAGTTTCAGATGCTTTACGGTGTGCGCCGCGACCTGCAGCGCAGACTGGTTCGCGAGGGCTACAAGGTGCGCGTTTACGTTCCCTTTGGCCGCGAGTGGTATCCCTACTTCATGCGCAGGCTGGCGGAACGG
>JBEKNO010000259.1:0-3878 GCA_049522735.1 Occallatibacter sp.
CGTCCTCTTCCTCGAGCACAAGCGCCTCTACCGCGAAACCCACGACCGCGCCCCTTATCCCGGCCCGGACTTCGCCATCCCCTTCGGCAAGGCCCGCATCGTCCGCCCCGGCTCCGACCTCACGCTCATCACCTACGGCGCTATCGTGCCGCGCGCATTGCAGGCGGCGCAAAAGGCGCAGCGCCAGCACGGCATCGAGGTGGAGATCATCGACCTGCGCACCCTCAACCCCTACGACTGGGAGGCCATCGCCGCCTCGGTAAAAAAGACCAGCCGGGTGATCGTGGCTCACGAGGACATGATCAGCTGGGGTTACGGCGCGGAGATCGCGGCGCGCATCGGGGATGAGCTCTTCGACTGCCTTGATGCGCCGGTGCGGCGCATTGGATCGATGGATACCTTTGTGGCTTACCAGCCGGTGCTCGAAGACGCCATCCTGCCCCAGCCGGAGACCATCCTCAAGGCCATCGTCGATTTGAAGGCGTATTGAAGAGTGTTTCAATAGGCAGCTTTGTAATAGAGGCAGGTGGCCCGCAATCAACTCCGAAGAATTGCTGTAAGTCATGAGAAGCTGTGCCCCGTTCATCGCGGCCTTATCGCGATGAGCGGGCGGGTGGCTTGAGGTCAGTTCGTGGCCGGACTATGATCGAGCTATGCCGTATGGTCTGAAACGGTTCCAACAAGCAGAAGCTCTCCACTTCATCACTTTCAGTTGCTTTCACCGTCTCCCTTTTCTCGATGCGCCGGATCCCAAGAACACAGTTGAGGCCGTACTGGAATTGACTCGTGCACGACATCAGGCGAGAATCTACGCCTACGTCCTGATGCCTGAGCACGTCCATTTGCTCATCAACGAGCCGCCATCGATCCTCGTGGCCCAGTTTCTCAAAGCCGTAAAGCAGATCACATCGCGTAAACTGAGAGGTCAGCGCGAGAAATTCTGGCAGGAACGTTACTATGACCGCAACGTCCATGGTGAAGAGGCTCGCTCTGAAGTGATACGTTACATTCATCGCAACCCGGTGAAGCGCGGATTGGTTGCATCTCCCGGCGATTATCAATGGAGCAGCTTCAACCACTACGCGTCCGGCGTTCGAGGAGCGGTTGAAATCGAGTCAGAGTGGACGGCAAGACTTCGCGGCCCACTCATCGCGATAGGGCCGCGATGAATGGGGCACAGCCTTCTATCTTGGATAAGGATTGAAGCAAGTAGAATCGATACCTGGGTCACCCGCCCACGTCTTTGTTTTTGTGGCAAGGGTGGGAGATCCAAACCTCGTAAGCATATTCCAGCGCCTGCCGGATACAATACTGGGATGGAGTCTTGTACCTCATCCCAGTGGTTTGACCCGAAGAATTGTTCTCTCCAGGCGGGCCAACCGGCATGAAGAATTACCTGCGCCTGCTGCGCTACGGGCTGCCCTACCTGCTGCAGTGGCTGCCGGGAGTGATGCTGCTGGCCGTGGCGGGTTTGCTCGATGCCTTGCGGATGGCGCTCTTTGTGCCCATCCTGGGCGTGGTTCTCCGGCCCAACAACCCCTCCAGCGCCTTGCCCCTGTTTCCCTTCGCCCCGCCCCGCTGGCAGTTCGATGTGCATGAATTTGCCCCGCACTGGATGCACAACGCCTGGACGGTGGTGGCCTTTGCCCTGATCGGCTCGACGATTATCAAGGGGCTGTGCACCTATCTCGGCGCCTACCTGGTCAACTACGCCGGCTTCGGCACCGTCACCGACCTGCGCAATCACCTTTACGAGACCATCCTGCGCCGTTCATCGAGCTTCTTTCACAAGCACCCGACCGGCACCATTCTCTCCACGCTCATCAACGACGTGGACCGCGTGCAGACCTCTGTCAGCTCGGTGATGGGCGAGTTTCTGCAGCAGCTCTTCACCTTTATTGCGACCATGGCACTGGTGATCGCGCTGGGAGGCCGTCTCAGTTGGGCGCTGTTGCTCTTTGTGCCGGTGGTCATCACATCTTCGCGCCGCATTGGCCGTTCGGTGCGCACCCGCACCCGCAGCAGCCAGGACAAGCTGGCCGAGATCCAGAACATTCTGCACGAGACGGTCACCGGCAACCGCATCGTCAAGGCCTTCAACACCGAGCTGTGGGAGATTGTGCGCTTCAGGAAGGCCGCCGCCCGCCTGCTCCGCGCCAATCTGCGCAACGCGCGCATTCAGTCCATCAGCTCGCCGCTGATGGATACCATCGGCTCGGTGGCCATCGCCCTGCTGCTGTGGATCGGCCGCAACGAGATCATGCGCGGCCGCATGACGGCCGAGGTCTTCATCACCTTCATCATCGCCCTCTTCAAGCTCTACGACCCGGTGCGCAGGCTAGCCACTTTCTACAACAGCTTCCAGCAGGCCATGGGCGCTTCTTCATCCATCTTCGGCTTCTTCGACGCCGAGGACGACGTGAAGGAGCGGCCGCGCGCCATCTACTTACATCGTTTTGCCGACTCCATTCGCTTTGAGAACGTGGGCTTTTCCTACAGCACCGAAGAGGGCGAACACCAGATTCTGCACAACGTCGATCTGGAGATGCGGGCCGGCGAGGTGCTGGCGCTGGTGGGTCCCAGCGGCGCCGGCAAGTCCACCATGGCCAACCTCATTCCGCGCTTCTTCGACGTCACTTCGGGGCGCATTCTCATCGACGGCCACGACCTGCGCGATCTGACGCTCAGCTCGCTGCGCCGCCAGGTGGCCCAGGTGACGCAGGAAACCATCCTCTTCAACGACACGGTGCGCAACAACATCGCCTACGGCCAGCCGGAGGTGAAGGCCGCCGTGGTGGAGCAGGCGGCGCGCAACGCCCTGGCCCACGATTTCATCCAGCAAATGCCGCAGGGCTACGACACGGTGATCGGCGAAAAAGGCTTCCGGCTCTCCGGCGGCGAGCGCCAGCGCCTGGCCATTGCCCGCGCCATCCTCAAGAACTCGCCCATCCTGATTCTGGACGAGGCCACCTCGGCCCTGGACGCCGAAAGCGAATCGCTGGTCCAGTCCGCGCTGGCCAACCTGATGCAGGGACGCACCGTGATGGTGATTGCCCACCGGCTTTCCACCATTCGACGCGCCAACCGCATCGCCGTGCTGGAGGACGGCCGCATCACCGCCACCGGCTCCCACGAGGAACTATTGCAGTATTCCCCCACTTATCAGCGGCTTTATCAACTGCAATTCATAGACGTACCCGAGCCGCAGGGGTCGGATTCCCTGGAACAGGATCCACCCCAATTGGAGCTGGCTCTAACCACCGGGCCACAGGAGTAGCAAGAATGTCGATTTATTCCATGACCGGGTTTGCGCGGGTTCAGGTTCGCGTACACGATCAGTTCAGCTACACGCTGAGCCTGAAGAGCGTCAATCACCGCTTTCTCGATCTCCAGTTGCGCCTGCCGCAGGGCCTGGACGCGCTGGAGATGGAGCTGCGCAAGGCGCTCAAGGACAACCTGGTCCGCGGCCACGTGGAGCTGGCCCTGTCACTGGATCGAACCGATCGCGCAACCCAGCCCACGGCCAGCTACAATCGCGAACTGGTGGCCGGCTATATTTCGGCCTTTACCGCGGCGCGCGACGAGTTCGGGCTCACGGGCGAGCCGGACCTGAATGCGGTTATGCGTATGCCCGGCGCTTTGCAGAACGACAACCGGGGCGAAGAGGAGCTGGCGGCTTTGGCTGAAAGCGCGCTGAAGGAGATTGCGCCGCTGCTGGAGCAGTTGAAGGCCATGCGCGCGCGCGAGGGCGAGGCTCTGGAGGCGATTCTCCACGGCACGCTGGACCGGCTGGCCGAGGCCACCGATGGAATCGCTGCGCTGCGTCCCGAGATCGAGCAGCGCTACCAGGAGCGGCTCACCCAGCGGCTGGAAGCGGC
>JBEKNO010000260.1:0-3819 GCA_049522735.1 Occallatibacter sp.
CCTATGCGCAGGTAAAGGTGTGGAAAGATTCAGTGGCGCTTTTCAGCCATGTGCTGGAGATTGATCCGCGCGGCGGACCTCCTAACTTAGGCCTGGGCATGGCGTACATGAGGCTGGGAAGATTTGCCGAGGCGCAACCATATTTCGAACGCGCATTGACCTATTATCCCTCCTGGCCGCAGGCTCTTTCCGATTCCGCCTTTTGCCTGATGCAAACCCATGATATGAGCAAGCTCCCGCTTGCGGGGCAGCACCTCGAGCAGGCATTGAGTATTGCTCCTAATGACCCAGGCGCTCTGACTGACATGGCGCTATGGTCATTTTTGATGGGCAGGCCCAAGGATGAGGAGATGTATAGCAGAAAGGCGATCGCCGCGCGCCCGGATTTTATAGCGGAGTGGCTTTATCTTGCCGATGCGCTCCAGGCGCAGGGTAAGCTTGACGAGGCGGTGGAGGCGAATCGCCAGGTACTGGCCATCGATCCCAATTACAGCGATGCGCATATTAATTTAGGCATTATTTATGACAGGCAGGGATTGAAGCAGGAAGCGATCAAGGAATTCCGGCTTTCTTTGGCCATCAAACCCGATCAGGCAATAGCACATTCCAGAATTGGCAGGATCTTGGCGGAGATGCACCAACTCCCCGAAGCGGTTGAGGAGTTTACCCAGGCGCTGCGCTTCGACCCTGCAGATGCTTATACGCATAACGACCTCGGCGTGGTTTTCTTTCAACTGGGGGATTATGAAAAAGCGGCCGAGCAGTTCAGCGACGCGGCACGAATCAATCCGGCCTATACCGGCGCAAAGTTAAATTTCGATCTTGCTCAAGCCCGGATGAAAAACAAAAAAACCGAAAACGGAAAATAATGAAGCATGCCAGGCCGGGTGGCCAGCGTCTGAGGGTAACCAAACCGGGGCCGCAGGTCTCGATTTCCGAACCCTGTCGAGAGTATAAACTCATCCCAGGCCTATGCGCACACGTTTCTTGCTCCTGCTTTTCGCCATTCCGGCGCTGCTATGGGCGCAAACCCCGGTCAAACCCCACTCCGCCGAAATGAAGTCCAAAACGCAAAACCCCGCTGGGGTCCATCGCTCCGCCATCGTCATTGACACCCACGCCGACACCCCGCAACGCTTTGTGGATGAACACTTTGATTTGGCCGGCCCGCTCGGCTCCGGCAACCTCAACCTGGACTCGATCCACAAGGGAAACCTGGGCGCCGAGTTCTTCTCCATCTGGGTCGAGCCCACGCTCTACAAGGGCCAATACGCCCACCGGACCCTGGAGCTGATCGACGCCGTCAAGCAACAAGCGGCCAAACACCGCGATAAGGTCGAGTTCGTTACCTCCCCGGAAGGCATCGAGGAAGCCCGTCGGAATCATAAGTTTGCAGCCCTCATGGGGATCGAAGGCGGCCACTCCATCGAGGATTCGCTGGCCCTCCTCCGCCAGTACTACGTGCTGGGCGTTCGCTACATGACCCTTACCTGGTCCAACTCCAACGGCTGGGCCGACAGCTCCGGCGACATCGACGACAAGACTATTCCCCACACCAAAGAGGGCCTTACCGAGTTCGGCAAAGACGTGGTCTACGAGATGAACCGCCTGGGCATGATGGTGGATATTTCCCACGTCTCAGACCGCACGTTCTACAAGACTCTGGTCATCTCCCGCGCCCCGGTCATTGCCTCCCATTCCTCCGCCCGCGCCCTCTGCGACGCTCCCCGCAACATGACCGACGACATGCTCCGCGCCGTGGCTCGCTCCGGCGGACCCAACTCCAAAGGCGGCGTCGTCCAGGTCAACTTCTACTCCGGCTTTCTCTCCCAGAGCTACCGCAACGCGCAAAAGGCCCTTGAACCCGAGGCCCAAAAAGCCGTCCAGGAGCTCAAAGACAAGGCCAAAGCCGAGGGCAGAGAGGTAACGTACTCGGAAATCGAAAAAATCCAGCGCAGCTACGCCGACCGCATTCCCCGCCCGCCGTTCTCGGTTCTTATCGACCACATCGACCACATCGCCAAGGTAGCCGGCGTGGACCACGTAGGCCTGGGCTCGGACTTCGACGGTGTCAGCGGCCAGTTGCCTGAAGGCCTCGACTCCCCCGCCGACCTGCCTAAGATCACTGAAGCGTTAATGGCGCGCGGCTACTCCGCCGAAGTCTGCCGCAAAATCCTGGGCGGGAACCTGCTCCGCGTTTTCCGCGAAGTCCAGCAGGTAGCCAGGGAGTTGCAGGCTGAAGAGCGTCCGCGTATCACAGAAAAGCAGCCCTTCGACAAGCCTCAGAAGTAGAAGCAGCCATCGCCTGACTGGCGCCTAAGTTAGTTAACTTGCCGGCTCGGCGCCAAGCAGCTTTGAGTACATCAGCCCCGCGCGCCCCCGTGCGTAGTAGTTCTCTTCCCTTCTCTCGCAGAGGTAGCCATGCGCCTGGTAGAGCCGGATGGCGTCTTCGTTCTCCGCATCCACATGAAGCCACATCGCCTGGGCGCCCGCGGCGCGCGCGGAACCTTCAATGCGCAGCAGCAGCTCCCCTCCAACGCCCCGGCCGCGCTGCTCCGGGGCAACTTCAAGGGTTTGTATGTAAGCAATGATTTCGTCCGGCTCCCGGGTCCACTCGACAATGGCAAAGCCCGCCATGCGCCCATCCTCCTCCGCGATCCAGGTTGCCGCATTGGAGCAATGCACGAGTTGGCGCATAGTCCCGCGCCCAAACCGAAACGGCGACTGAAAGCAGACCTCCTCGATGGCGTAGAGCGAGGCGAAGTCCTCAGCAGTGTAGAGGCGGTAGAGCACAGCCCAACTCTAACCTACTTTCAGCCACGTGGTATGGCATGCAAAAGCAAAAAGCCACCCTCGCAATGAGGATGGCTTTTCGCATGCTAAAGCGCGGCAGTCGCACTAAACCTTCGCTTCCAGATCCGAAATCACGTCGAAGAAGCGCTGGTCGAGCCGCCGGTTGGTGGCGATGGCTTCCTTGATGGTGATGTCGGTGATGTCCAGTCCCTTGAGCACGGCGATGCGGCCCCACTTCTTCTCGTGCACCATGTCGATGGCGTGCAGGCCGTAACGCTGGCCGAGCAGGCGGTCGAAGGCCGTGGGCACGCCGCCGCGCTGGGTGTGGCCCAGGTTCACCGAGCGGGTCTCGAAACCGGTCTTCTTCTCGATCAGGCCGGCCAGCTTCTCGCCGATGCCGGAGAGGCGCACGTGGCCGAAGGAGTCCAGTTGCGCGTTTTCGTTGATCACCTGGCCAACCTCGGGCAGATGGCAGCCCTCGGCCACTACCACCACGCCGTAGTGCTTGCCGTGATCGTAGTTGTACTTGAGCAGCGCGCAAACGTGGTCGATATCGATCTCTTTTTCGGGAACCAGGATCACGTGCGCGCCGCCGGCCACGCCGGAGGCATAGGCGATCCAGCCGGCATCGCGGCCCATCACCTCGATCACGATCACGCGGTTGTGGGAGTCGGCGGTGGTGTGGATGCGATCGACGGCTTCGGTGGCGATCATCACAGCGGTGTCGAAGCCAAAGGTCTGGTCGGTGCCGCTGATATCGTTGTCGATGGTCTTGGGAACGCCCACGCTAGGCACGCCGTGCTCGCTCAGAAACAGGGTCACCGATTGCGTGTCGTCGCCGCCCAGGGCGATCAGCGCGTCGATTTTATTGGCCTTCAGAACCTCCTGAACCTTCTCGATGCCGCCGGGAACCTTCTTCACGTTGGTGCGCGAGGAGTGCAGGATGGTGCCGCCCTTCAACTGGATGCCGTCAATGGCCTCCAGGGTGAGGGGAATGAAGTTATTGTCCAGCACTCCGCGCCAGCC
>JBEKNO010000261.1:0-3792 GCA_049522735.1 Occallatibacter sp.
CTGTCCGATCTTGAAGTGCCGGACTCCATCGCGCTGGTTCCAACACCCTGCGATGGCAGCAGCGGCAAACCCGCGGAGATGGATCTGGAGATGCTGGTGAAATCGGTTACGGATGCGGTGATGGAAACAATGGGCGCCAAGTGAAAGTTTTTCGGCACGATACCGTATAACGCCGTAAACAAGATGAAGGCTATCGAGCGGCAACTTAGAATTCGCCAGATGATGGAGTCCAGGGACTTTCTGGATCTGGAGACTCTGTGCCGCGAGTTGGATGCTTCAGAGTCCAGCGTGCGCCGCGACCTGGACATCCTGGAAAATGAGAAGGTGCTGAAGCGCGTCTATGGGGGCGCCGTTCCCGTGCAGCCGCCAGAAAGCGGCGCCTTCGACTATGCGGAGGAGAGTGCGCGGTTTAGCGACGAAAAGGGCCGCATTGCGCGGCTCGCGGCAGGCCTGATCGAGGATGGCCAGACGGTGATCCTGGATGGCGGCTCGACGGTGGCCGCCGTGGCCAGGGAATTAGCCGCCAAGTCTCTGCACATCGTTACCAACTCGCTGCCCATTGCCGAAGGACTGGAATCGGTTCGCAACATCGAGTTGACTTTGACCGGCGGGTATCTCGATCCACGCCTCCGCGTCATGCTCGGCCCCTTCTGCGAGCAGATGTTGAGCGCCATACGCGCCGATGCGGTGATTATGGGAATAGGCGGCATCTCCGAAGCCGGATTCAGCAATAACAACACGCTGGTAGTGGGCTCTGAGAAGAAGATGGTCGAAATTGCCGGCAAAGTGATTATCGTTGCCGATCGCACCAAGTTTGGCCGTGGCGGAATGTTTCCGGTGGCCCCGCTCAACGCCGCCCATGTAGTGGTTTCCGACAAGGAACTAGCGCCAGTATACGTGGACTTGCTTCGCCGCCATGGCATTGAGGTGCTTCTTGCATAGCGTATAAGCCGCGTGTCCTGGCGGTAAGCGGCTCATAGGCAAGAGGTTGCGCCATAGGCGGCAAACAGGAAGCGTGCTTGATCAAATAGCTAAGATTGACGGATCTGGGAGCGCATATTCTCTATAGAAACTATATTCTTATCGGAACACCCTGGTAATCGCAATTGAGCACCGAGGTACTTGTACATTTTCAAAAAACTATTTGCCTCCCGAGTGCGCATGCTATTGTGTAAGGAGTTTGAGTTCATGCTCATATCGGATATCTGTGAAGCATGAAAGCACTCACCTACATTTGGAAGCTTAAAATTTTTGTTTCGCTGACTTCACTTGACTCCAATTAAGACAGTGCGGCAAAACGGCCTACCCAAGTGAGGATGGCGAAGCCGTGCCTGAAAATGCTGATAAATGCATGAAATACCACCTCCCGGAGCAGCAAAGGCTGTAGCGGGCTCGCATACGCTCCGTTGCCCTTGCCGAGATGAAGGTGGGGAGCAGCGTCAAAGAGAGACAGCTGGCGCCAAAGTAGGACAGCGCCGGGGAAGTTTTCACCATGATCATCATCATGCCAAGCATCGCCGTTGAAGTTGACTGGAACGAGCTGGAGCCACTGGCTTGCGGAGCACTCCTTTATGTCTAAGGCTTCGAGTCACAATTCGGCGGCCGCATGGGAGGAGGAGCACATGCCAGGAACGAACGGCCAGAGACGGCGAGGAGCAGGTGTGCGCATACTCTCAACCGCCACAGATCTCTTTGCCCGATTCGGGTATAACGGCGTCAGCACCAGGGACATTGCTTCCGCGGCTCAGGTAAATGAGGTCACGGTCTATCGGCATTATCCGCGCAAGCACGACCTCTATGTCGCGGTGCTTGAATCGGAGTTGCAACAGGTGTATTTCCGCGGCGATTTGCTGGCCAGGATCGCAGAAGCCTCCGATGGGCGAACGGCCCTTGCGCGTACGTTCGAGTTGCTCGCCAAGACCCTGATGCACAAGCCGGAGATACTGCGGCTCTTGCAATACAGCGCTCTTGAGCTGAATGAGAATTTCGATCCTCTCGTGCGCAGGCATCTTGGCGAACTGGTCGAGGTGCTTGCCCGCTATCTTGAGCCGTGGGTCAAGAGGGGCGAATTGCGGTGCACCAATGCCAAAACCGTTATCCTCACGCTGATCGGAATAGTGATCAGCCATAATTCCCTTCAGCGTGTGTTCATGAGCGAAAGACTTAGCCCGGACCGCATGTTCGAAGCTTACGCCGGGTTTACAATACTGGAACGTGCCGCGCCCGAGGAACCTGCGATACGCCAGCAGCCCCTTGCCCCGGCCTCACTCGCAGTAAGCGCGGAGTGAGTGCCACTGAGTTGTCCGGCTACTTTTCCGAGCAGCAAACTAACCAATTGCCTGTGCCAGAGCATCACCCGAGTACAAATCGGATACGAAGCCAGGAGAAGCATATGTCGTTCTTATCACTTCCTACTCGACGCTATACCGCTAGACAAATCCACCATTACCTTGTGGCATATCTTTTAGACTGGGGCGCATTTGCCCTTTCCGGCTTTCTTGCATTCGAGTTAAGGTTTGACGGCGCATTGCCTGTGCGCTACCTGCACCCGATGGCGGTGTTTCTATGCATCTGGGTTCTAGCCAAATCGGATGCCTTCATCGCCGCCAAGTTAAATCGAGGGAATTGGCGGTATACATCGGCCTACGATGCGGTGCGGATTATTTTGGCAAATTCGGCGGGGTCGATACTGGGCGGACTGGTCATATTTCTTTTGCCCGCGCCATGGGGAATTCCGCGCTCCGTGTATATTCTCGATTGGCTGGTTTCCTGCTTGTTGACTTTGGGGGGAAGGCTGGCGGCTCGCGTTGTGATTACCACCCGAATGACGCATCGAGCCAAAGGCGATCAAACCAGAACACTTATCTATGGCGCCGGCACAGCAGGGCTGGCATTGCTATGGGAGCTTCGCCAAAACCGTTCACTGAAGTGCGATGTCGTGGGGTTGATCGATGATGATCCATCCAAGGCCCACTTGATCTTGCAGGGCAAGCCGGTTTTGGGAAGCGGCGAAGACCTGCGTAAAGTGGTGCGAGCACATGCCATCAAGAGAGTGCTCATTGCCATCCCTTCCGCGACGGAAGAGCAGATGGTGCGCATATTGAAGTTTGCCATCGATGCCGAAGTGGAATTCAAGATGGTGCCGGGCCTGGGGGATATTATTCAGAGCGCCGAACTGGGCGAGCAGATCCGCAGCGGGAACGTCACGATCGAACATATGCTCAGCCGCAGGAAAACCGATAAGATCAGCGAGTCTCGCAAGCGTGTGCTGCTGATTGGCGGAGCAGGCTATATTGGCTCCGGGTTGCTTCCCAAGCTGCTCAACGACGGCTATAGAGTGCGCCTGCTCGATGCCTTTTTATACGGAGAGGATCCAATCGCACGGTGGAAGAACCACCCAGGTTTGGAAATCGTCGAGGCCGATTTCCGCAGGGTCGATATAGTTGTCCGCGCCATGCGGGATGTGAAAGCGGTTGTTCATCTGGGAGCCATTGTTGGCGACCCTGCTTGCGCGCTGGATGAGGAACTAACCATTGAAACCAACCTGCTGGCCACGCGCATGATTGCGGAAGTGACTAAGGGGGAAGGAATTGAGAAGTTCATCTTTGCCAGCAGTTGCTCAGTCTACGGAGCCAGCGATACATATCTCGACGAGAATTCACCTTTGTACCCTGTCTCTCTCTATGCGCGCAGCAAGATCGCATGCGAAAACGTTCTTCTGGGCATGAAAAACGAAACTTTCCGCCCGGTCATTCTTCGTTTTGGCACTATTTATGGGCTATCCGGGCGCAC
>JBEKNO010000262.1:0-3727 GCA_049522735.1 Occallatibacter sp.
CCTCAATCCATGCCCCGCATTCAGGGGTCTGAAGACCCCTGCTCCCTCAGAAAACAGCCATCTGCATCGAATCGTATTCAAAACTGCATACGTGGCGAAATAATAAGATGCGTTTGCCCTGCTCCTGTGACCTGCCCGCTATCCACGAAACACAATTTTGGGTTACTCTATTCAGTTCGCTGACATAGGTGCATTCATGAATTCAACAACCTCTCGCCGCGATTTTCTCTCCGCCGGCCTCTCCGCCGGCCTCTCCGCCGGGTTGGCGCTTCCTGTCCTGGGCGCCGGTTCCACGCTGGGGCTATTGCCGTCCTCCGCGGACCCACCCGCAAAGACTGCCGGTTCCCCGGTCAAACTCGACTTCAGAACCCTGGGCCGCACGGGCCTGAAGGTAACCACGCTGGGATTCGGATGCATGATCACATCGGATCCAAGCGTGATTGAGCGTGCCGTCGATATCGGCATCAACTACTTCGATACCGCGCGCGGTTATCAACACGGCAACAATGAACGCATGGTGGGCGCGGCCCTCGGCGCCAGGCGCAAGCAGGTCGTTCTCTCCACCAAGTCGGATGCTGAAAACAAAGAGGGGATGCGGAAGGACCTCGAGACCAGCCTGCGCGAACTCAACACCGACTACATTGATATCTGGTACCTCCATGGTAAGAATGCTCCGGCCGATATTCGCGACGATATGATCGAAGCGCAGCAGCTTGCCAGGAAGCAGGGCAAGATTCGCTTCGCCGGCGTCAGTACGCACGGCGGCCAGCAGCAACTGCTGCCCTGGCTGGCGCAGAAGGGCGTCTTCGACGTGGTCCTGGCGGCCTACAATTTTTCCATGGACCCCGGCATCGAGCAGGCCATTGCGGCGGCCGTCAACGCAGGCATGGGCGTCGTAGCCATGAAAGTGATGGCCGGAGGACTTCGTAAAATGAAGCCCAGCGATCCTCTCTACGGGAAACTGACCAGGGATGACGCCATGCTGGCCGCGCTGAAATGGGTGATCAACAAGCCCAACATCTCCACCACCATTCCCAGCATGACGGGTATGGACCAGTTGGAGGAGAATCTGCGGGCCATGGCGCAACCATTCTCCGCCGGCGACCAAAAGCTGCTGGCCGCGCGCCTGGAGCAAATCAGCCCGTTCTATTGCCGCATGTGCGGCCAATGCGATGGCGCCTGCCAAAAGGGCCTGCCGGTCGCGGGCGTGTTGCGCTTCCTCACCTACGCCGACGGTTATGGACAGTTCGCGCTGGGGCGGGAGAGATTTCTTGAGTTGCCTCCCGAACAGGTTGCAGTCCGCTGCGGCGACTGCGCCCAATGCACGGTGAGTTGTCCCTACGGCGTCCAGGTATCAAACCGCATGGCGCGCGCCCAGGAATTATTTGCGTGAAGGCCGCGGGTTTGCTGTTGTCACTCCTGTTCGCGGCCGGCATGGCGCGCGCCCAGGACTACCTCAACTGCCAATTCGCGCCCGGATGGGAGCAGTCCGGTCCTAAGCGCCAGTACGCCGCCGACAACCTCTTCGACTACAAGGACGGCGCCGCCGAAGGTTACCTGCTCTACGGCTTCGTCGCCATGCGGGGAATCGACTGCAAGTCGGGCGCGGACACGCTGGTGATCGACGTCTCCGAGATGAACGATGCCGACTCGGCATACGGCATCTTCACCGCCAACCGCGATTCCAGCCTGCCCATCGCCGCCATCGGCATGGGCGGGCAGGTGCAACCGCAAAGCGCCAGCTTCGCCAAGGGTAAGTATTACGTCGAATTGGCCGTAATCGCCGGCCGCCCTGACAGCGATTACAGCGCGGCTCTGCGGGCTTTCGTTACCAGGATCGAAGAGCGCCTTGAGGGCCGGGTCACCGCCCCGGAGGCCTTGCAGTGGTTTCCTCAAGAGAACCTCACCTCCACCCGCCTGGTCCCGGAAAGCGTGCTGGGGCTAAAGCAGCTCAAGCGCGGCTACGTGGCCACATACAAGCAAGGGCAGGCGTTTTTCGTCCTTGAGACCACGCCGGAATCCGCCGCCGAGATCCTCAAACAACTCCGGGAGCATTTTGAAGGCGCTGCGTCCGCGCAGGTCGGCGACGAAGCATTCCATGCCCAGGCGCAGTACCTGGGCGGAATCTGTATCTTTCGCAAGGGACGAACCATCGGGGGGTACGCCAACCTGCCAGATCCCCAGCAAGCTGTTTCCCAGGCCGCAAAACTCGCCGCCCGCATTCCGTAAGAACCTGTTCAAAAACCATTACGGCTACAACGGGCTTTACTTACTTGAAAACCAAAACCGGGAAACTCCAGTTATGACTAAACGGGGCAGGTCAGTGGCCGAGCGCCTGGTGGCCGGCAACAATTGGATCAACGCGCACAACCTCTTCGCTTACGGCCTGCCCTACGGCGGAGTAAATTTAAGCGGCCTGGGTGGCGGCGTGAACAGTCCGGAGACGTTTTACGATTATCTTCGCCCGCAAACCATAGCCCGCCCGCTGAACTAATGATCCGGCCCAAAACGATTGCACCACAATAATGCTGTCATCCTAAGCGAGCGTAGCGAGTCGAAGGATCTGCGGTTGCTTTTCGATTTTACAGTCTCACTGAATAGGGCCGGATCAATAACCCCATTCGCGCTACCAGGACGGATGGGGTTCTGGTTACGGTGCAGCCACAAGGAAAGTGCTCATGGGGAAGTTGTCCCTCACCCGGCGCTCTTGACCCTCACCACGGTGATCTTGGCAAACCCTTCTTCAAAGACCGGCGGCTTCAGCTTCTCGGACATCTTGCGCATCACGTCTGGGCTCACTGCGCGGTCGCGCTTGCTGTTGCGCTCCAGGCAAACCTCCAGCGGCACATCGAAGAAGACCGCCTGCACCTCGTAGCCGAAGCTCTTGGCCATCTTGATCCACTGGCGGCGCTCGTGAATGGAAAGATTGGTGGCGTCCACGTAGTTCCACGGCATGCGCGCGATCAGCCGCGCCCGCAGCAGCGACCGCAAGGTGGAGAAAACCAGACCCTGGTAGCGCTGCTCCTCCACATCGTCGAAGAGTATATTGCGCAGCAGGTCGCTGGAGAGCGGAGTAACTCCGCGGCGCCGGAACCAAGTGGTCTTGCCCGAGCCGGGCAGCCCGATGGCCAGCACCACATACCCCTTGGGAGCCTGGGGCGAACGCTCCGCCGCCGGTGGCTCCGGCGGGGGCACGGAGGCCAACTCCGGCTGCGTCTCCAGCTCAAACCGCCCGGAGCCGGCCGGCTCATTCCATTCCTGCTTCGCGGGCCGCGTCGGCGCCACGGGCCGGTGGGTCGCCGCGGGCCGGGGTTCCTGGGGCCGGTGCCCTCGGGACTGCTGCTGTGCAGGGATCTCGTCCGGATAGAACGGAACCAGTGGAGCTGGTTGATTCGATGGGAGTTCCTGGCCGATCTTGCCTGTGGATTCCGAAGTATTGGGAGTGTGTCGGGAACGTCTTCTCATGCCGCCTTCAACACGTGCGTATTGATACCGGAATACCACACTTCCCAAGGGCGCTGCAATGCTGTGCATACCGTCACATACTGTCCCGTACCAGGAAAGGCACACTATCGGGGAAGCTGTTTCCACGAAAAACGGGCGCGAACGCAGGGCAATCGCATTTGAAAACTGCTTGAACCAGCGTTGACACTTACTCGGGGCGAACAGGCAAGCGACTCTTGCAGGAGGGCCGAGCCATGCCCAAATCTGCGTCCCGCGAAGAAAC
>JBEKNO010000263.1:0-3656 GCA_049522735.1 Occallatibacter sp.
AGCCTTACATGTTTGCTCTGCGGAAGTATGCTCAATTGCAATGGCCCGGTGTGCGTTATGTTAAGAGCGTGTTTCATATACCCGCTTTGTATCAGGGCACGACCGGGGTACCCTCTGGGTCGCGTGCCGAAAAGGACGAAAATACAAGGGGTTTTAACCCCTGAGGGATCATAACAGGGATACGGTGAGAATTTATGAAACACGCCCTAGTCTTTTAGTATCTGATCGATCGTCTGAATGTCGACTAATCCGTTGCATCCGTAAATCGCCGGAAGCGCGCGGTTTGCTGGATAAGTTCGCCGGAGTTCAGCGACCTTTTCAGTGCCGGAGCGGTATGCCGGGAGATACATGCGGCCCAGCAGGGGATGCCGTCCCCAGGCACCGGACAATTTATCGGCGCGCTCTTCGGTGACCAGAAAATCGCGGCGCAGCGTGGCCGCCACTTCCGGTTGTGGCCTTTCTTCGCCCCAGGTCAGAAACGACGATTGGTTCTTGGCATCATCCTGCAGCAGCGCCAGCAGCACGCCGATCTGCAAGTCTTCGTCCGGCAACTGGTCGATTTCGGTGACTCCGTGCGCGATGAGAATCGCATTGTTGGCGAGTCCCTCAAACAAGGTGGCGGCGCGCGTGTTCATGGTGAGGACCGTAGCCTCGAAGCCGGCCTGTCCGCGGACGTACAAATCCTGAAGGTAGGCGAAGGTGGTGACGTGCCCCGGCACAACTTCGTGGCTTATGAGCTGTTCAAACTCCGGATACGAAATCTGCAACGAGGCATTGATCTCGTAGGTGGCTTCGTATTGCGGCGCGCCATCGGCGTTGCGCGCCCTGCCGATGTAGTTCATCGAACCGGAAAACCATGCGTCCTTGATGGGAAGGAAATCGATGTTCGCCCGCGGCACCCGCGCAAGCTCCTGGGGAAGGTAGGGAAGCAGATTTTTCGCGCTGAGATTGTCAAAATGCGCGATCACGGCCGCGCCCAGGGCGCGCACCGAGGCCATCGGACTCACGCGATCCCGTCGCCACGCATCCACTGCCTCCAGCAGTCCGGCCGCATTCGCGGTATAACCGGCGCGGCCCAGCAATTCGGCAACACGTTCCCGCTTTTTCTCCGGCCGGGAGGGTTCAGGCGGCTTGGCCGTCGCCGCCTCCACGCAGCGGGCGTACGGCACCGGCTCGCCCTTGCCGAAGACTTCCATGGCCAGATCCCACATGACATCGAGCGAATCAGCCAACCCGGCCAGATAGGGCTGGCGAAGCCCGCCGATTTTTCCCGCCTCTTTACGCACTCCGGCGATGGCCTGGGGAAGGTTCACCTCGCGCAGGTATTCGTCCACTGCCTCCCGGTCGATGGTTTTGCCGGAGGCTCCGCCGGATTGCCGCAAACGCGCCGCCGCCGGATGCGTGTAGGCCGCGGGCAGCGGACAATCGGAAAACCAGGTATCGGCGATAAAGCGCCCTGTGCCCGAGGGACACAGCACGTCACCACCCCAGAGTGTGTCGATGCCTAAAACAGCGTCGGCAATATACTTCCCGGCTTGGTCCATCACTTATACCTTCTCTTTCTTCACGGAATAGAACCAGACGTAGAAACAGAGGCTCAGAAACAGCAGCACGGATACCGATTGAGAGACGGGATCGTTGGAGTAGAACGGAGTGGTGATCATATCTTCGCGATACCAGTGGAAGAGCCGCAGGGACGCGCCCAGGACGCCTCCCAGCGCGCCGCCAGCCATCAGTCCCGAGGCCAGGATGACCCCGCGCTCGCGTATCCCCTTGCCCCGCTCGCCGCCGGCCTTTTCAGAACGCTTGTTGATCAGGTGCGATAAAAATCCGCCGGCCAGCACGGGCGTGGTGAGCCCCAGCGGCAGGTAAATTCCCAGCGCGAAGACCAAAGAAGACGTGCCCAGCATCTCCATGACCAGCGTAACCATGGCGCCGATGCCAAACAGGATATAGGCGACCGGCTGGTGGCTCATGAATCCCACCACCAGGGCCTTCATGATGGAGGCCTGCGGCGCAGCCAGAATCTGCCGCGCGTCTCCCGGCGCAGCCTCTCCGAACTGATAGGCATGGGCCAGCATGATGATGGTCAATCCAGCGGTAATCGCCGCCGCGATGACCCCCAGAAACTTGACCTTCTCCTGAGCCGACGGCGTTGAGCCGAGCCAGTAACCGGCCTTCAGGTCGGTGATGAATTGGCCTGATACGCACAGGGCCGTGCACACCATGCCCGCGATGGCCATCACGAAGAACATGCCGGTGGTTCCGGAGAGGCCAAAGCTCAACAACACGACCGAAGAGACGATGACGGTGAGCATGGTCATGCCGGAGGCTGGATTATTCGCCGTAATGGCAATGGCGTTGGCGGCCACCGAGGCGAAGAAGAAGGAGAAGAGCAGCGTCAACACCAGGCCCAAAGCCACTATGGTCCAGGAGACCTGAAAGCGGCCAAAGAAAACCGCCACTCCAATGGCGCCGGCAACAACACCCAGCAGCAGGGAGATGACCGGAATGTCGCGGTCGGTGCGCTCCATAGCTGCAGCCTCACCGTGCCGGAAGGCGCGCAGCGCGATGCCAAACGATCCGGCAACCACGCGCAGCGACTTGAGAATGCCGATGATTCCGGCCGTGGCGATGGCTCCCACGCCGATGAAGCGCACATAGTTGCGAAAGATCTCCACCGCGGTCATCCTGGCGATGGGAATGGCGGCCGGATACACAGCCAGGTCCGCATGGCTGCCAATGAACCAGATCAATGGAACCAGGACGAAGTTGGCCAGAATGCCGCCGGCGCAAAAGATCAGGGAACTGCGCAAGCCCATCACGTAGCCCAGGCCCATGATGAAGCTGATGGCGTCGAAGTTGAAGACCATGCGGCTACGATCGGCAAGGGAACGCATCACCGGCACAAACTGAAAGTCTAGATACTCTTTCCAGACATGAAACGTGGTGACAAAAAAGTCGTAAGCGGCGGCGATAAAGGTTGCCTGGATAAGCAGCTTGGCCTGCGAACCGCCCTTTTCGCCGGTGACCAGCACTTCGGTGATGGCCGTGGCCTCGGGAAAGGGCAACTTGCCGTGCATCTCGCGCGCGAAATAGCGCCGCAGCGGAATAAGAAAGAGTACGCCCAGGCAGCCGCCCGCCAGGCAGATGAAGATGGTCTGCACCGGGTGCGGATCGAGGTGGAGGATATAAAGCGCGGGAATAGTGAAGATGGCGCCGGCTACTACGCTACCCGACGCTGCGCCGATGCCGGTGATGATGACATTTTCAAGCAGGCTAGTGCGCCGTTTGTACATGCGCGCCAGGCCGATGGCGAGAATGGAGATGGGAATGGCGGCTTCCATCCCCTGGCCTACTTTTAGTCCTGAATAGGCTGAGGCGACAGAGAATAGCACACAAAACAGAATGCCCCAAAAGATAGAGCGCAACGTCATTTCCGGCTGCTTCACCGCTGCGGGCACGATGGGCTGGTAGGATTCGCCGGGTTTCAGCGGCAGGTAGGCGTTTTCCGGTAGAGACTTGGTTTCGATCTCGTTCATCGGTGGATGATCCTCCTAACGGCTACACCCCCGGCTATTCAAGCACACTGGCTGACGCCAACTCAAAGCGGTCCCCGGGTTCATTCACTCCCCAGGATGAATCATGCAGGCTAC
>JBEKNO010000264.1:0-3643 GCA_049522735.1 Occallatibacter sp.
TCCGCCTCGATCCAATCAAACGAAAAGGCGGACTCAAGGCCAGACGGCTCATCGCATCCACCAGCGACGACTACAGAGCTCAACTCCTCGGACTCGCATGACGTTCATGCGATTGCCCTGGACCTTTGTATTCAATACCCAGAACACCCCGCCCCCCCAGTTCCTGTTTTGAACCAGGAATCACGGAATGCGCTTATCATGCCTCTTGGAGGGTAAAATCCCCATGAACCTTACCGGCAATACCATCCTCATCACCGGAGGCGGCTCGGGCATCGGCCGCGGACTGGCGGAGGCTTTTCACGCTTCCGGCAACCAGGTCGTCATCGCCGGGCGGCGCAAGCATGCGCTGGATGAAACCATAGCCGCCAACCCCGGCATGAAGTCGCTTCAGCTTGATATTGAGCATCCCGCCGCGATCCGCTCCTTTGCGGCGAAAGTGGCGGCGGATTTCCCGGCGCTCAACGTACTCATCAATAACGCCGGCATCATGCGCGCCGAAAAAATGCTCGCCGGGCAGGATTACCTGGCCGACGCGGAAGCCACCGTTGCCACCAACCTGCTGGGCCCCATCCGGCTGACGGCGGCGCTGCTGCCCCTGCTCAGAAAGCAGCCCCGCTCCACCATCGTCAACGTTTCGTCCGGGCTGGCTTTCGTTCCCCTGGCGCTGACGCCGACCTATTGCGCCACCAAGGCAGCCATTCACTCTTATACTCAGTCGCTCCGCTACCAGCTCAAGGCAACGACGACCGAGGTTCTGGAACTGATCCCTCCCTATGTGGCCACCGAGCTGATGACGGGCGCCGACGATCCGCGCGCCATGCAACTGGGCAAGTTTATTGCCGAGGTGATGGAGGTTCTGAAGACCCACCCCACCCCGCACGAGATTTGTGTAGAAAATGTAAAGGGGCTGCGGTTTGCGGTTGAAAGCGGGAGGTACGACGCCATCTTTAAGGGCCTAAACGCGGCCAGGACGGATGGCCACCTGGCGTGAAGGGCGATGGACTGGCGATTTTTTTATAAGAAACTGTAAAAAACTGTAGTTATAAGTATCCCACCTTAGCCGCAAGAACAAAGACGCGGCGAAGGTGGGGCACCCTCAGTTAACTCCGGGGGTCGCTGCTGCGTTTGCGGAAGACTACCTTCAACTCCCGCCGCCAGTGTTCGGTGACGGCGATCAGCTCCCATTCGACTTGCGGAGATAAGTAGCGCAGCACCGGCTCATTGGCGGGATGAATCCGCAGTGCCGGGGCGGCCAGCAACAGGCGCGGCGGGAGCGGCGAAACCTCAGCGCCGGCGAAGTATCCCTGGCGCTCGAAGGCCGAAAGCGGACGGCCGCCGGCGTTGCCCTGGGCGGGCTGGCGGTCTTCATTGAGAGCGCGGACGCGAATCCAGTAGTCCAGAGCTTGCAGGGGCAGGTGCAGATCCTCGTCGGCCTTGAGCTCGATGACCGCCAGCCGCCCGTTGCGGTCGAGGGTGAGCAGGTCCAGCAGGCCGCGGTCGCCGGTGGAGAGCGCCGGCACCTGGGTATAGAGCATATCGCCGCGCAGGCCGGGAAGCAGATCGGCGATTGCGGCGCGCAACCGGGCCTCAAGCCAGCGCTCCGGTTGCAGGCGGAAGAGGGGGTCGGTGTGCGCTCCGTCGGCGTGGCGGCTGAGGAAGAGCCGCGCGCACAGGTCGCGGCAAAGTTCCTCATTTTCAGCCGTGAGCGGGGTCTCGTTGGCTCCGGCCCCAAAGGTGATTTCGTCCTCGCGGGCAAAAGAATTGGCAGCCACGCCGTGGCGGACGCGGGCGAATTCCAGCCCATGCAGCAGCAGCCCCACCTGCGTGGCGGAGGCGGCCAGAACCTCGACCCGTTCCCTGGCCGCGGGGGAAATGAGCGCCAGCAGACGGTCGATGCCGGCCTGGCAGCGCTCAATGGACGCGGAGGCTGAAAAGGCGTGCACCAGCCGCGACTCCAGGTTGCCGGTATCGCGAAAGTCCACCGGAGAAAGCTCTTCGCTGCGCTCATCAAGAGTAAATAACTGGAAGTCGGCGGCGGCGTGATTCAGCCAGGCCATTCTTTCCGCTGTGGTGCGCCAAGCCCCGGTGGGAACAATGACCTTGAGCCCGCCAAAGTGCCGCCGCCCATCGCCTTTCTGGCGGCAATGGTCGAGCCAAAGAATGCCCAGGGTCAGAGTGCCGTCCACCATGGCCGCGGACTCCGCCTCGCTGACGCCGATGACCGCGTCGGCGGCGGTTCCCCGCAAGAGGCGGCCGCGCGCATAGGCCGGCCCAAAGCTGTGTTCCAGGTCCATGGCCGAGCGCAGACCATCCACCTTCGCTCCGATAAAGCTGCGCGTGAGGGCTCGTTCTAACAACCTTTGGTAGTTGCGGCGGGCGGCGTCGCGGGCGGTGGGGGTGCGGCGGTCGCTGGTAGGGGCCAGTTCCAGGGCCTGGGGCTTGGCGGCGCCCATGCGGCGGGTAGTCAGGCGCAGGCACTGCGCGCGCTCCCGCACATCGACCACGGTGCGGACCAGGTTGCGCTCCTCGCTCCAGAGCTGAAGAAGGCAGCGGCCGTGCTGCTCGCTCACCGTGTAATGGGCGCTGCGCATATCGAACAGGACGCGGCCATCCTCCAGCAGCGCGGCTGCCGGGTGGTCCGCCAGGTACTCTTCGATGCTTTGGGCCAGCCGGCCGGGAGATGGGGCCATTTCGCCGGCGGGCATTCCGAAGCCCTACCAGCCCTGCCGCGCGCGCAGGCCTGCGATGTGCGCGGTGTGGTGGCGCGCGTGCCAGGCGTACATAGCCAGCGCCGTGGCCAGGTTCTGCCGGCCCCTCTCGGGATGGTTGTAGCCCTTCTGGAAGTCCCCTTCAGAGAGAGATTCCAGCAGCGCCACCCAGCGTCCATGCAGCGCGCCGATCATGGCCATGGAGCCGTCGATGGGCAGGCAGCGGCTGTCTGCCAGGTTGGCCCAGGCAGCCTCGTCGTAAGTCTTGACGGTGGGCCAATCTTCGGTGAGGGCCAGCTTGAAGCGGATATAGGCGTTGGCGTGGCTGTCGGCAATGTGATGCACCACCTGGCGCACGGTCCAGCCGCCTTCCCTGTAGGGCGTATCGAACTGGGCATCGCTCAAGCCGGCGGTGGCGGCGCGCAGGCGCTCGTGGAACTGGCGCAAGGTTTCAATATGCGCGGCGCGGATGCCAGGCAGGCTGGTGGCCGGCAGGTTGAAGCGGCCGATGGGATAGCGAGGGTCGTCCAGGTCTGTCATGGCTGGAACCTTACCATGCTTTCACGCTGCCAGCAAATATGGGGAGCGGCCAGGCCCCGGCGCTGCCTGGGCGTCGAGCTTCGTTCTAGGCGTGATGATGGTGATGGTGGTGGTGGTGATGATGGTGATGGTGAGGATGCGCCGCAGCGGCGAACGCGGGGGCGGCAAACACCATTAACAACAAGACTGCGGCGAGAATCTTTTTCATGACAAAAATGTAGCACGAGGAGGGCGCGGATGGAAGTGCAACTAAGCCTTCCGCAGGTGACCAGCTAGCCCGCATTTCTCACAGGCGCGTTGCTGGTTGGGGTGAGGGCGGGCTTGAAAAGTGTTGGAAAGGCCGTCTTTTCATGGCATAACTACGTTGTCAAATACGTGGTTGTTGCCGTGCGGAG
>JBEKNO010000265.1:0-5343 GCA_049522735.1 Occallatibacter sp.
GCGGATATGCGCGCGGGCATTATCGAGTTTGGCGGCGTGGAGGCGGGCGACTCCAAGCTGGATGAGTTTGTAAAGCACATCAGTTACTTTGCGTTGAACTTCGACGACCCGGCCAGTTATGCGGCGTTGAAGGCGGATCTGGACCGCATCGACAAGGAGAAGGGCATCGGCGGCAAGCGCATGTTCTACCTGGCCACGGCGCCGGAGTTTTTTACCGGGATCATTGATAACCTGGGCGCGCAGGGGATGGCGCAGCCGGAGCAGGGGCAGGTTTCGGTGGTGATTGAGAAGCCCTTCGGCCACGACCTGGATTCGGCGCGCGAACTGAACCGCCAGGTGAACGCGGTCTTCCTGGAGAGCCAGGTCTTCCGCATTGACCACTACCTGGGCAAGGAGACGGTGCAGAATCTTTTGGTCTTCCGTTTTGCCAACGGCATCTTCGAGCCCATCTGGAACCGCAACTACATTGATCACGTACAGATTACCGCGGCCGAAACGCTGGGCATCGAGGGCCGCGGACCGTTCTATGAGAAGGCCGGCGCGCTGCGCGATGTGATGCAGAACCACATGATGGAGTTATTAAGTCTTGTGGCCCTGGAGCCGCCTTCGAGCTTTGAGGCGGAGAGCGTGCGGCGGGAAAAGCTGAAGGTGTGGCGGGCCATTCCCTCCATTCCGATTCTGAACGCGGTGCGCGGCCAGTACGGGCCGGGACTGGTGGACGGCAAGCGCGTGGCGGGTTATCGCGACGAAGAGCGGGTCAATCCCCAGTCGGGCACTGAAACCTACGCGGCGCTGCGGTTGGAGGTCGAGAACTGGCGCTGGGCGGGGGTTCCGTTTTTTCTGCGCGCCGGGAAGCGGATGAAAAAGAGGGCCACGGAGATCAGCATCCAGTTCAAACAGCCGCCGCTGTTGATCTTCGACCGCATCATGACCAGCGGACCCTGCCAGGAGATTCAGCCCAACCTGCTGACCATCCGCATCCAGCCTGACGAGGGAATTGCGCTGCGCTTCGGGGCCAAGGTGCCTACCTCGCCGGAGATGGCGGTGTGCCCGGTGAACATGGACTTCGACTATGAGGCGGCATTCGGCAAATCGAGCGCCAACGGTTATGAGCGGCTGCTGCTGGACGCCATGCTGGGCGATCAGACTCTGTTCTCGCACCGCGACGGCGTGGAGACCACCTGGGCGCTGTTTACGCCGATTTTAGAGGCCTGGGCGGCCAAGAATCCGGAGGTCTTTCCCAACTACTTTGCCGGGTCGTGGGGGCCGGAGTGTTCCGACCACCTGCTGGAACGCGACGGGCATGCGTGGAGGAACGATCTGGGTAGGAAGGTGTAAAAGCGGAGTTAGCGGGGTTAGCGGAGATAGCGGGTCAACGCACTCGCTGAAGTGAGCGGGTTAGCGAACTTGCTACTTACCAAAACTATAAGAAGCTATAGATATAAGTATCCCCCGATGAGACTGTGCGAAAGCCTAGCCTGAGCGCAGCCAAAGTCCGGTGACGCGCCCGGCGCATAGCTCTGCGACAATAGAGGTCAGTTGGGAGGCGGGTTTGGCCAGGGTTCGGGCATTTTTCTTGCGAAAGCGGTGGCTGATGTGGGTTGCAGTCGGATTGCTGGCGGCGGCAGCGGTGGCGGCAGGGATCGTGGCTTTGCTTCTCCACCAGGTCGAGCCGTATTTGCGCGCCCGCATCGTGGAGGAGTTGCGGGAACGCTTTCACGCCCGGGTGGAGCTGGACAGTTTTCATACCTCGGGCCTCCGGCGCAGGTGGAGGGGGTTACGGTACCGGGAACAGCGGGGCCGGGTGAGCCGCTGATCCGGCTGGAGGAGTTCCGCTTTCATGCGCCGCTGCGGTACTTGCCGGGCAAGCCGTTTCACATTTCGATCGTGGAGCTGAAGGGGCTGGACGTACATATGCCGCCCAAGTCGCACTTCGGGCAAGCTGCCGGCGCCGGTGAGTCCAGGGGCGGCGCGGGGTTGCTGCGCTTCGAGGTTGACAGCATGGAGTGCAGCGGAGCGCGCCTGGTGCTGGAGACCAGCAAGCCGGGCAAGCTGCCGCTGGAGTTCGCCATTGCGCACTTCAAGCTGACCAACATCGCATCGGGCGGGGCGATGGGCTTTGACGCCGAGCTGATCAATCCGCTACCGGTGGGGACGATTCACTCGACGGGAAGCTTTGGGCCGTGGCTGGTGGCCGACCCCGGTGAAAGCCCGATCACAGGCGACTACCGTTTTGATCACGCGGACCTGGCCGGTTTCAAGGGGATTGCGGGGATTCTTTCGTCAACCGGGCACTACCAGGGCACGCTGCGCAACCTCACGGTGGATGGGGTAGCGGATGTGCCCGACTTCCGGCTCACGCACTTCGGCAACGCGCTGGCGCTCGACACGCGCTTCCACGCCAGGGTGGACGGAACCAACGGCGACACGTGGCTGGAACCCGTGGATGCGACGTTGGGGAACTCGCACTTTACCGCGCAGGGTCCGATTGTCCGCGTGATGGCCGCGGAGGGCGGCGAGCCTCCTCACAGCGCGGGGCACGATATCGCGCTGACGGTGAACGTGGACGGGGCGCGGATTGAGGATTTTCTGCGCCTGGCCAGCCACTCGGCCACGCCGCTGCTGACCGGCTCAGTGACCATGAAGACCAGGCTGCATATCCCGCCGGGGCCGGAGCCGGTGCTTGAGCGGATGCTGCTCAATGGATCCTTCGTACTGGATCAGGCGCGGTTTACCAGCGCCAAGATTCAGGACCGCATCCAGGAGCTGAGCCTGCGCGGGCAGGGGCGGCCCAAGGATATGAAGACCACCGCTCCGGGGAGCATCGACTCGGCGATGGTGGGAGATTTCAAGATTGCGGACGGAGTGATTACGCTGCCCAGCCTCACCTACACCGTGCCCGGCGCGACAATCGATTTGAAGGGCGCCTATGGGCTGGACGGCGGTGCGCTGGATTTTACGGGAACCGCGAAGATGCAGGCCACGGTCTCCCAGATGGTGGGCGGATGGGCGGGATTTCTGCTCAAGCCGGCCGACCGCTTCTTCAAGAAAAACGGCGCGGGAACCCAGATTCCGATTCGTATCCAGGGAACGCGCGAGCAGCCCAGGTTTGGCATCGATTTCGGCCGCAAGAAGAACACTCCGGCGGCGCAGCCTGGGGAGGAGCGGTAGGGGCTGGCTCGATAGACCAGGGACTGGCGGGAAGCGGGCTGCAACCCGCGCCGATGTGTTAGTTTGGCTGTGATCACACCGCTGCCGATTCCCCCCGCAGCGGAATTACTTACGAGGAGACCGCAATGCACTGGACAAAAAAAATTGCAGCGAGTGCCGCAAGCTGCGCCTTAGCCCTGTTTCTGGGGGCCGCGGTGCTGTCCGCCGCAGGGCAAACCGCGCACGCGAATCGGGCGCCACAATCCAGCGGAACCGGCACAGCCGGCACGCGGGACTGGTGGAAAAACGCCGTCATCTATGAGATTTATCCGCGCAGTTTTCAGGACTCGAACGGAGACGGCGTCGGCGACCTGAACGGCATTACCGCCCGGCTGGACTACCTGAAGGATCTGGGCGTGGACGCTATCTGGCTGACGCCTTGCTATCCCTCGCCGCAGGTGGACTTCGGCTACGACATCTCGGATTACAAGAACATCGACCCGCAGTACGGCACGCTGGCCGACTTCGACCGCCTGGTGGCCGAGGCGGGCAAGCGCAACATACGCATCATTATGGATATGGTGATGAACCACACCTCGGACCAGCACAAGTGGTTCCTTGAGTCGCGGTCGTCGCGCGCCAACCCCTACCGCGACTGGTATATGTGGCACGACCCTTCGGCAAGCTCAGGGCAGGCTCCAGGGCAGACTGCTGCCGATAAGGGCGCGCCGCCCAACAACTGGCAGTCGCTCTTCGGCCACTCGGCGTGGCAGTGGGACGACAAGACGCAACAGTACTACTACCACAAGTTCTATATCCAGCAGCCGGACCTGAACTGGAATAACCCCAAGGTGCACCAGGCATTCAAGGAGATCATCGGTTTCTGGTTGCAGCGCGGGGTTGCCGGATTCCGGTTCGACGCCATTACGGCCCTTTTTGAAGACCCGAATCTGGCCGATGAGGGCGTTGTCAAGGACAAAGACGGCAACCCGGTCATCAATGCCTACGGCGATCCGCAACTTGATTACTCGAAGACCGACAACCTGTCCGGCGTGCACACGGTGATGCAGGAGATGCGCGCGGCCATGGACGCGTTCAACTCCGATAAGTTTCCCGGCGCCCGGGTGCTGATCGGCGAGACCTACACGAACAACATCGGCGACTTGGCCAAGATGTACGGGCCGGCGGAGAAGCCGGAGTTTCAACTGCCGATGGACACGCAGGTGGGCTTCATCAACAAACTGGATGTGGCCGAGTTTCGCGCCAAGCTGACCGATGTGGAGACGCGGATCGGCACGAACACGCCGCTGTTGCTCTTCGACAACCACGACAATCCGCGCCTGGATATGCGCTATGGCGACGGGGTACACGACAGGGATATTCAGAGGGTGGTCTCCACGATCCTGTTCGCCAGCCGGGGGACGGCGCTGTTTTACTACGGCGACGAGATCGGCATGAAGACCACGCCGCCCACGCGTAAGGAAGACGTCAAGGATCCCGTTGGCCTCACCGGCTGGCCCAAGGACAAGGGCCGCGACGGCGAGCGCACGCCGATGCAGTAGGACGCGAGCGTGAACGCGGGCTTTACGGCTGCCGGGGCCACTCCCTGGCTGCCCGTGCCGCCCAGCGCCGCGACTATCAACGTCAAGGCCGAGCAGGACGATCCCAACTCGCTGCTGGCATGGTACCGCAGCCTGATCCGGCTCAAGAAGACCAATCCGGTCTTTGCGCGCGGCGAGGACACGATGCTGGATACGAGCAACACCAAGGTGCTGAACTGGCTGCGGCAGGCGCCCGGAGCACCGGCGGTGGTGGTGAGCGTGAACTTCACCGCCGAACCGCAGACGGTGAGCCTCAGCATTCCCGGCGCGGGCCGCAAGTTGAAGACGCTGCTGAAGACTCCCGGCGCGGCCGATCCGGTCTCGCTGGATCAGATCGTCCTCGTGCCGTTCGGGGTTTATATCGGGGAAGTGCAGTAGCTGTGGGGTTGTAACTTGCGGTTAGACGCCTCCGGCGGTTTTCGTTTGAATGGAAACAGCCGGAGGCGTTTAAGCTGTTCACTTACTGCGATCAGCAGGGCAATCGCATGAACGTCATGCGAGTCCGAGGAGTTGAGCTCTGTAGTCGTCGCTGGTGGATGCGATGAGCCGTCTGGCCTTGAGTCCGCCTTTTCGTTTGATTGGATCGAGGCGG
>JBEKNO010000266.1:0-3636 GCA_049522735.1 Occallatibacter sp.
TTTTGTTCAACGCACGAGCTTTGGTCGTTTATGCAGAAAGGCCGATCGTTCCAGGCTCAATGGCGGGTTTGGGAAGGACGCGCTCCCATGCTCTTTTTACGGCCGAAGGGGGCGAAAAAGAGCCTTGACAAAGCCGACGCTGTCATACATGGGGCACCCGGATCTTTCAAATTGTTTTTGGCGGGTGGCGCAAGATTTCGGCCTTGCTCCGTTCATAGGGGGGTGGACAGCGGCGATTTTCCGCTTCATGGGGAAGCATTTCATCGCCGCCGCTGTCCAAAGAGAGTAGCATTTTTTTGTTGGTTCTAGGAGGTTCCGATGCGCCGTATGCTTGCCGTTTTCTGTCTTGTTGCCTTCACGCTGACCCTTGCCGCGCAGTCCCCGGCCGGATCCCAAGCCAAAGCCAAGCCAGCCGCGCCTGCCTCCGGGCCGACCGCGGCAATGGCCGCAATTTCGCCGCCGGCCAAAAGCTCGCCCATCGACCTGCCGGTGCGCAAGGTGGTGCTCTACAAGAATGGGGTGGGCTACTTTGAGCACGCTGGGAAGGTGAGCGGCAACCAGCGGGTGGCCATCGACTGTACTTCGCCGCAGGTGAACGACGTGTTGCAGTCGCTGACGGTGCTGGACGAGGGCGGGGGACGGATTGCCGGGGTGAATTACAACTCCACCACGCCGCTGGCCGAGCAACTCAAGTCGCTCTCGCTCGGCATGACGGACGATCCCAGTTCGACCGAACTGTTCCAGGCGCTGCGGGGGCAGCGGGTGGAGGTGCAGGGCGGGCCGGGCGGAACGATTACCGGCCGGCTGATGGCCATTGAATCGCGCACCGAGAAGGTTCCCGGCAGCGACACCGACACGACGATAGAGAAGTTTTACCTGACGCTGGTGGCCAGCTCGGGCACGGTGCGGGTGATTGAGCTGACGCCGGCCTTGAGCGTGCGGCCGCTGGATGCGGGATTGCAGGGCCAGCTCGACCGCTATCTGGAGCTGCTGAGCACGACGCACTCGACGGGGCTGCGGCACCTGACGATGGAGGCGCTTGGACAGGGCCAGAGGGAGCTGCGCGTCAGCTACATCAGCGAGGTTCCGGTGTGGAAGTCTACTTACCGCATGGTCTTCCCGCGCGTGGCCAACGGCTCGGCCATCGTGCAGGGGTGGGCGGTGGTGGATAACACGGTGGGCGCGGACTGGGACAACGTGCAACTGTCGCTGCTGGCCGGAGCGCCGCAGAGCTTCATCCAGCCGCTCTCGCAGCCGCTTTACACGCGGCGGCCGGAGATTCCCATCGCCACTGGCGTGGAGACCACGCCTCAGACACATGAGGCTGCGGAGGTGGAGGCGCCGTTTATGCTGGCGCCCAGACCTGAGATGGAGGAAAAAGCCATGATGGCGCCAAGTCACATGGCGAGGAAGAAGGTTATGGGGGGTGTGGGGAGTACGGGCATCGGCTCCGCGATGGAAACGGCCGCCCCCGAAGCGAGCGCCCCGGAGATGGCCGTGGGCTCAGAGGGCGTTGGCTCGGGCGCCGGCCTGAGCGGAGGCGCGGGCGTGGGCGTTTACAGTCCCACCAACGCTATTGAGGAGGGCGACGTTTCGACCAACGCATTCGACGACTTTTTCGAGTACGCGCTGACCCAGCCGGTCACTATCCACAAAAACGAATCGGCCATGGTGCCCATCCTGCAGCAGGAACTGCCCGCCGAGCATGTGACTCTGTGGAGCGAGAAGGATAGCAAGCCGCTGCGCGCGGTGTGGCTTGAAAACAAGTCCAAGCTCACACTGGACGCGGGGAGCTTTTCCATCTTTGAAAGCGGCGAATTTGCCGGCGAGGGATTGCTGGAGCCGATCCATCCGGGCGAAAAGCGGCTGCTCTCGTATGCCGCCGACCAGGCCGTCCGTGTGAAGGTGACGGCGCGCGACAACCAGCGCACCCTGCGCCACGTGCAGATCCGCGAGGGCTCCGTGGTGGAAACCTATATGAATGTGGCTTCGGTGACTTACTCGGCTACCAACTCGGCGGACCTGGACCGCGTGGTTCTGCTGGAGCATCCGCGCAGCAACAATGGCTGGACGCTGGACGGCAATCTGAAGGCCGCCGAGAGTTCGCCCAACCTCTATCGCTTCAGGCTGCCGGTGGTGGCGCACTCCACGGCAACTCTGGAGGTGCGGGAGCACGGCCCGGTGAACACCACGGTCGCCCTGAACGCGGACTATAACCAGACGGTCTATCTGCTCGACCTGGTCAAGCGCGCTCCTGATGCCGTGGACAAGCTGAAGCCGGTGATCGACGCCCAGACCGCCCTGGCCGATCTGGACCGCCGCATCGCCGAATCCAAGAAGGCTGAGGCGGACGCCACGGCCGACGAGGCGCGCGACCGCGACAACCTGACCGCGCTGAAGGGTAACGACGCGGCCAAGCGGTTTGTGGACGAGCTGAACCGCGCCGAAGATCAGTTGCAGGCTACCAAGAAGCAGACCGCGGACCTGGAACAGCAGAAACAAGCCGCGGTGGAGAAGCTGAACGAACTGATCTCCCAGATCAGCTTCGACTGGGATGCGAAGGCGAAGTGAAAAAAACAGGGAATAGGGAATAGTTTTCGTACTTCCTTGACTTGTACATTCCCAGGTCTCTCCGCCGCGGCGGACGAGATCTGGGGCACCCGGCACTCCGCGCATAAGCAAAAACCCCGGCCATGGCCGGGGTTTTTGTGTGCCAGCGAAAGAGGAATTACATGGCAGCAACAAAATCGGGGACGATGACGGCCGCATTCTCCTGCAGCAACTGGGTCATGCGGGCGGCCATGCCGGTGTACATCTGAGCGGCGCGATAGGCGTTCACGCGGACGCCCTCGCTGGCCTGGGAGAAAGCGTACTGCGCCAGAGCCATGATCACGCAGAGGCGAATCTGCATGGCGTCGCTGCGCAGGGTTTCCAGCAGCAAGCGGTCCACATCCTTGCAGTGTTTGGCCGCATAGTCGGCCATTTCCAGCATCACGCGCGCATTCTGGAACATCACCCACAGGCCTTTGGGGCCTTCCATGCGCTGCCAGGCGTCCTCGGGGGTTGCGTTAAGTCCTTCTTTCCAAAGGAAATGATCGCTCAACTCCCGAGCGCTCCAATCGGGACGCAGTCTTGCCAGCAGCGAGTCCCACGTTTCCGCGTTGCGACGCCGCACTCTGCCGCGCCACCGCATAAGGTAAAGCGCTACACCCGCGATGGACGCTATCTGGAGCAGAGGTAAAAACATTAGTGATCCTCAGGCCGGGTATTAGTAACCACAAAATTGGTCACAGCTACCTGGCCAGCATTTACTGTTCATATTACTAGTAACACAAAATTTTCCATTTGTGGAGGAAATTTTGCACAGACGCCTCATTTTCTGTAAAAAAGAGGACTCAATAGGCCAATACACTTAAGTAACCACCCGACCCTACCTCACGAGGTCAATGGTACTACGGGGCGGCGGCCCGGAGGGTGTGGAGGATGGAGAGGGCAGGATCGGAGATGGAATTAAAGCGTTTTAGGAATCACTGTAGACCGCCGATGCGGTGTTTGAACCATGCCTTGGCATTGTCGGCAGTGATGAGCCTGATCGCTTCGGCGATGGCTTTTTCCAGCGCTTCCCTGGTTCTTGCT
>JBEKNO010000267.1:0-3556 GCA_049522735.1 Occallatibacter sp.
CCCTGGACGCTGCCGCCGACCGCCATTCAGGCGTATCCGCACGATCTGACACAAGACAACCCGGCGCTGGCTCCGGCCAATCCGGAGGATCCGGCAATCAAGATTCCCCTAAGCAAACCGGCCCCCGCGGCCGCGCAGTAAGGACTGACGAATGGCTCACGAGAATCACGCCAAAACGCTCCCCGCCGATTTAGGCGTCCCGGCCTTTGTGGACGGATGGAGAAGGCGCGCGCTGGCTATCGGATTGGTCTTTTCGGTCATCGCCGCCGGACTGGCTCTCGCCGACGGATCCATTGACCACGTACTGCGCGCCTGGCTGCTGGGCATGATGATGACCTTCGGATTTTCCGTGGGCGGGCTGGCTCTGCTGATGGTGCAGTATTGCTCGGGCGGCAAGTGGGGCCTGCTGCTGCGCCGTCCTCTGGAAGCCATGAGCCGCACGCTGCCGCTGGTCTTCGCCTATTGGCTGGTGATTGCGTTCAGCCTGAAGAAGCTTTACCTGTGGGCCGCGGTGGACGACGTTGCGGCGGCGCTGAAATCGGGATGGATCAACGAGGCGCAGGCCCACGCCATCGAGTTCAAGCGGCCCATGCTGAATCCGTCGGCGTTCATCGTGACCGGCCTCGCCTGTTTCGCGATCTGGGGCTATTACACATGGAGGCTCAACTCGTTGGGCCTCCAACGGGACGCGGACCCGCCCGCTGCCACGCCCAAGTGGATCAAGCGATTTGAAAACATCAGCGGACCGGGCATCGTTGTCTATGCTCTCACCATGTCCGCTGCGGCCATCTATTGGGTCATGTCGCTTGATCCCACGTGGTACTCGTCGGTCTACGGCCTCCTGTTCCTGGTGGGGCAGGGATACATGGTCCTGGCGCTGGGCATCATTGTCGCGGTTTCGCTCTCCAAAGGCGAGCCCTTCCGCACCATTCTGCGCCAGACCGAACAGCACGACCTGGGCAAGTTTACCTTTGCCTTCGTGATGCTGAATATCTACCTGGCCTTCTCGCAGTTCCTCATTATCTGGTCGGGGAACCTGCCCGAGGAGATTCCCTGGTACCTGGACCGTTTTATGGGCGGATGGGGCGTGATTATTACGCTGGACTTCATCTTCCACTGGCTGATTCCGTTCACGCTGCTGCTGTCGCGGGATCTGAAGCGCAATAAAAAAAGATTGGTCCGGGTGTGCCAGTGGATGCTCTTTGCCCGCGCCTTCGACCTGTTCTGGCTGATCGAGCCCAACTTCCGCGATGCGGCGCGCCATCTGCATTTCAGTTGGGGGATTCTCGAATATGTGGCCGTGCCGGTGGCCATGGTGGCCTTCTGGGCGGCCTTCTACTGCACGCGTTTGAAGACGCGTCCGCTGGTGCAAACCAACGACCCGCACCTCAAGGAGATTCTGGAGCCTGAGCATGCCAACGCATGAGCATAACCAACCGGAAGATCGCAAGCCGGAAGAGCCCGATGTATCCGCGGGCTATGAGCGGAGCGACGTCCGCGTCTCGGGAATCGTGGTCTTTTTGACCGCGCTGAGCATCTTTGTGGTAGTGACGGCGCTGCTGTGCTACGGGATCGGCAAGGTGATCAACGCCCAACTGGCCAAGGAAAACGGGCCCAGGAGCAAGTGGTCGAAGACGGTGGACGTGCGCGCGCTGGGCAATATGCCCTCCAGCCCGGAGTTGCAGAACAAGCTGGCCGCCATGACGCAGCAGTTCCCCACGCCGCGTCTGCAGACCGATGACGGCAACCAGGAGGTCGCCGATCTGCATGCCAGGGAGGATCTGCTGCTGGAGAACTACAGTTGGGTCGACCGCGCGCAGGGCAAGGTGAGGATTCCCATCGAGCGGGCCATGGAGTTGATTGCCCAGAGAGGGTTGCCGCTGGCGCCGCAGGTGGAAGAAGCGCCGCTGATGACCGGAGACACGAAGCCGGTAGTGGCAGTGCCGCTGACCAATGGGTTTGCGCGCACCGCTTATGAACAGGAAGAGGCGCAGGCGGAGGCCGTTGCGGCGCGGCGTGCCGGGCAGCAGAAGTAGAGAGTGTGGAGAAGATGCAGAGGGCAGGCAAAATGCGGGCAAGTTGGCGAAGCGCGGGGATGGTTGCGACGGTGTTTTGCGCCGTGGCGTTGGCCCCTTCTCTGAGGGCGCAGGTCTCCGGTTACGGAGACAAGCAGATGGGCCCGGTGAACGACAAGCCGCCGGCGATTCTGAACGGGGTGGGCATCGCGCAGAATCTGAACCAGCAACTGCCGCTGGGGCTCACATTTACCGATGACGCGGGCAAGCAGGTCGAACTGGGGAGTTACTTCGGCAAGCGGCCGGCGATTCTGGCCCTGGTTTACTACCAGTGTCCCATGCTGTGCTCAGAGGAACTCAACGGCCTGACGGGCGCGTTGCAGATGGTGAAGTTCGTGCCCGGCAGGGACTTTGATGTGATCGTGGTGAGCATCGATCCCACCGAGGAAACGGAGCTGGCGGCGGCCAAGAAGCGCACTTACCTCAAGCGCTACGGGCATCCGGAGACGGCCGCGGGCTGGCATTTCATGACCGGCACGCAGGCCAACATCGACGCTCTGACCAGGGCGGTGGGTTTCGGCTACGTGAAGATTTCAGGGCCGGACGGCAGGCTGACGCAGTTTGCGCACGCCAGTTCCATTCAGATCGTTACTCCGGAGGGCAAGCTGGCGCAGTACTACATGGGCGTGGAGTATTCGCCCAAGGATCTGCGGCTGGGGCTGGTGGAGGCCTCGGCCAATCGCATCGGCTCGCCGGTGGATAACATACTCACTTACTGCTACCACTACGATCCCAAGACCAACAAGCATTCGCTGATCATTGCGCGGGTAGTGCAGTTGGGTGGGCTGGTGACGGTATTTACGCTGGGCGGATTCATGCTGGTAATGTTCCGCAGGGACGCGCGGCACGACAAGCGGGCCGGAAATGGAAAAACGGGCACAGGCACAAAGGTGAACGGATAAGGAATGAGCAACATCAGTCCAGTACTCTGGCGGTTTCTCGTCAAGTGGTTGACGAACTTCGCGCTGTTTCCGCCGGAGGCGTCGAAGATTGCCCCGCAGATGGACGCGCTGCTCTTTTTCATGGTCCTGGTGAGCCTGATCGGGCTGACCATTGTGGTTTTGCTGGTGACCAGTTTCTCCATTCTTTACCGCAAGAGCCGGCATCCGGTAGCGGTGCAGGTGGAGGGCTCCACGCTGCTGGAGGCCGTCTGGACCATCATTCCCCTGGGGCTGTTTCTGGTCATGTTCGTGTGGGGCGCGCTGATTTATTTTCGCGTCTTCACGCCCCCGCCCAACGCCATGAATATCTACGTAGTGGGCAAGCAGTGGATGTGGAAGGCGGAGCATCCGGGCGGCCAGCATGAGATCAACTCGCTGCACGTGCCGGCGGGCCGCGCCGTGCAGTTGACGCTGATTTCCCAGGATGTGTTTCACAGCTTTTCCATTCCCGCCTTCCGCGTCAAGCGGGAGGCCATTCCGGGCCGCTACACGACGGTGTGGTTTGAGGCCACCACGCCGGGGACTTATCACCTGTTCTGC
>JBEKNO010000268.1:0-3553 GCA_049522735.1 Occallatibacter sp.
CCTCAACCTGATAAAACAGGACAAGACCTCAAAACGCGGCATCCACGGAAAACGCCTGAAAGCTGGCTGGGACAATGGCTACCTGCTGCATTTGCTGGGGAATTAAGATGCGTTTGCCCTGCAGCTCATTCAAATTGACTCATTGCCGAAATAGAGAATGAATGACGGATTGAGCCAGAGCCTGCCGGAAACTCGCTCGTTTAACCCGGCCCGCCGACAAGGGTTGCGAACCCTCCAACGAGATGCCTCCGGCCTCTGTTTTTTCCCTCCACCATGCTATAACGGAAGCCAGGAATTGGACGGCTAGGAGAATGACCGAATGATCGCACTGCTCTTTCAATGGCTGTTGTATGCCATAGCCCTGCTGCTTGTCTCCAAAATCGTGCCCGGCTTTTACGTGGCGGGGCTGTGGCCTGCCCTGATCGCGTCGCTGGTGATCGGCTTGCTGAACGCGACCCTGGGCTTCTTCCTGAAGATCGTCACCTTCCCCCTCAGCGTCCTTACCTTGGGACTGTTCCTGCTGGTGATCAACGGGCTGATGATCCTTCTGGCCTCCAGCATCGTGCGCGGCTTCCACGTGCGCGGATTCTTTCCCGCCTTCTGGGGCGCGGTGGTGCTGGCCCTGCTGGGCATGGCCATCCGGGCGCTTACGAAGCACTCGTAAACTTCGCCGTCAAAGAAGTTGAGGCTCTACTTCGCGGCGGGCGCGGCAGCCTGATCTGTGGGCTGAACGGCAGCCTTGCCGGCTGTGCCAGAGGGCGTGCGGCGATTCGGCTTCTGCGTGGACCCTGCAGGTTTAGCCTGCTTCTTTTGAGCCGTTACCGGGTGCGCGAGCACCGGTCCGTTGAGGGTATTGGGCGTGCGCATGGCCCCGGCGCTGGAGAATCCGCCCGGCGCCGCAACGTGCGGAGGCTGGGCAATCACCCTGGCCGGCTGTGGCTGCACCCAGGAATAAATCCCCCATCCTCCCCCGGCCACCACAAACACAATGGCCGCCGCGGCCGCCGAGCGCATCCAGTTGCTGTCCATGCGCAGCGCCGCTGGCCAAAGAAGAATGCGGCCCTTGCGCGGCCGTGCGAGCAGGGCGGCATGCACGCGATCCTCCAGGCCCTGGGGCGCGGAAAGACCGGCGATCAGCCGCAGCGTTTCTTCAGCGGAGCCATTGGCGATCTGCTTCTGAGTGGGGGAATTCATTTCAAACTCCTTGCATGCAAACTTCTTGAGTGGTTGAGAAGGCCGGCCACCAGGTTGCGCGCGCGAAACAGCCGCGACCGCGCGCTGGACTCGGTGATGCCCAGCACCGAGGCGATCTCCACGCTGCTCAACTCCTCGAAGGCCGACAGCATCAGCACCTGGCGCTCCTTGGCGGGCAGTTGCTCGATGCAGCCGAGCACATGGGCATGGTGCTGCGCGGCGGAGGCGATCTGCTCGGCGCTCAATCCTTCTGACGGCAGCACGCGCGCCAGTTCCGCCACGTCGTCGGTCTCCGGCCTGGTCTTGGCGCGGCGCTTGCGGTCCAGCACGATGTTCCACACGATGCGGATCAGCCACACCCGCCGGTCGCGTACTTCGTTGAGCATGTCGCGATGGCGCAATACGCGCAGAAACGCCTCCTGCACGGCGTCTTCGGCATCGGCGGAATTGCGCAGAACGGAGAAGGCGACGCGGTAGAGGATGCCGGAGTACTGGCTCACCAGCGCCGCCAGCGTCTCTTCTTCCGCCCGCGTGCGGGCTTCATCGGTCACCGCGCTCTTTGGAATTTCCATCCAACCCGCGAATACTGCCTGGCTGGTGCTCATATCTCACCAGACGCAGGCGGAGGGGAATATGCTCAGGCGCCGGGCTCTGTTTTGCCGGGCCGATTCATGGCGCAAGGTACCTGCCCCTGCGCGCCTTGGCTATGATTTGCGGCCACCCTGTTACTTGGCGCCCAGCTTCTGCGAGGCGATTTGCCCGGCCGCGCCATCCTTGTCGTCGTCCTTCACCTTGGCCCACAGTGCGCGCGCCTGCTCCTGTTTGCCCTCTGCCGCATACAGGTCGGCCAGGTCAAGCTGCGCCACGCCAGCTGAAACCGTCTCCGAAGGCTTGGCGGCCAGGGCATTGTAAAGATCGATGGCCTGGCTGTCCCGCCCCGTGCGGTGATAGAGTCCGGCCAGCGCCAGGTTGGCCAGGTTTGAGAGATTGCGGTCCCCCCACGTCCAGGCTGCGGCGGCAGTCTTCAGCTCCGTCTCCGCGGCGGCGTTTTGCCCCAGGTCCATGTCCGTGATGCCGGCAAAGTAGTGCGCCTTGGCGCCCGCCGCAAGCCAGCCGTACTCCTCGGCCACCGCGGCAAACTGCTGGTTGGCGGCCTTAGCGCGCTCGCTGGCGCTCGCATAAACGCCGTTTCCAGCCGGCACTTCGGGCTGCGCCAGGGGAGCGTTGTAGGTGTCCAGCGCCGCGCCCAGGGCGGTATTGGCCTTGGTCGTGCTCCAGCTCCAGTAAATCAGCGCGCCGATGCCCACCATCAGCACGATACCGGCAGTGGTGGCCACGCGCGTAGCGGCGGTGCGGTGACTGCTCATCCAACTGACGCTGCTTGCGGTGGCGGCGGCAAATCTGTCTTTCTTCAGCGCGTGACGGGTTCTCGTATCCACAGGCCCTTCCAGTCCTTCGTTCGTAAACTTGCAGGCGAACCCCTGCCGGAGTCGGCACTGCGATTGCAACCCTATTATAGCGGTTCTCCAATAGCCCTTGCCCTTCCCCACCCCGAACGATAGGCTGGAAGCATGTATGAAGACTTCCACGTAGCCGACCGCTGGAGCGGCGAAGACCTCCACTGCCGCTGGAAGGGCGCCCTGGTGGCCATCGCCACCCGCCACGCCGACGCCGTCGATATCCGTTTCGACGTCAACGGCCGCCCCCTCTGGATCGCCCTGCCCCTGGACGCCTGGACCCGCCAGAAGCAGCGTTCCGGCAAGGTCATCACCGACCAGCTCGCCGCCCAGATCGCCGGCCGCTACCTCAGGCAGCTCATCAGCGAAGGCTACGACTCCCGCCGCGAAATCTACACCATGACCGTCCCCGAAGTCCTCGCCCATCTCGACGCCGTAGTAGCCGAAGCCAAAGCCCAGGGCGAGATGCCCACCCTCCCCATCCTCGCGTAGCACAGGCAGGCTACGGTAGGCCGGGGTTTCAACCCCGGCACAAATCCACCCACCCGTTCTTGAAAATCAATAAGCGCGGCGAAGCCGCGCTTATATTCTCATCTTCGAAAGGTAGGGCCACCAGGTAACAAAAAAGTCGCACCGTCCATCCCCGGCATCTGTGCCGGAAACAAACGGTGCGATTCAAAATACCGCGAAATATTATTCAACTTCTCTTCAGCGGTACTACTGTGCCGTGTTTGTTCTTCAACATTGTTGCATTCCCCTGTCTATGGCAATGTTACCGAACGGAGACTGGCTGAGAACGTGCCTCCCGTGTAAGTGCCCGCGTATTTTTCAGCTACCGACGCGCCGTCCAGGCCCGCGCTTCCCGGGAAGCTAACCGTGAAGCTGCCCGAGCCGCCCGCCGC
>JBEKNO010000269.1:0-3399 GCA_049522735.1 Occallatibacter sp.
CGCGGTGGTGGGCAACAGCCACAAGGCGCTGGCGCCGGGTATTATTTTGGATCTGGTTCGTGATCTGAACCCGGACCGGACCGGCATTGGTCCCCTTGTGCCGCCAGAGTTGGTGAATGTGCAATCGCTGCTGTCTGGCGGCGCTCCCATTTGGGCGGACGACCGGTTTGCGCACTCGTTTCTTGAAGAGGCGCAACTGGAACCAGGGGCGCAAACCCGGCCCAATCTGAAGATTCAGGAGGGGTGCGGAAACCGGTGTGCGTTTTGCGTGATTCCTCAAACCCGCGGTTCATCCAAAAGTCTGCCCGCTGCAAGCATTCTGAAGCAGGTGGAGGGGTTTGCGGCCTCAGGTGGCAATGAACTGGTGCTCTCAGGGATCAATCTGGGGCGCTGGGGACGGGATTTGCCTGCATCCGAATGCTTCCCCCGGCTGTCGCTGGCGGAGCTGGTGCGGCAGATTTTCAATGAGACGGCGCTGCCCCGACTGCGGCTGAGCTCCATCGAGCCGATGGACTGGGACGCGGATCTGATCGGGCTGATGGCGGAGTATGGCGGCACTCGTTTGGCGCGTCATGCGCACCTGCCTTTGCAGTCCGGTTCGGATGCCGTGCTGCGGCGGATGCACCGGCGCTACCGGCCGTGGCATTACGTGGAAAAGGTGGAAGCGCTGGTCAGGGCGGCCGGACCCGTGCTGACGCTGGGCGCGGACGTGATGGTGGGCTTTCCCGGCGAGACGGAAAGCGAGTTCGAGGAGACGCTGGATCTGGTGCGGGCGCTGCCCCTCGGCTACCTGCACCTGTTTCCGTTTTCGCCGCGGCCCGGAACGCGGGCCTGGGCAATGCATGCCGAGGCGCCGGTTCCTGCCGAGGTGGTGGAGGAGCGAATGGCGGCACTGCGAGCCCTGGCTGCGGAGAAGAGTAAGACGCACCGGAGGCGCTTTGTGGGCCGGGAGTTGGAGGCCATCACGCTGCACACGCCGGCGGAGTTGGCAGACCGGGGCCGGACGGCTGCGCTGACGGAGAATTTTCTGCCCTTGGAAATGGAGGACCGGTTGCCGGCCAACCGGCTGGTACGGGTGCGGGTGAGCGGGTTGAATGCCGAGGGGGCACTGGAGGCTGCGGACCCGAATCTGTCATAAACCCTTTGTTCCGCTGTGCCAAGCCAATGCTATACTCAGTGTGCGTTCGTAGACCCGCGGCGATTCCTGATGACCCCGGAGGCCGGGCAGGAACGACTTTTGGAGGAGCACCATCGCACTCGACAAACGTTCTGCAAAGTCCTTTATCCGCATCAACGACAGGATTCGCGCGCGCGAAATCCGCGTCATCGACGAAGACGGCGAACAGATGGGCATTCTGCCGCCTTTTGAGGCTCTGAAGATTGCGCGTGAGCGCGGGCTGGACCTGGTGGAGGTTTCACCCAATGCGGTACCTCCGGTATGCCGCATTCAGGATTACGGGCGGTACCTCTACGAGAAGGAAAAAAGCGAACGGGCCGCCCGTAAGAAGCAGAAGGTGATCGTGGTCAAGGAGGTCAAGTTCTCAGTGACCGTGGATGAGCACGATTACCAGACCAAGAAGAACCAGGCGGTGCGTTTCCTTGTGGATGGCAACAAGGTGAAAGCCAGCCTGCGCTTCCGTGGCCGGCAGATGGCTCACCGGGAATTGGGCTACAACATCATCAACCGGCTGATCCAGGACATTGGCGAGGCGGGAATCGTGGAGTTCATGCCGCGCATGGAGGGAACCATTCTGCACGCCATTCTGGCGCCGGCCAAGAAGCAGGATGCTCCCAAGGCCAAGCCCGCAGCGGCTCCGCAGGCCCAGGCCGCCGCGCCGGCGCCGAAGGCGAAGTAAGCAGCTTTTCACACCTAATCAAATCAGGCCGCCCGTTACGGGCGGCCTGTGCATTTCGTGCGGAAAGTACGCTTCCTGGTCAGGCACGCTGATTAGTCGAGCCAGCGCATGCCGTTCAGCCAACTCATGTCCACAGGCTGGGTTGGGGACACGGGCAGGACGATGAAGCCCTCGCGCCAGTGGCCTTCTTCGCGCCGGGGAGGCTTGCCGACAATGCGGGCGCCGGCGGTGTTGTGCTCCTCGAGAGCCAGGCCGGGCAGGCCGCCCACAATGGCCTGCAACTGGTGGTGGTTGGGTGGGCGGCTAGTGGTGATCGGGAACAGGGAGCGGAGGGCGCACCCGGTCCAGCACCACGATGCCCAGATTGGACCAGAGGCGGTAAGCGAGATCGACAGAGAGAACGGCCACGGTTTAAAGCTACGTCCTGGCCAAGGCTGAGGACAATCGAGGAGTGGGCATATCGGGCCGGGGTTGCCGTAATTGAAACAGCAGGCCGAAACGGGACGGTGAAGGTGGCTCCGGTCTGATTCCAGGGTTGAAGATGGTTCTGGGGATTCGTTCGGATGCCGGCCATGAGGGTAGTGAGTTTGCTCTTCCCCCTATTGCGATGAAAACCGCCGGGGACAATCAATGGGTTATACTGATTGAAGTCCAAAGAGGGCAGGGGAAGTCCTGTCTCACGGCAATGCGGAGAGCGATACACTCCGTCAAAAAAGAGAAGAAAAATGCCCAAGTTGAAGACCCATACAGGCGCGGCCAAGCGCTTTAGCAAGACTGGCACCGGCAAGATCAAGCGGGGCCAGACGAAGACGCGGCACATCCTTACGTCGAAGCCGCCAAAGGTGAAGCGCAAGCTGGGCCGAACCCTGCTGGTTTCAGATGGCGACTACAAGAAGGTAGCGCGCATGATTCCTTACGCCTGACCACCTGCGGTGGGGCGGACCTTTGGATTGGGTTCGTGCTGCTGCATTTGATGGGCCAGGACAAAACCTGGCCCCCGCCGGATGCGAAGCACGTTCGCATCGGCGAGAGATCAGGCTTGAAACGAGCGAGTGAAGAGGTTTACCGGCCTGAATTGATGGCCCTCCTGCCTCCAGCCGCATAACCGAACGCAAAATGGAGAGTACACAATGCCCCGCGTAAAACGCAGCACCAAGCGGAGTGACCGCCGGAAGAAGATTCTCGACCGGGCAAGCGGTTATTTCCTGACCAAATCCAAGCTCTACCAGGCAGCCCAGGAAGCCGTGGAGCGCGGCCTGAAGTTTGCCTACACCGGCCGCAAGCAGAAGAAGCGGCAGTTCCGCTCGCTGTGGATCGTGCGCATCGCGGCCGCGGCCAAGCTCAACGGCACAAGCTACTCGCAGTTCATCAGCGGGCTGAAGAAGGCCGGCATCGAGCTGGACCGCAAAATTCTGGCCGATATTGCCGTGCATGACGCGGCGGGCTTCACCAAGCTGGTCGAACAAGCTAAGGCGGCGCTGGCCGCGGAGAAGAAGGCGGCGTAAACAGGAAAGCAAGTCAGCGAAACGGCTCCGAAGTGATG
>JBEKNO010000270.1:0-3388 GCA_049522735.1 Occallatibacter sp.
TCCTCACCGCTGTATGCGCGAAATCTACGCCATCCTGAGCCGGTTTCTATCCCCATCGGGCTTCATCGGCGCGCTGACGACCATGCAGTCCGCTTGAAATAGCCTTTTTCAGGATCAACTAGTTATTGCCGCGGTTGACTCCCACCCACTGGCCGTCCACCGCAAGCTTGGTCTGGATTGCCATTCCATACATCGTGTCCCGGAGAACATAGATCAACGCTTTGTCGGCGGTTTGCACGCCCATGGGATGCAAATGCTTATCCGTCTTTTGACTGAAGTTGACCTCTGGACCATCCCCGCAGGCCTTTAACGTTATTGCCTTCGAAGACTCCGGCTCAGAGGTTTCTTGTTGGGCCTGGCAGAGCGCCGGCAAGGCCATGGCGCACGCAAGCATCAGTATCGCTTTCGAGTATCGCATCGATTTCACGCTCCTCCGGAATATCCGTATTGCCATCCCGGTCTCTTTGCATCACCGTTGAATTGCTCACGGCTGGTTAGCAGATGGATCTCACCCATTGGCTAACCCGGCCGCAATTGGCTGCGCTCTTACTGTTGAGGAGGAGTATTTGTTTTCTTCTTCTTCCCCTGACTGCCAAACTGGTAGAAGACCGAGCCCGATCCGATGACAACATCGCTGTAGAGAGTCACGTCTGATTGAATGTATTTTTCCCGCTGCCAGCGGAACTCAGGCCGAACGCCCCAGTTTTTTCCCAAATAGATGCTAGCGCCGCCGCCGAAGCTCACGTTGTAGCCATTCATGGAAGCACTGACACCGCTCGCACTCTGAGTAAAGCGGCTCATGCCCATGCCGACCACGCCGTAGGGAACTACTTTCTTTGCAGGGAGGAAGTTGAAGCGAGCCGCGCCGCCGAATTCCTGAGACTTGGAGGTAACGCCGGCCAGTGTGCCCATCTGCTGGTAGCTCTACTCGCCCAGAACCGTCACAGCCGGGGAGACGTTCATGCCGGCTGCACCACCAAACGTGCTGTGGTTGCCCCAGCCGCCGTTACGGTTGCTGAAACCGTAGTTGCCAGATACGTCTCCCGAGTGGCCCAGAACCTGCGCCTGGACAGACGACAAGACGAGAAGGAAGGTAGTTGCGATGAAAAGGCTAACAAATGCATTCTTGACAATTGACTTCATGGTGATTTCCCGATCCTTTCTGGTTCTGTTGAGCGAAAGCACCATCACGGCCCTTCCGGTTATGCTTGGTTTGCACCCAGCAGCCAACGCTTGAACAATCAACATTCAAAGCACAGCGGCGAGTACGCCTCCATATGTACAACGCCCTGAAAGTTGGTTATTTCGGCTTCCAAAATCTGCTGCGCCGGCCGCGCTTGCCCCAGATCTAGAGCCTGTTATTAACTTTCCTGCAAACTGCTGAATTCAAAGCACTTGCAAGCAAATACCCCAACAGCCAAATCGCTGCAAATCATTGATTCTGTTTGACTTCCCGCAAAGTTAATCACAGGCTCTAGATTTTGAGACCCGGCAATGACGAAGTGCGAAACCTTCATCCAGAACCTCGGAAATGTCTGGCATACCAGACACGCGATGTCTGATGCTACCGACACCATATAGAGATGTCAAGTGAAAAACACGCTCTGTTGGGAGAACTTGGAAGCCGAATCAGAGCACTCAGAAAGGCCAAGAGATGGACACAGACGGACATGGCGGTCAGCTTGGACATTAATCGGGGGCACATCTCGGATTTAGAATCCGGCAAACGAGAAGTGGGCTTGATAACCTTACAGATCATTGCCCGAGGCCTCGGCACAACAATGGCGCGTCTTCTGAAAGATTTGTAGGACGGGTTCCAGGTCTCGATTTTGAGCAGGGGACCGACTTTAGAGCGGTTCGCGTATTGGTGTAGAGGGGTGCAATTCGAACGGAGGGAGCAGGGGCCTTCAGGCCCCTCAACCGGGCGGGGAAATAACGCGGGCTTTAGCCCCGGGCCTTAAGGCCCCATGATTTTGCACCCGAATTTCGTGGGGCTTTAGTGTCTGCGTGAGAACTACACAAGGCACTTGTAATCCACATGGGAGTTGAGCGACAACAGAAGCATGTCGCGATTTAAAGTTTACAGCCCGGATCAGGCATATTTGCTGCCGCCGAGCGTGCGGGATGAGTTGGGCTCTAAGCACCTGTGCTTTTTCGTTCGTGAGGCGATGGAGCGGTTGGACATGAGCGTGTTCGAGTTGAGCTACAGCGCCGAGGGCGGAGAGCTTTACGCTCCCCAGCTGATGTTGGGGGTGTGGCTTTACGCCTACGCGCTGGGCATCACCAGCGCGCGGCAGGTGGAGCGGCGCGTGGTGGAGGATTTGGCGTTTCGCTATCTGGCTGCCGGCGAGCGGGTGGATAACTGGGCGCTGAGCGCGTTTCGCCGCCGCCATAGCCGCGCGCTGAACGATGCCTTTACGCAGGTGCTGGAGTGGGCGCAGTCGCGGGGCATGGTCAAGCTGGGGCGGGTGGCGATCGACTCCACGCGCATCGCGGCCAACGCCAGCCGGGACCGCGTGGACTCCGAGCAGGCGTTGCGCGATACGCGAGCCAGGCTCAGGCGGCAGGTGCGCGCCTGGCAGAAGGCGGCCGACCGCGACGACGCGGAGCCGGGCGGGCTGGAAGTGGCCATCGGCGCGTTGAATCAGGCGCTGGAGGAGATGCCGCGGCGGCTGGAGCGGTTGAAGAAGAGCGGCCTGAAGAAGCTGTCGCGGAGCGACGAGGATGCGCGCTTTCTGCGCCAGCGCGGAGGGTTTGTGCTCGGCTATACGGGGGAAATCGCGGTCTCCGACGACCACTTGATCGTGGCCCAGCGGGTGACGCGGAACGTGACCGACAACGCGTCGCTCGAGCCCATGCTGGACGAGACCGAGCAGCGCTGTGGAGCGGGGCCGGGCGCGGCCCTGGCCGACAGCGGCTTCTTTTCCGTCGACAACCTGGAACAGATGGAGCAACGCAATATCGATGGTTATGTACCGGACTCGAATATGGCTTATGAATTGAATCTGGGCCGGCGCTGCCGCAAACGGGCCTGTGCCGCGGCCCATCGCAGGATGCGCGCCAAGCTGCGAAGTCCGGCCGGGCAGGCCGCCTACGCGCGGCGCAAGGCGGTGGTCGAGCCGGTGTTCGGAGTGCTGAAACAACAACGAGGAATGCGTCAATTTCGTACCCGTGGATTGCAAAACGTCAACAACGAATTCACCCTGGCCACGCTGGCCTACAACATCACCCGGCTACATCGCACGCTGGCAGCCTGAAACTCAAGCGCAAGTCGTAATCCACCCCGCAAGCAGATCAAAAGCAATACCGCAGCCGGGAAAACTGAACCAGAAGACCGCCGCTCAACGGGGCTAACAGCGCTCTCACGCAGACACTTTAGGCCCGGAGG
>JBEKNO010000271.1:0-3372 GCA_049522735.1 Occallatibacter sp.
CATCGCTCAGGGCCTGAATAGCAATCCGGTAGCGCGGGCCTTCGATGGCCAGCCCGGCGTACTCCGGCAGCGGAGTTACCGCGATGTAGCCGGTGAAGTAGAGCGTGCCATCATCGCCTGTCACCGCCAGATACTGGTTGCGGGAGGGCATGGCCAGGCTGCCGTTAGCCGGCAGGCTTAACCATAACTGGCAGATGGAGGGCTGGTTCAGCTTGCGCTCGATGGTCAACGGCCGCGCGTCATCGAGCGCTGCCGTATAGTCCTGCCCCTGAATCGTAATTTTCATCGTGACTCGCTGACTCGCTGATTTGCTAACTCGCTGATTTGCTAACTCGCTGGCTCGCTAACTTGCTGACTCGCTGACTTACTTACACCAGCACATTGGGCGCGGGCAGGAAGCTCCGGTAACACACCACGCGTTCCCCATCCAGTGGATCGGTGACCGGCAGCGCCAGATACTGTCCCTTGAGCAGCACTCGCGACTGGCCACCCTGATTCTTGCCGGCCAGCGGTATAACCGCTTCTTCGGCGCCGGTGATGGTCTGCAGCCTGGGATAGTAGAAGAAAATTCTCTCTCCCTGGCTGCCTTGCATCACAAACAGCGCCGACCACTCCTGATAGAAACTTCCGCCTTCACGGTCTACAAATCCCGTGACTGCCTGCAGCTTGGCGCCTGACTGCGGGGCACCCCCCGGCAGCGGTTCGGCGAGCGTAATGCCGGCGGAATTCACCTGCGATACCAACGCCACGTTGAAGGTCACGCGCCGGATATAGTCCACATCCGTCAGCGCCTGCCGCACATACGCGCCCGAAACAGGCGTGCCTACAAAGCCGGTCTGCCCGGTGTAATCCACATCCAGCGCAATGATCGAGCCGGCCGCAAATTTAGCCGCGTCCACCGAAGCCAGGGCCACGAATGTAGCTGTCGATCCGGTCTGCGGAATCACCGCTGTGGCCGCCAGTGCTCCATCCGCCGCCGGGGCAGCTCCGCTCGCCGCGGCGAGCAGGTTCATGTGCTGCGAGCCCGTGGCCAGCGCCATGGTCAACTTGGTCCAGCTCAGGAACTGCAAGCTCACCTGCGCCTGAAGCGTCTCGCGTACCTGCTCCAGTGTTGCCGCCGGAATGCCGGTCAATACAGGCGAGGTCTTGCTTCCCGGTTTGCGCGTATACTCCTGAATCCAACCCAGGCTGATCCATGGAGCAGGCGGAGCGGCCAGGTTGAACCCGCCCTGCTCCGCCGGATCGAAGATCACCGGCGTCTGCGCGGTTCGATTCACCGGCGCAAAATACCCTTGCACCCGCCTTGCCACCGGCGCGGGAGCGGAAAACCAATTTGCCGACATTTACTCCCCCTGCTCCTGGTAGCTGTAAACCATGACCTTGGCGGAACGGCTCAACCGGTCCCGCTGCACCACGATGGGCCCATACCCCGCCTCGTCCCAAAACACCTGCGTCAGCATGGCTGCCGGCGGCGTCGCCGTGTAATTCAGCTTGGGCGTGAAATAAGGCTGGAGCATCGCCACCAGTTCCTCGTCCATCTCGCTCAGTGACCGGCCGCGGTCCAGCCCGCCAAAGCTCTGCGTTCCGCAGGTCTGATAGAGGATCTCGCACTCCTCGGCCGCCATTGTGGACGCCAGATTGGTATCCACGCCCAGGCCCAGCCAGCGCAGCACAAACACGTCATTGGGAAGCTGGCTGAAGGGAGCTTCCGCCTCCTCCACCAGAATCCCCGGCCGCACCGTTCCCCGCAGCAGGATCGCGCGCTCCTGATTGATTGTCGCCAGCCGCGCGCGCAGCGCCATATAAAACGAGTCTTTCGCATTTTGCATGAAGTTGAGCTCCTCGTGAACGGGGCCGGTTGAGTACATTGGTTTCCCACCCTTGCGCCCGATCACCCCACGGACGAAGACCTGTCCGCAGGAACCCCGGTAAGGCGCAAGGATGGGGCACGGAGCTTTGTGAGCCAGAGGCTGGAAGCTAGTAGCTTCCTCACACCGCCTGTTGCCGCGCCTCCCGCAACAGCAGCCGGTAGAGATAGACCTGGCCGAAGGCTTCGCTGGAGGCGATCGACTCAATCAGGTAATCCTGCCCCGCCACCGTGACCGCCAGCGTCATGGCGAAGAGGGATTGGGCCGAAGCCAGGTCCAGCGCGATTACCTGCTGTTCCACCCCGGTGGCCGATACAAACAGTTCCCACTTCGATTCCCCGCCCTTCTGCCAGGTGGGCCGCAGCTTGCGCATCACCACCGGGCTTACCACCACATCGGCAAAGGTCGTTGCCACCAGCCCCACCTCAGACTGGCTGGTATCCGTATTCGTGCCCGTCACGCGCAGAAGGGCCGTGGTTCCTGTCATGCTGCGCAACAGGGCATCGGCCAGCATCCGCGGCGCTCCCACCGGGTTGCGCGGCGCCGTATCGCTCATCGCTCACCCCAGCCTGTTCGCCACGTAGGGACGCAGCCATGCCTGCACCGTTTCGTCCACCAGCGAACTCGAGAAATACTGCATCTGCATCGTGTCGATCTTGGTCTTGCTGGCGTTCAGCGCCGGCGTCGATTGCGCATTGCGCACAATCTGCGCGCAGGCCGACTTCACGTCGTCGCCGATGGCTGCCAGTCCCGCCGTGTAAGTCACCGTTACCTCGTTGTAGGACAGCCCCAGCACATTCCACGGCAGGGTCAGTTCTCCTGTATGGGGATCAAAGTCCACGGAGTTGGGATCGATGGCCGTCCACTGCCCAGGCAGCGAAAATGCCCACACGATCTCAAACAGCGGCTCGTTCAGAATCTCCCCGCGCCGCGGCTTCGCATACCGGCCCTCAATGCTGACCAGGGGCGTGGCAGCCGTTCCCAGCGGCGCCAGCGGCAGATAACTCAGTAGCACCGTCTGCGATCCTCTGGTGAGCCGCAACCGCTCCGTGTACTGAATCACGTTCAGGTCCGGCCGCCTGCAGTAGCTGTTGATCAATGCCGTGGCGGCCGTGATCCAGTCCGCCGTCGTTTCCGCCGGCAATCCATAGTTCGGGTAATCCGCTGGCTGCAGATATGCCATACCCCACCTTTCCCTTTATTCTTTTCCCGCACTGCAAGCGCAAACAGCGGTCCTGGTCACCGCCAACCCGCTGACTTGCTAACAGATGAGGCTCCGTGGCGCGGAGCCTCATCGCTAACTCGCTAACTCCGCTAACTACCGGTCAACCAGAACCTGGTAGTGCGCATAGTTGGCGCCCTTCACCACCGGCGCGCCGAACTTTACCGCGACGTACTGATAGGACATGGAGTTCGGCAGTCCCAGTTGGAAGATGCGCGGCGTGGGATCGCCGAGCCAGTGATACTCGATCAGATCCTCGGTCACGATGTAGGCCGGCAGCAC
>JBEKNO010000272.1:0-3372 GCA_049522735.1 Occallatibacter sp.
TCCAGCGAATGAACCGCAGCCAGCACCGGCCGGCCCACGGTGAGCGTGCCGGTCTTGTCCAGCACGATGACTTCCAGGTGAGCCAGGCGCTCCAGCGCCTCGCCGCCTTTGAACAGAACGCCAAGCTGCGCGCCGCGGCCCACGGCCACGGTGAGCGCGGCGGGCACGGCCAGCCCCATGGCGCAGGGGCAGGCGACCACCAGGACGGCGACGGTATTGGCCAGTGCCAATGGGAGCGAGTGCGCGGCGGCGAGCCAGACGGCAAACGTGAGCAGCGCCAGAGCCAGCACAATGGGGACAAAGATGGAACTGGCGCGGTCGGCCAGGCGCTCCATGGGCGCGCGCGAGGACTGCGCCTGCTGGACCATGCGGGTGATCTGCGCCAGCACCGTAGCCTCGCCGAGCGATTCGGCCCGGCAAGTGACGGCTCCGTCGTAGTTGAGCGAGCCGGCCAGCACGCGGCCACCGGGCTCGCGCGGCAGCGGCGTGGGTTCGCCGGTGAGCATCGACTCGTCCACGGTGGTGCGCCCTTCGATAATCGTTGCGTCCACCGGGAAGCGCTCGCCGGGCAGGACCAGGAGGCTGTCGCCGGGTTGGATCTTTTCGAGAGGCACAACGGATACATGGCCGTCGCAGATGCGGCGGGCAGTGACGGGGCGCAGGCGGGAGAGCGAGTCGAGCGCGGCCAGGGCGCGGCGCTTGGCGCGGCTTTCCAGGCTTTTACCCAGTAATAGAAATCCGAGAATCAGCAGGACCGCGTCAAAGTAGACCTGGCGGCCGGGCGCGGGCCAGATGGTGGCGAAAGCGGAATAAGCAAAGGCCACGCCCGTCCCCAGGCTCACCAGGGTGTTCATGTTGGTGTTTCCGTGGCGCAGGGCGCGGATGGCGCTCAAGTAGATGCCGCGCCCGGCCCAGGCCATGATGACCGCCGTGAGAACCAGCAGAGACCAGCGCAACCGGTCCGGCGGCAGCGCATAAAGCCAGGGCAGAAGGCGCATCAGGGCGTGGTCCAGCGGGCCCATTTCTGTTCCCACAGGCATGGCCAGCAGCATGGCCGCCGCGCCGGCGATCAGCGCGGCATAGGCCCTCCGTTTGGAACCCGCAGCTTCTGCCTTCGACGAGATTTCTGAAGAAGTATCGGGGCGGGGAAGAACGGCGTCGTAACCGGCGGCGCGAATGGCGGCGATCAGAGTTTCGGGTGCGGCGACAGCCGGATCGAAGACCACGCTGGCGCGATTGGAGATCAAATCGACGCGCGCGGATTGAACTCCGGCGGTGGAGCACAGCGCTTCTTCCACATGATGCTGGCAGGAGGCGCAGGTCATGCCCAGAACTGGGAGCGTGAGCGATTCCGTTGCGGATGTGGACACTTATGGTTCCAGTCGCGCGGAGTAGCCGGCCTTGGCGAGGGCGGCAATGGCGGGCTCGACGGGCGGAGGGACGAGATTGGTGCTCAGACGCGCCGCGCCCAGGCGCACCTCCTGGACCTGGACCCCTTCGGCGGAGGCCAGAACCTGGCTGACGCGACGGATACAGGAGCCGCAGTGCATTCCATCGATTTGCAGCTTGAATTCCGGCATTCTGGTCTCCTGGTTGTATTCGATGATAATCCGCCGCGAACGTTGCGAGTGTGCCGGCCAGAGGCTGCTCCTCGCGATCCTGGTCCGGTCAAGGTTTTAGGTTTCCCGCCCTTTTGCCAGAAAAAAAGCGGGCCCAGAGGGCGCCCCGATGGGGCACGGAAATATATGCGAAAGTGAGATACGAGCACTCTTATAAGAGATGTTTGGCTTTGGTGGAGGGTTATGCAGAGAGAGTTTCCGGATGCGCCGCTGGTGGCAGTGGGCGCGGTGATTGTGGAGGAGGGCCGGGTGCTGCTGGTGCGGCGGGGAAGCGAGCCGCTGCTGGGCCATTGGACGCTTCCGGGCGGGCTGCTGGAAGTGGGCGAACCGCTCCTGGCCGGGGTGGTCCGCGAGGTGAGTGAAGAGACCGGGCTGACGGTGGAAGTAATTGAATTGATTGAACTTGTGGACCGCATTGTTCGGGATGGCGAGTGCGTCCGCTACCACTACGTGATCGCGGACTACCTGTGCCGCGTGGTGAGCGGCGACTTGCAGGCGGCGTCCGATGCGGATGCCGTGCGTTGGGTGGAAAGGGCGGAGTGGAACAGCCATAGCGCGCTACGGCTTGACCCGGTGACGGTGCGGGTGATGGAGATGGGCTGGCAGAGGGCGCTCAAAGAAACGCGGGAGGGGGAGTGAAAGCGAAGACTGGACTGGGGTGGCTGGCAGGCGCGGTAATGGCGGTGGTTGCGGGGCTCGGATTCTGGGCGCGGCCGGTGAGCTACTTCAATGGAATGATGTATTTGCGCATGAGACTGGAGGGCTCTGAGAGCCGCTGGGTGAGGGTTGCGGGCCATCGTGTCCACTACTATGCGGAGGGTCCGGCTGATGGGCCGGTGGTGGTGCTGGTGCATGGGTTGGGCGGGCGCAGCGAGGATTGGCGCAACCTGGCACCCTGGCTGGCCAAGGCTGGCTATCGCGTCTATATACCTGATTTGATTGGGTATGGACGCAGCGATGAGTCGGCGGACTTTTCTTATTCCGTGCCCGATGAGGCCGCGACGGTGGTGGGCTTTATGGATGCGCTGGGGCTGAAGCAGGTGGATCTGGGCGGCTGGTCGATGGGCGGCTGGATCGTGCAGCGCATCGCCAGTGAACATTCTGAAAGGGTCAGGCGGCTGCTGCTGTTTGACTCGGCGGGCCTCAACGTGAAGCCCGACTGGAATATCCAGTTGTTTACGCCCACCACGCCGCAGGAACTGTACCAACTGGACGTGCTGCTGATGCCCCATCCGCTGCCGGTTCCGGCGTTCATCGCGCGGGATATTCTGAGAATCTCCGGGCAGAAGGCCTGGGTAATTCACAGGGCGCTGGCAACCATGGTCACCGCCCGCGACGTCACCGATAACCTGTTGCCTGGGCTCAAGATGCCGGTGCTGATTGTGTGGGGCGCGGAGGACCGGGTTACCCCGCTGAGCCAGGGCGAGAAGATGCACCGGCTGGTTCCGCAGTCGGAGCTGGAGGTCATTCCGGGCTGCGGGCACCTGGCGCCTGTGCAGTGCGCCGCGCAGATCGGGCCGAAAGTGGTGGCGTTTGTGAGGCAGTGAGCCATTCTGCTGTGGTATCCCACCCTAGCGACAGAAAACGCCGTGCCCAGAGGGCGCCCAGATGGGGCACCCATTCGTAGACGGCAAACTGGAGTGCCCCCCAAAACTGAGACAGCGGGGAGTGCCACACTATGCAGTGAAAGGAGCATGGCGTGGCGAACAATGGGGTTCGATATAGTGAGGCATTCCGGCTGGCGGCGGTCGAG
>JBEKNO010000273.1:0-5050 GCA_049522735.1 Occallatibacter sp.
CATGGTAACCTTGCCACGCGCCGGGTTTTCCCGTATTCTGAGCATCATGGAAGTACATTTCACACTTGAGCAGGAAGCGAAACTGGCGCAATCTGCCGCTCAGCAGGGCCGTAATCCTGACGAGTTGGTACGGCAAGTCGTGGCGCGGTATTTCGATGAGGAAAGCCGCTTCGTTGACGCGGTGAACCGTGGCGAGAACGCGCTGCTGCACGGCGAGTACCTCACGCATGAGCAAGTGGGCAAGCGCCTTGAACGGTTCTTGAAGCCCTGATGGAGGTCCGCTGGTCCATCCCCGCAGCCGAAGATTTAGAGCGCATCTGCGAGTGGATCGAACGCGACAACCCCGAAGCAGCCCGCCGAGTTGCTCGAACGATCTATGACAAATGCGCCAGCCTGAAGGACTCTCCGCATCTAGGACGGGCCAGCCTCCGCATGGCCGGGCGGCGCGAACTTACTTTCGCACCTTTGCCTTACATCGTCGTCTATCAGGTCACGCAGAACGCGATTGAGATTTCGCGCATCTTCCACGGCGCGCAAGACTGGCCCTAAAGCGGAGATTCTAAGGTTGCAGACGCCGACCTCGGCGCCCTAACCTCCGCCAAGGCATAACTCGCCTTAGCTAATCAGAAACTAAACAAATGGCCTGCTCTTCATTGCGAAAAGCGGGCCGGTTCTTATTGGGACTAACTCTCACTAAACCGATTAAACGTCATCCTTGCAATGCAAGCGGCCAGATCGCCCCATGGGCTGACCTGGCCGCAATTGTCCGTGTTCTTTACCGTTGACGGCTACTTCTTTTTCTTTCCTGTTCCGCCAAACTGATAGAAGATCGAGCCCGCTCAATCAGCTTGCGTTTGCGCTGGCTGATCGAGCGCCGCGGGTCAACTTGTTCCTCTGCGGTCAGGCTGTTCTTGCCCATGTTGCTTCCCCCTTGGGTGTACTCGGACACATGCGGCGCGACGCCGCGATCGCGCAAATCCTGAATAAACTTCTCGTCCTGGTACAGCGTGTCGGCTCCCAGCGTGACCTGCTGTTCCGGCTTGCGCTTATCCTTCGGCGCCACGGTGCGGTCCAGCATGGTCACAGCCGCTTCGCGCTCGGCCACATTAGCCGCCTGTGTGGCTTCGGCCGCCACCACCAGCCCGTTGCGGTTCTCCATCAAGGCGTGCCCCTGATAACTGGGAACACTCTTGTCCGCCGCAGCCTTCTTATACAAACGCGCCTCCGGGTCGGTCGTCGATTCCACCTTGTCGCGCAGCAACACCGTCCCCTTGTGGCCGGAACCGGCTCCCGGCGCGGGCGGATCGCTCTTCTCCTTGAAGCTGCGCGCCGCCGCCCAGGCCTGAATCAGCGTCCCATCCACCGTGAAGTGCTCCTCACTCAGCAGGTCATGCTCCCCAGCTTCCACCAACACCGACTCCAGCAAACGCTGGCTGGCTTGACCATCGATCAGACGCTCCCGGTTCTTGGTAAACACCGTTACGTCCCACACCGGGTCATCCATCTCCAGTCCCACGAACCACCGAAACAGCAGGTTGTAGTTCATCTGCTCCATTAGCTGCCGCTCCGATCGGATCGAGTACAGCACCATCAGCAACGAGGCCCGTAGCAGCCGCTCCGGGGCTATCGAGGGACGGCCGGTGCTTGAGTAAAGCTGCTCCAACTCCGCGTCCATCCGCGCCAAAGCCCGATCCACCATCTCCCGAATCGACCGGGCCGGATGATCCGCCGGTATCCGCTGCGCCAAGGTCACATAACTGTACATCGCTGACTGCTTATCGTCTTCTCCACGCATGCTTCTGTCTTAAACCAAACCCCTGTGGAGAAAAAGTGACTCCCTTGGGACTTTTTCCGCAAACTGCTTTAGCCCCTGCGGTATGCCTTTCGGGCATTTCGGCCAAATGCAGGCCTTTTTCCGCAGCCTGTTTAGTCGCTCTTTCCCGAATCCTTATCCAGATCCAGGTCGGCGGGCAAATCCAGCGCCACCAGGGCAAACCGGGTCTGGCTGCCCTTGGGACTCTCGAAGCCCACGATGTGCTGGTGGCGCCTGGAACCGGCCTTCAGCTCCAGGCCGTTCTTGGGTCTGAATTTGTTCGTATCTACCTTGAAATTGTCCGTATCGACATCGACGTGCCCATTGTTCCTGTCGTTGGCGCAGGTCAGCCCTTCAGAGGTTCTGGCCGGGGCGCCCACGGGAGCATTGGCCTGGCAGGTGATCACGTCGCCGTAACGGCCCAGAGCCTTCTTGTAAAAAGCGGCTACCTTTTCCTGCGAATCGGCCGTGACGTAGGAAACCGCCCGCACCCTCAACTCCCACTCGCCAAAGCCCAGGTGCACGTCCGCCGACTTGTGCTTGTCGTCGTCCTGTACTGCCTGCGCGCCGGGATAAACCGGCAGGCCCAGGTCCGCGGCCGTGGTCTGGTCGGTATTTACATGAATTCCGCCAAAGGGAGTATCCACTTGGACATTCTTATCCTCGCCGTTGGCGCCCTTGTCGACATGCACCCTGCATCCCGCAATCCCGGCTGCCAACGCCAGGCCGGCGAGCAAACCTGTCGCTATACGCGTTCTGTTTCGCATCATGGCAATCGCCCTCTTGCCCTGTTATACGTTCGCATCTCTGGAAAGGTTCCGAAAATCTGTCCGGAATCAGTGCGGTGGCGCCATTAAAGCTCTTGGTGTCCACGGTGTGCAGCAGCTTCACGGCTACCGTCACCTTGTCGCCGGGCCGGGCATCGTCAAAAAGAACCACCGGCTCCAGGTCGTCGCCCATGGCCACGCGGCGGCCGTTGAAGTAGAGAATCTCCGGTATGGGGCCGTTGGCGCGGGCGTGAAACTCAAACCAGATACGCGCCCCGCTGAGGTCGTAGCCGTTCAGCGTGGTTGGAACTTGATACGTCTGGCGAAACCACACCGCCTCTTTGCCGGCTTTGCCCTGCACGGCGATGGGCTGCCAGGAACTCTCGTCCAGATTGACGGCTTCGCCATGGGCCAGATCGCCGCTATGGATCTTCCACGCGCCGTCGGGGAGCGCATGCAGGCTGGCGAGCCGCTCGATCACCGCGCGCGACTCCGGCGGCAGGCTGGCGGCCATCTTGCCGGCCTCGTCGTCCTGGGCCATAACGCGGCCCGCAAACAGAAATGCTCCCGCCAGGATGAACAGGAGCACAAGAATCCGATGGCGCAATTTCGAAGCGGAAATCATGCCGAAAACCTCTCCGCTGCATTTTAGGTCATTTGTGCTCCTCGGGCACACCCAGGCCGGTTACCGGCGCCAGCAGCTCCTTCGCCGCCTTCCGTCCCAGCCGTATGCAGTCGGGAATCCCGATGCCGTCGTAAGCATTCCCCGCCAGCCGCAGTCCGGGCAGGTCGGCCACCCGCGCCGCGATCCGCTGAATCCGCTCCTGGTGGCCCACGGCATATTGCGCCATGGCCCGCGGCCAGCGCGAAACCTGCGTATATTCCGGCTCGGCCCCAACTCCCAGAATCTCCCTCAGCTCCCGGCGCACCTTTCCCACCAGCGCCTCGTCCGTCTCCGCCAGCAGCGCCTCGTTTCTCATACCGCCCAGAAAACTCCGCAGCACAGCCTTGCCCGGCGGCGTCCGCCCCAGAAACTTGCGATGGGCAAAGGTACAGGCCAGCATGGCGCGCCCTTCGCCGGCCGGCGCCAGGAACCCGAATCCATCCGGCAGCCGTCCCAGCTTCGCCTCGTCGTAGACCAGGTTCACGGTAATCGAAGAGGAGTAGGGAATCGCGCTCAGTTCCTCGCCCAGCGCCGCGTCCACATGGCCCAGCAGCGCGCCCGCGGCCCAGGCAGGCGAGGCCATTATCACCGCATCGTAAAACTCCGTTGTCCCGCCGGCCCTGACCTTCCAGCCCCCCGGCACCGTCTCCAACCCATTCACCGGCGTCGAACAGCGCACCCGGGCCGGATCGATCCGCCCCTTCAGTGCATCGACCAACTGCTGCATCCCGCCCCGCAGCGCCGTAAAAATAGCCCGCGCCGCCGGCCGTCCGCTCCCCGCGGCGGGTCCATCGCCGTACCCCGCCCCATTCTTTCCAGCCTTGGCCTTGGCGCGCATCTTGCGGTGCGCCGCCAGCATTCCTTTGGTCAGCGAGCCGTACTCGCTCTCCATCTCCACCAGCCGCGGCAGCACCATCCGCGCGCTCAGTTGCGCCGCATCCCCGCCAAAAATCCCGCTCAGCAGCGGGTCGGCCAGCCGCGCCACGGCTTCAGCCCCAAAGTGCCGCTCCACCAGCGCGGCAACGGACTCGTCCGCCAGCCCGCTCGCCCGCGGTGGATGCAGCAGTTCCATCCCCATCCGCACTTTAGTCCTCAAACTGAAAAGCCGCGTCAGCGCCGTCGGAATCAGCTTGGTCGGCACCAGGAACATCAGCCCATCCGGCAGCGCCACCAGCCGATTGCGCACAACTATATAGGTCTTGCGCTGCGCGTCGTTTGAAGCAATGAGCTCAGCTCCCAGCCCCAGCTCGCGGCACAACTCGCCCGCCGCCGGCTTCTCGCTCAAAAACGAATCCGGTCCCCGCTCCAGCACCGCCCCATCAACAATCTCCGACGCCAGGCAACCGCCCAGCCTCTCTCGCGCCTCAAACAGCGTGTACCCTACGTGTGCGCCCGCCCGCCGCGCCTTTTCCAGTTCAAAGGCAGCCGCCAGCCCCGCTATGCCGCCCCCGATGATCGCTGTCCGCATCCTCTACCTCATCCATCATTAAAGCAGTTTTCATGCCCGCGCTACGCACACAGAGCAAAACTTCCAAATTCATTGGGTATACCCTTGCAGAATGGAATCAAGGAGATAGCTGCCAGAATATGTGATTTAAATCACGCGGAAACTCCGGAGGGAGCAGGGGGCTTCAGCCCCCTGAAAGAGAGCATATTTGCGCGGCCTTCAGGCCCGGACCTTTGTGGGTGCCCCTCGATAAGGACGAAGGCTTTGTCAAGCGCACACTCGTCCCGGGCGGTGCGCCAGCGCCGCTTTTTTTGCCAGCTTGGTTTGAGGACCAGAGCCTTTGCGAATCACGCTACATC
>JBEKNO010000274.1:0-3604 GCA_049522735.1 Occallatibacter sp.
TCGACCCGGCGCTGGCCGAGCACCAGGCTGTTGGTGTTGGCCCAGGCCGAGACCATATGCACGATGGCCTTTTTGTCCGGCCCCTTTTTACTTGGTTCCTGAGCGCCCCGCAGCGTCTTGCCGTCGATGGCCGCCACCTCGCCCGCGGTCAGCCTGGCAATCGACGAAACCCAAGCCACAAAGCCCTTTTCCAACTCCTCCGGATCGAGCGCCGAGAAGACTCGATTGAAGGTATCGTGCGAGGGAATACCGCTGGGAAGGGTCAGAAAACTCTTGAACCACTCGTGTTTGGAATGAGCATAATCCTCGATCTCGTTCCACCCATTGGCCCCGCTTAGGATGGCCGCGATGGCGATCAACAGATAGTAATTAAGATGCGTTTGCCCTGGGCAGCCCAGGCGGCCTTGGGCTGGACCCGGTTGAGCACCGGACCGGCAGGCGATTCTCCGCCGATTTACCTTGACAGAACGGAATCAAACAGTGAAACCTGATTTCGAAGGTATTCTTCACCCCCAAGGACAAATCATGACTCTCAAGAAAGCATTCCCCATCCTGGCAATTCTTCTGGCCGTCTCGGCCGGAATCGTGTCCCGTGTGGCTGTCGCCCAGGGCGCCTCTACTGGTCGCCGGCCCCGCATCGCCGTTCTCGACTTCGACTACGCCACCGTGATGAGTAACTCCGCCGCCATCTTCGGCAGCGACGTGGACATAGGCAAGGGCGTCACCGACCTGCTCGTCACCGGCCTGGTCAAGGACGGAACCTTCTCCATCATCGAGCGCAAGGCCCTGGACAAGATCATGGCCGAGCAGAACTTCTCCAACTCCCAGCGCGCCGACCCCACTAGCGCCGCCAAACTCGGAAAACTGCTGGGCGTGGACGCCATCATCGTCGGCAGCATCACGGAGTTCGGCAACGAGACCAAGAAGCAGAACATCGGAGGTGGAGGAGGCAATTGGGGCGGTTTTGGCGTGGGCGGTTTCGGCCACTCCAACACCAAGGCCAATGTGGGCCTCACCGCCCGTATTGTCAATGTTGACACCGGCGAGATCCTGGGCGTGGCCGAGGGCGCCGGTCAGTCCTCGCGCTCCAGCACCTCGATGCTGGGCGGAGGCGGCGGATGGCACGGCTGGGGCGGCGGTAATGTGGACTTCGGCAGCAGCAACTTCCAGAACACCATCATCGGCGAAGCCGTCAAGATAGCCGTCGACAAGCTCACCGCCGATGTCGTATCCAATGCTCCCAATGTCTCCGTGCGCACCATCACGATTGACGGGCTGGTAGCCGCCGTCGACGGCGGCCAGATCGTCCTCAATGTCGGCGCCAGAGCCGGAGTCAAGGTAGGCGACCAGCTTGAGGTGGTCCGCGTCACCAAGGAAATCAAGGATCCGGCCACCGGCAACGTCATCCGCCGCCTTACCAGCTCCATCGGCATCATCAAAGCCACCGACGTGGATGACGGCTCAGCCGTTTGCGTCCCCGTCTCCGGTTCCGACTTCCAAACCGGTGACCGCGTCAAATCCATCACCCAGTAACATCGCTTCGCTTTTCGAGATGTGCGCGGCGGCCACAGTCCTCCCGGACTGTGGCCGCTGTGTTTTACGCTCTAGCTTCAGGAAGCCGCGAAAAGCATCCCGCGCTTTTGACGCCCGCGTTTGCAGAAAATTATCCCCGTTTCCCGCACAATACTCTCAAGAGATCGCAATATGAACCAAACCGCCCCTAACCCGGCCGTCCTCGAAGCCTCTACTGATCCGCCCGCCCGCAATGCCGCCGTTCAGCGCTGCTGCCAGGCCCGCGAGCGCTCGCTCGAAGCCAGTCGAACCAAGCGCCTTGGTTATCTCGACACCCAGGACAACGCTATCAAAGCCTACTGCAATGCCATGCCCGATCTCTCCGGCTATGAAAATATCCGCGACTTCATCGCCTGTACCGCTCAAGGCATGGTCATCAACGCTATCGACGCCATTGAAGGCAGCAAGTTGCTCTACGCCGCCCAGGTCGCGCTCGGCGCCCTCCGTTACGAGCCAAAAGAACAAAAACGGCCCGCCGCGGTGAACAGCCGGGCACATACCTGACATTTTTTCGTTTTCGGCTGCGGAATTGCGGTTTACAGTTCCAGCCGCTGGCGGTGAAGATGAGACCGGCTGGTGAAGCGGAGGCGGGCTCTGCTGGAGAGCAACCCGCCAAGGAATAACCGGCTGCGACTCATCGAGACGGTGAGAGGGCGGGAGCGGAACAGCAGCCTGATTCGCTCCCGGCCCGGCTTCAAACCCCCACCGGACGATAGATCGCTCATGCCTAAGAAAACTCATGGAAGCTGGTTCCCCCTTTTTGCTCAGTGGCACAACGCGAAACCGGGCCTCGTAGAACAGCGCCAGCGGCACATGGGCAAAGTAGACGGTATAGATCCCATCGTCAACCGGCAGCAGGCCCACCCGCTCGCCCCACAGCACCTCACTGAGGAAGACGTCATGCTTTTTCCAGCGGAAATGACCGTGGCTCTTGATCGTGCGCACCAGCATCGTCTCCGGGTACTCCACCTCCGGCAGCCGTTCCGGGTACGGACGCGGCGAAGGCTCATAGACCGAGGCCGGTGTCTGCATACCCAGGGTCTCGTGCGGCCGCGCCTGGTTGTAATCGTGGCGAAAGCGGTCCAGTTCCCGCTGCTGACTGCGCCAGTCCTCGGCCGGCCGCAGGTCCAGTTTCAGCGTGCGATGCATCCGCTCATGACGGCCGTTCTGCTCCGGATGCCCGGCCTCGATGCGCTCCGGCACAATGCCCAGCTTGATCCACCACACACGGTTCGACTCCACAGCGTGCGCCAGAGGCTCCGTATAGGGCTCGGTACGGCGACGCTTCTTGCGCGCCACAACCAGTCCAGCACGCTTCACAATCTCGCCCATCGTGCTGGTCGCCGGCCACCCGCGCCCCGGCTGGTCCCGCTCCAGAATCCGATGCGGCTTGCGCGGTCCCCACGTCATGTGCGCCTGGCGCAATCCCAGCACCGCCTCCTCGATGGAAACAGGGGTCTGGTTGGGATGACGCAGCGGCGCCCGGTTCAATGCCACAAATCCCTCAGGCCCGCTCTGCCGGTAACGACGCAGCCACACATAGCCCGTCTCCCGGCTGATCCCAAACCGCTCGCACAGAGCCTTCATCGGCTCCTCATCGCGCTCATACTCAAAGACAAAGCGCAGCTTCCCGTCCATCACACTGCTCGCTCTCCAGCCCATCAGGACGTTGTAATCAAACGCCCATGGACTTGTGCAGTGTCAGGTATGTCCCCGGTTCAAAATGTCAGGTATGTGACCGGTCTGTACCCCCTCCCCCCCCCCGCATTCTCCATTTCTTCGCCAATTTATTGGTACGTTGATCCAGCAACCTAATAGGAATCAAATATTTACGCCGAATAGCACATAAGTATGCACCAAAGAAACAGCCGCAAAAAGTGCCATTTCAGGCACAAAAAACGACCCCAAAGCATCACTTCGGAGCCGTTTCGCTGACTTGCTTTCCTGTTTACGCCGCCTTCTTCTCCGCGGCCAGCGCCGCCTTAGCTTGTTCGACCAGCTTGGTGAAGCCCGCCGCGTCATGCACGGCAAT
>JBEKNO010000275.1:0-3309 GCA_049522735.1 Occallatibacter sp.
CCTTCACGGCAGGCAGTCTCCAGCTCGGATTCGCAGACGGCAAAGTGCAAATCCTCACGGAGGGCCGCACGCGAAAGTTTGTGCACGAGGTTGAACATCGCACCTTCAGCGGCAAATATGCCAGCCAGCGCGGACAGCCGGTGCTTTATGTAACCGAACGCTGCGTCTTCCGCCTCACGCCGGAAGGCATGGAACTGATTGAGGTGGCCCCGGGAATAGATATCGAAAAGGACATTCTGGCGCACATGGATTTCAAGCCCATCGTGAACCAGCCCAGGCTCATGGACGCGCGCCTGTTCCTGCCCAAGCCCATGGGTCTGCGCGACGATTTATTGGAACTGCCCCTGGAGAGCCGGCTCACCTACGAGCCGAAACAGAATCTGTTCTTCGTCAACTTCGAAGGCTACGCGGTGCGCAGCATGGAACAGATCAGCCACATCAACCAGGCGGTGCGCGAGCATCTGAAGCAGGCGTCCGGCAAGGTATACACCATCGTCAATTACGACAACTTCTCGATCTCTCCCGAGCTTTTGGGGCCGTATACCGACATGGTGAAGAAGCTGATGGAGGATTGCTACTCGGGCGTCACCCGTTACACGACCAGCGGCTTCGCGCGCATGAAACTCGGAGACGCGCTGGCCGAGCGCAATGTCGCTCCTCGCATTTACGAGAGTGCCGAGGAGGCCCGCGAGCACCTGCTCGAGGGGCGGCAGCAGACGAAATAGCTCGGGCTTGTCCGGGCAGAGGGCAGATCGGGTTCTTGGCGGGAAGTGGAGCCAGCTAGCGCGCTTGGCCGTAGCTCGATGGCTGGCTCCAAAATCCGCGACGAAATCCAGGCAGGCCTCAGGACATCAGCAGCCCGCCGTTTATGTTCAACGTCGCTCCGGTGATGTAATCCGCATCCCGGGCCAGAAAGAGAACCGCCTTGGCGATCTCTTCGGGTTTTGCCAGCCGGCGCAGCGGTATCTTGGCGCAGATCTTTTCCAGAACTTCCGGCGGCATCGCTTCTACCATTTCCGTGGCGGTATACCCAGGGGCAATCGCATTGGCGGTGATGTTGTCTTTCGCCAACTCCAGCGCCACGCACTTGGTGAACGCGATGATGCCGCCTTTGCTGGCGGCGTAATTGGATTGGCCGAAGGCTCCCGCCTGGCCGACGATGGAAGCAATATTGATGATGCGCCCGTATTTCTGCTCGATCATGACCGGTATTACGGTAGCGGTGCAGTAATAGGTCCCATTCAGATTCACCGATATTGCCGCTTCCCAGTCCTCATCGGTCATTTTGCGCAGGGATCGATCGCGCGTAATCCCGGCGTTGTTGACCAGGATGTCGATCCTCTTCCACGCCTCCAGAATTTTGCCGACGACACTGCGCGCGGTCTCTCTTTTAGACACATCGCCCTGCACCAACAGGCACTCGCCGCCCATGGCGCGAATGTCGGCCGCCACCGCCTCAGCAGCGGCCACATTGCTGTTAAAGTTGACGGCCACCGCTGCCCCATAGCGGGCAAGTTCCAGGGAGATAGCTCTTCCGATGCCGCGCGATCCGCCCGTCACCAGGGCGACTCTGCCTCTGAGCGAGTCCGTCGCCGGCACGCTGAAGTTGCTCGTACTGCCAATACCGCTACTTTCTGCCATGAAATGGCTCCTTGTGTATGAATGCATCTCGTGGAGCAAGGTCACCGGAATCCGGCGCCCCGAAGCTCCGATCGGATGGCCCAGCGTGATGGCCCCGCCATTCACGTTCACTTTCGCCAGATCCCAGCCCATATCCTTGTGCAAGGCATCCGGCGAAATCGACACTGATACGCTGAGTGCAATAAGCATCTAAAACGGCGTCGGCATTGTCAAGGGGGATGGGAGCGAATATTTGTGAAAAAAGAGCATACGGAGGCACAAGCGTGACGAGGCTGGCCTTGACAGGCTGCGGAAAAACCCTGTTGGCCGTCACGGATTTTTGCCTGGATTTGATTTATCAACGAAGCATGCGTGGAAACGATCAGCAGCAGACGGCGATGTTCAGTTATTTGACCTTGGCGCAACGGATACCGGCCGATCACCCGGCGCGGCAGATTCGCGTGTTGGTGGATCGCGCCTTGGCGCGGATGGATGCCGAGTTGGAGAAGCTCTACTCGGATACGGGCCGCCCCTCGATTGCCCCCCCCCCGCAGCCTGTTTAGGCGCTGCGGCAAAAATCCAGCTACAGCCAGGAAGATATGTTGACTTTCGGCTTCTCGACGCGCCACTGGCAGCAGGTCGAGTCCGGTCGCCCGGTGACACTGACCACCGTATTGCGGGCCTGTGATGTTTTCCAGATTCAACCAGATGAGTTGCTGAAAGACCTGCACGTCACGCAAGCGCCGAAGGACGTGAATGGGCCGCTGGTGCGCCGAAGAAAACCTCACGGTACATCTACATATTGATTTTGAAGGCTTTGACCGCTACAAAATCGTCTACAGTGGCTTTCTTAATCGAGATTGAGCGGCTATAAGCTATTGAAAATATGGTCGGGGAGAGAGGATTTGAACCTCCGACCCCCTGGTCCCGAACCAGTTTTCGCCTATTATTTCCCTTTGTTGAAATTGAGTGATTTTAACTGCTTTATATTGAATGAGTTGCGGCCATGCCGTTGAAAGTTGTAGTTCTGGATTGCTTCAGGATGCTTTGACCGCTACGATTTCGTCTACAGAGGCCTGAAATTCACCGCTATCGCTACGGCAGAAATTTGGAATCATACCCATTTGCTTCCGGATGGCATTTTGGCGAAGTGCGGTCACCGAGCAAGCCTTGGAAACCACTCCTCGACCAAGCACGCAAACGCACGTTCGTTAGAGTATCGACAGTCAACTTGATAGTGTAATTCCGAGTCGTTCTTTGATCTCAAGCGCCTCTCTGCCGTATCTGTTGCTACGATCCCGTTCCGAGTCGCGTAACAGCCTAGTCAAATCTAACAAAGTGTCGAACCTCTCCAGCGGATATTCGTCCGTGGTGAGGGTGTCCAATGCCTCTTCCAACAATGCAACGGCCTCATTCTTCTCATCCGACAGCAAAAGCGTGCGAGCCAGCCAACTCTTAGCGAAGCCACTGAGATATGGCAAAGATGGGCAATACCTCACCGCAGTTTCCTCAAAATAGAGTGCTGTCGCTTTCGTGGCGAGGATCATATCAACGACTTCAGAACTCGCGCCAGATTCGCCCTTTTCACGAGCAGCTTCAAGTGACTGTTTTTCTTCCGAAGCACGATAATATAAGAAAGGAATAGCGTCCTTGAAATTCAGAATCTAACTGGAAATACACTCCTTGCGG
>JBEKNO010000276.1:0-3249 GCA_049522735.1 Occallatibacter sp.
AATGTCTTGAGTGCCGCCGATACTCCTGCGCCGGGCCAGATGATCCGGGTGGGATTGATCCAGATGAACGGCAGGATCTACGACAAGGAGTACAACCTTGCCCAGGCCGATAAGTGGATCCGGCAGGCGGCCGCGCGCGGCGCAAAGCTCATGTGCACGCCGGAAGTCGCGGTGCAGGGTTACGCCCGTGTAAGCGAGGAGATTTACTCCCGGGGAGTGTCCTTGGACGATCCCAAACTGGTGCGGGAGCAAGCCAGGATTCTGGCCGCCGCGGAGACAATTCCAGGACCCTCCACCAACCGCTTTGCCGCTCTTGCGCGAGAGCTGGGAATCTGGATCGTCTTCGGCATGGACGAGAACCGTTCCGGCAAACTCTTCAACACGGCCGTCCTGATGGATCCCCAGGGGAACATCGCCGGCTGCTATAGCAAAGTGCATCTGCAGAACTGGATGCTGGCCTCCGGCGTGAATCACGGCGACGGCTTCCCGGTTTGGGAGGTCGCGATCGACGGCGTCAAGGTCAAACTGGGGATCGAGATCTGCTATGACATCCAGCATCCGGAGTCCACGCTGGAACTGGTTTTGGGCGGAGCCGAGGTGGTGCTGAATCCCTATTGCACCAGCGATTTCGCCCGGCCGCTGCTGGTGCGCCTCTACCAGACCCGCGCCCTGGAAAACCGCGCCTTCATCGTTCGCGTGAACTACGCCGCGACCCGCAGCAACGGCGGCAGCGCCATCTTCGACTTCGAGGGCGCCACGCAGGATGAACTCGGCGCCGGCGAAGGCGTCCTGGTCGGCGATCTGAACCTGGAGGCGCTGCGCAAGATTCGCGATGAGTGGAACCCCGTGTACGGGCCGCCAAATCGCTACCCCCCGGCTTACAAGCGCATCGCCAAACCTTGAGGGGCTTAGTATGGGAAGCGGGGGCACTGGAGCCGATGTTTACCCCGCAACCGATTGGATTCGTTCGCAGCCCTTTCAAAGATACGGCCGCGATTCCCAAGGGCCTTGGCGCCAAACACATGGCCGAGGGCGCGCTCGAAATCCTGCCCGCCTTCGAACAGGGGCTGACTGACGTCGAGGGCTACTCTCATCTCATCGTGCTGTGGGTCTTCGACCGCATTGATAACCTGGAGGGCTTCGATCTGATGGTTACGCCGCCTTCGGACGACCGCCCCCACGGCGTATTCACCACTCGATCACCGCGCCGTCCCAACCCCATCGGCCTGACCGTAGTCGAACTGCTGGGCCGCGAAAACGGCTCGCTGCGCGTGCGTGGCGTGGATATGCTCGACGGAACGCCCATTCTCGACATCAAGCCCTACCTGTCCAATATTCCGGCGGAAACACTGCGCCGTGGATGGCTGGCGGAGGCCGAAGCCCGCAAAGGATGAGATTGCCGGCTGCATCTGAACTTTGGCTTTACGCTGCCCATTCTTGCGGTATGATGGTTCTGAACTCCCAGGCAAATCCCTGGGAGCGAGGCGCCTAAAGCACGTTGGTTAAAAAATGGCAGCGGGAGTAGTTCAGTGGCAGAACGTCAGCTTCCCAAGCTGAATGTCGCCGGTTCGATCCCGGTCTCCCGCTCCAAAAATCAACGGTTGGTGGGTATTTTTGGCCCAAATGTAGAAAATACTACATCTGTCCTTTAGTAAGTCGGACTCGAAGCCAGCCTCTAGAGGCTGGCTTCAGTGTTTTTGTTCACATCTTCTGGTTGTAGTGGGTTCGTGGTCTCTCACCCAAATCTGTGGGCCGATGTAGAAAAAACAAACGAAGGGTGAGGCGCCCGGCAGTGCGATTTACCGCCTTTTCAATCAGACCTTTCGCACTGCGCGCCGGCGGCGGTATACTCCTGGCGCGGCAAAGAAGGGGGAAAGACAATGAGGTTGCATGGTGTGGCTGCAAGTGCGGTGTGCGCTCTGGCATGGGCGGCATTGGCAATTCCAGGGCAGATGGCGGCGCAACGCGGCAGCGAGACGGTGCTGGCCGCGGCCAGCGCGCAGAAACTCCTGCCGGCGACGGTACGCTATCACGGCCAGGCCGTACCGATTCAGATGCGGAACACAGCGGGCGTGCAGTTTGCCGATGGACTCCGCGTGCTCGCCGGGCTGACGGATCGCGCCGGTTGGAGCTCGGCCGAAGGGGCCGCGATGTTCCAGGCCTACCTGAAGACCGGCGTTCCCCTCAAAATGGACGGGAAGGTGCTTCCGCGGGGAGAGTATGCCATCGCGTTCTCGGCAAACATGCTGGAGATTGAGGATCTGAACGGCCGCAGCGTGATGATGCCAAAGGCCGGCACGGACGCGGAGATCAAGCGGCCCATGCCGCTTGAAGTGACGCCCAATCCCGGCGGCGGATACAGGCTCTACTGCGGACGGCAGTTTGTGGTCTTCACCCGGTAAGACGGCTGCTCAATGCGGGGTACTCGGCACCGACTGATTGAGGTTAGTGGTCTCCCACCCTTTGCTGGAAAAAAGCAAAGGATGGGGCACCCGGCATCCTAAGCTGCACTGAGGAGTTGTAGGTTAGCGCTTCTGGTTAGATGCGGTCATGTACGAGGCACTATGACTCATAAGACTTCCGCTCTTCGACCATTTGACCCAACGCTCAATCTTCTTTCCCGCGTATTGGGTCTGCTTTCCCACGCATCGGATATAGTACAGCGCTTTGCCGTTTTGCGTCTCTTGTCAGGATGGATATTGTCATTCCCATATCGTCTTGCTCCCGGCGTTCCCACAACATTCCATTACCCGACAAGAAGCAGGGCGACTCACGCAGGTTTTTGGTGGGGTTTGAGACTCGCTTTTGTGTTTTGCTTCGTTGTAATCCTGATCTGGAGTCTTTTGATTGGGAAGGCGTTCGGGACTGACCAAACTAGACTCTATTTTTTGCACGACGCCTCAAATCTAATTGAGTACTTTTTCTTATGCCCTGCATATGTTGGGCTATCGGTTCACTTTGTCGTTCTCTTGGCTGCTAACTGGGCACGCCTTTCTCACCCGCGGGGAATGGTGACCTCAAAGGCTCCGCGTCTTCCCCACGCGTCAGCAGGAATTGGGGTTTTTCTAATATTGCTCATATCTTCGTTTTTCACAGTGATCTTTATTCGAGGAGCACTCGATCCAGTGACTCTAGTGTCCGGCTAAAATCGGATCATTCGTTGTAACCATCACATATTAGAAGAGATGACTGATAGCTCTCATTTTTCGATTTGAAATTATAAGCAGCAGAATCGGGAGCCAGCGCCGG
>JBEKNO010000277.1:0-3238 GCA_049522735.1 Occallatibacter sp.
CCTCGCCGCTGTATGCGCGAAATCTACGCCATCCTGAGCCGGTTTCTATCCCCATCGGGCTTCATCGGCGCGCTGACGACCATGCAGTCCGCTTGAAATAGCCTTTTTCAGGATCAACTGAATTAATGCGCGAATGAGGCGGGAGCAAGCCGGTGTATCGGGCAAGTGATCTATTGACAATGTGTCACATTTTGTGCCACATTGAACTCATGCCAAGCGTAAACCTTCGCCAACTCCGCGATACCCGCCAATTGCTGGCCTGGCTGGAAGCCGGTGAGGTCGTCGAACTTCGCAAGCGCAATTGCGTTGTAGCTCGCATTGTGCCGGAAACGCCGAAAGCCAAGCCCGTCGAGTGGCCGGATTTCGAGGCGCGTGCCAGAAAGATCTTCGGGGATCGTGTCTTGCCTTGGGTGGACGATCTGATTGAGGAGAGGAACAGCCGCTATTGACAATCTATGCGGACAGCAGTTTCGTCGCGCCTCTCTACGGAATTGATGTGCATTCACCCGAGGCGCATCGCCGAATGGGTCCGGGCCCATTTGTCTGGTTGACCCCTTTCAACCGGGTCGAACTGGCGCATACATTTTACCTAAAGGTTTTTCGGGCTCGCGTTTCTGCGGCTGAAGCCCAGCTTGCCTGGATCGACTTCGAGCAAGATTGCACCCAAGGCGTCTGGAACCTAGTCGAACTTCCGCGAGCGGCCTGGGATACCTGCATCGACCTGGCCCGACGGTATGGTCCCACTCTCGGCATCCGCACGTTGGACTCGCTCCACGTCGCCTGCGCGCTGGAGTTGAAGGCCGAGCGCTTCTGGACCTTCGACGAGCGGCAAGCGCGCCTGGCCGAAGCGGTCGGACTCGATACAAATCCTTGATTCCCTGCCCTGAAAACTCACTGCGGAGTAATAATCCCGCCCACTGCGTGACGCCGGGGCAGGACGATGCCGCGATGATCGACCTCCGGCGGCGGGCCGGTGGGCTGGTCGAGCGCGGGCACTGTTGCCCGCTCAATCAATGCTCCACCGCAGGCGGGACACCAGTCGGCTGCATTCTCCAGTTTGACCACGGCGTGGCATTGGCTGCAAACTCTCTCCATACCAAAAAGACTACCGGATTGGCCCTCCATCTCCGGGAGGCGAATTTCCCCATAGTTCCCGCAACCTTCCTTGCAGAGAATAATCCTCCCGCGGCGCACAATTGATGAGTGGAGAAGCAACCGGCGCTCCCAGAGCCCGCCAGGTGAACAGCCGGGCACTTCCCTGACATTTCAGACCGGGCACATACCTGACAGTTTTTCGTTTTCGGCCGCGGAATTGCTACTCGATCGCGGCATCGCCCCGCCCTCTACACTGAACCTATGCACCCTCCGGTTCGCCTGGTGGCAATTGACATGGATGGAACGCTGCTGCCGGCCCTGGCGCGGGAGATAAGCCCGCGCACGAAACGGGCGCTCAAGGCGGCGCAGAAGGCAGGTATCACGCTGGCCATCGCCACCGGGCGGCGCATAGCCTATACGGCGCCGCTGCTCGAAGGGCTGGGCTTGCGAACGGATACGCCCCTGATCACGTCCAATGGTGCAGTGATTCGAACCCTGGGCGGCGAGCCGATCGACCACTGCCATCTGGAGGCTGAAGTGGCGCGCGGGCTTTGCGGGCTGCTCCGGCCGTTCGGCGCCATGGTTTTCACCTTCGATAAGCCGGAACGCGGCGAACTGGTTCTGGAAGACCTGGAGCAGGTGCACGGACGAATCGCCCTGTGGATCGAGTCCAACCGCAACGCCATCGAGGTGATCAAGCCGCTGGAGCTGGCGCTTAGAGACGGCGAGGATCCCATTCAGGGCATGGTGGCCGGGAGTCTGAGCAGAATGAGAGAGGCCGAGACGGCGCTCAAAGCCAGCCGGTGGGCCGGCCGTTGCGAGTGCGTCCGCACAGAGTACCCGGCGCGCGACCTGGCGATTCTGGACCTGATGCCGCCGGGAGTTTCAAAAGGATGGGCGCTGGAAAGACTGGCTGCCCGGCTGGGCGTTCGCCGCATGGAGACCATGGCCATTGGCGACAACTGGAACGATGTGGATATGCTGGAGTGGGCGGGCCAGGGCGTGATGATGGGCAATGCGGCCGGCGAGTTGCTCGCCATGGCCAGGATGCGCGGCTGGAAGCAGGCCCCGCCCAACGACCAGGACGGCGTAGCCGTAGTCCTGGAAGCTCAGGTGGCCAGGCTGGGCAGGCTTTCTGCAGCCAAAGTGTGATCGCAAAATTAGGATTTGGGAAGTGCAATCGGGAATGCGCGGAAATCTCTTCATTACGGCGGCGGTTCTGGCAGCCCTTGCTCCGGCGGCCTGGGCGGCCGAGCGCGTGACCCTGCGCAACGGATTTGAGATGCTCTGCAACCATCATGCCCAGGTGGAAGGCCGCGTCCGGCTCTATCTGAGCGCCGGCGAGGATAACTACATCGAATTCGCGCCGCGGGAGATCGCGGAGTTCGATCAGGTTCCCGATCCGCCCCCAGCCCCGCCGTCAGCCTCCGCGGAAAAGCCGCCCAAAGCCTCAACGGCAACCAATCGGGATGCCAGGCTCACCCCGGCGGACCTGAACGAGATGCTGGTCAAATTTGGCCATGAACACAACCTGGACGTGGACCTGCTGGTCAGCCTGGTGAAGGCCGAGAGCGGCGGCAATGCCCGCGCCGTAAGCCGCGCCGGCGCCCGCGGGCTGATGCAGTTGATGCCGGGAACAGCCAACGAATTGGGCGTGCAAGACAGCTTTGAGCCCCGGCAGAATGTGCGCGGCGGCTCGGCCTATCTGGATGCGCTGCTCACCCGCTTCCACGACAACCTGGCATTGGCGCTGGCCGCCTACAACGCCGGCCCGGAGGCGGTTGCCAAGTACCACGGCATCCCCCCCTACCACGAGACCAGGGCCTATGTGGCGCGGGTGATTCACGAGTTCAACCGCCGCGTGCTGGCGCGAGAGGCTGAAGCGAAGCGGGCGGCCGCGCAGGCCAAGACCTCGCAAAACTGATCCGCCCCATCAAACCTGGAAAATCAATATGGGTAGGGTTCTGGCCGCACCGCGGGCGCTGGAGTCACTCCCAGAGCCCTGTTCAGACGCTTTTCCTATACTTAGTCGTGTCTGAAAATCTGATTAATTGCCATAAGAATCAATAACATAGATCGTAGCTGGCTGGTATAATTATCTCAGAAGCTATTGAAAACACTGCGATAACTGGGAAAAAGTGAT
>JBEKNO010000278.1:0-3169 GCA_049522735.1 Occallatibacter sp.
CAGGGGCAAAACGAAACGAGGAAACCGCGGCAAAAACGGGCCGAAAACGGCGAAAAATCCGCCGCCAGAACGAAATCAGGTGCAAATCAGGAGTTTTTCCGCAGCCTGTGAAGTCATGCCCTGACACAAAACCTGCGTTTTTCCGCAGTTTGTAAAGCCCGTACCCTTCAAACTGACCCACTACCAGGAATGGAGGCCGGCACTACAGCTTCTTGCGCAGATACTCAAAGACCCCATACCCGATCAGCGAGCAGATCAGCGCGATAACGAAATTCGTTCCTGTAAATATGTCGATGAAGGCGAACGCCATACTCTTTCCGTGCCCACGGGAAACGGTAAATTCTCCCATCAATAGATTGGAATAAAACAGAAAGACGATAAACACAACCTCGATCACCGCCCTCCAGAGCGGGGTGAGGCGCCGGCGATTTTTCTGCTCCCGCTGCATGGTGTCTACATGGTACTAACGAAGGCATCAGGATGGCATCAGGAATCGATCAACGCCCCTATTGCGCTGACGATTGGCGCCGATTGCCGGCGACGGACGAACCCATCCGAGACTGACCCGGGCCCCATCGGCGGACCGCCGGTTTGACCCTCTCCGGTTGAGGGCACTAGCTTGGAAGAGTACGGGGGCGTGCTCTTGCGCCTTCCGAACAAGGAGATTGGATGCAAAGCAGAATTTCTTTCTGGTTTTGGAAGAGCTTTTTGGTCCTGACGCTGGCGGCAATGGCTTTCGCCGCCGCGCCGGCTCAGGATCTCAAGAGTTTCGAGCAGCGGACGACCACCAGGATGCTGCCCAACGGGCTCACCCTGATCGTATGCGAGCGGCCTGAAGCGCCGGTCTTCAGCTATTCCACTTTTATCGACGCCGGCGACGTGAACGACCCCTCGGGCGAGAGCGGGCTGGCGCACATGTTCGAGCACCTGGCCTTCAAGGGAACCAGCCAGATCGGCGCCACGGATTACGCGGCCGAGAAAGTTGCGCTGGCCAAGGTGGAGGCGGCCAACTACGCCTACGAGGCCGAGTACCTGAAGACCGTGGGCCGCGATCCGCAGAAGCTGGCCGAGCTAAAACAAAAATTCAAAGACGCCCAGGACGAGGCGCACCGTTTCGTCATCCCCAACCAGTTCACCGACGTGGCGGAGCGCAACGGGGCCGAGGGCCTGAACGCCGAGACTGGGCTCGACGACACCATGTTCTTCTGGTCCATGCCGGAGAACCGGTTGGAGCTTTGGGCGTACCTCGAGAGCAGCCGCCTGGCCGATACGGTGCCGCGCGAATTCTACAAGGAGCGCGACGTGGTGATTGAAGAGCGGCGCATGCGCACCGACTCCAATCCCGAGGGCCGGCTCTTCGAGCAGTTCGTGGCCACAGCTTACGTGGCCCACAACTACGGCCGCAGCGGCATCGGCTGGCCCAGCGAGGTAAGCCAGATCAACGCCACCGAGGCCATGGAATTCCACAAAAAGTATTACGTGGGCTCGAACATCGTGGTGGCCGTGGTGGGCGACGTCAAAGCAGCAGACGCGCTGCCCATGCTGGAAAAATATTTCAGCCGCGTTCCCGCCGGACCCAAGCCTGAGGAGATGACCACCGTGGAACCCAAGCAGTTTGCGGAGAAGACGGTGGCCATTGGCGAGGCCACCCAGCCCATCTACCTTGAGGGCTACCACCGGCCAAGCTACCGCGACCCCGACGACGCGGTCTATGACGCCATCAGCGACATCATGTCCAACGGCCGGGTCTCCCGGCTCTATCGCAGCCTGGTGCGCGACCAACAAATTGCCGCCGAGTCTGGAGGCTTTAGTCCCTATCCGGGGGACAAATACCCCAGCCTGTTTGTCTTCATTGGAGTTCCCCTGCCGGGACACACGCCAGCGGAGATGCGCGACGCCATCCATAAAGAGATTGAGAAGCTCAAGACCGCAGACGTGACCGACGCGGAGCTGCAAATGTTCAAGACCCGCACCCGCGCCGACCTGCTGCGCGGCCTGGCGGACAACCAGGGGCTGGCCAACGACCTGGCCGAGTACCAGACCCGCTACGGCGACTGGCGCCAGCTCTTCCTGCAACTGGACCGCGTGGACAAGGTGACCAAGGCCGATATTCGTCGCGTGGCCAACCAGGTGTTTGTCTCCAGCAACCGCACCGAGGCCTGGATTGAGACAGAGGCTCCCGCCACTACGGCTAAAAAAGATGGAGGCGCGCAATGACGAGCCTGGCGCAATACTTCCAAAGACTCGCGGTTTTGAAAGGGCACGGCTTTAGCCGTGCCGTAGAACGCCCCACATGGATTGCGGCTTTAGCCGCCGAGGGAATGCACGTGGTTGAGAATGCTTTCCCTCAGGGGCTAAAGCCCAATCTATCTTTTCCCCATCTAGCGGCACGGCTAAAGCCGTGCCCTTTCAAAACAGATGGATGGATCACTTCTCTTAGTTCTCGATCAGCCTTCCTTGCCGGCGTCATCTTTGCCGCCGCGCTTGCCCCCATCGCCCTCCCTGCCCAGCAAAACAAGCCCTGGGAAAAAATTCCCATCCCCAAGCTGCACGAGTTCAAACCCCACCAGCCCACGCGCATCGAGCTCAAAAACGGGATCGTCCTCTTCCTGCAGGAGGATCACGAGCTGCCGTTCGTCTCCGGATCGGTGCTCATTCCGGGCGGCTCGCGCGAAGAGGATCCGGCCAAGGCGGGTTTCATAAGTCTCTATGGACAGGCGTGGCGCACCAGCGGCACAGCCAAACTGGACGGCGACGCTCTGGACGATCTGCTGGAAGCCAAGGCGGCCCACATTGAGACCGTGGGCGACGAAGACTCCACCTCGATGGAGTGGGATTCGCTCACGGGCGATGCCGACCAGGTTTTTTCGCTGGCTTTGGAGCTGCTGCTGCACCCCAAGTTCCGCGCGGAGAAGCTCGAACTGGCGCAGCAGCATGATGCCACCATCATCGTGCGGCGCAATGACGACGAAGAGGAGATCGCGGGCCGCGAATCGGCCAAGCTGGTTTACGGAGTCAACAGCCCCTATACCCGCCAGCCGGAACTGGCCACCATCGGCGCGGTCACTGTGGACGATCTCGAGGTCTGGCACGACCGCACCATCGGCGGCAGGCTGATTGTGGGCGTCAGCGGCGACTTCGATCCCGCGGCAATGGAAGCCAAGCTGCG
>JBEKNO010000279.1:0-3116 GCA_049522735.1 Occallatibacter sp.
GCTCCCCGATGGTTTGCGGAGGCTGGGGCTCAAGTGGACCAGCCTGGGACGGCAGACCGAAACTCCGCCGCACGCAGTGCCTGGGAGCCGTGGTCGGCGGAGGCGGTGAGCCGCTATCAGGCGCAGGGGCGGCCGGTCTTTGTGGACTTTACCGCCAGCTGGTGCCTGACCTGCCAGGTGAATGAGCGCGTGGCCCTCAGTCAGCCCGCCGTGCAGCAGGTCTTCCAGGCCGCCAACGTAGCCCTGCTGCGCGCCGACTGGACCCGCCACGATAAGGCCATTACCCAGGCCTTGGCGGGGTTGGGCCGCAGCGGAGTTCCAGCTTACGCCCTCTACGCTCCAGGCGAAACCAGCCCACGGCTCCTTCCAGAGGTGCTGACTCCGGGCATCGTGACCGATGCTTTGGCGAGGCTGGCGAAGTCGACTGCTACTCAGGCGCGTTGACTGGGACGCACATCGGCTTTTGAGATTTCCCAGGTCTCTCCGCCGCGGCGGCGAGACCTTGACTCGCAAAGGCTCTGGTCCTCAAACCAAGCTGGCAAAAGAAGCGGTGCTGGCGCACCGCCCGGGAGGAGTGTGCGCTTGACAAAGCCTTCGTCCTTATCGAGGGGCACCCGGTTTAGTTTTCTCAGACGCGGGCCACCGGCCTGGCATCATTCATTTCTTTCCGTTTTTGTTTTTCATCTGGGATTGAGCAACTTCGAGATTTTGCCTGGCGCCGGCAAAGGCCGGATCGATTCGCACCGCTTCGCTGAACTGCTCGGCCGCCTTTTCATAATCCCCCATTTGAAACAGGGCCACGCCGAGGTCATCATGCAAATTAGGGTTTGCAGGGTCGTACTGCAGCGCCTGGGCAAACTCCCCTACCGCTTCGGGGAGCTGATGATTCTCCAAAAGGATCCTGCCGATCCTGGAATGAGCCACGAACTGATCTGGTTTGCTGGCCAAAGAAAGCCGCAATTCCTTCAGCGCTTCCTGCTTCAATCCCTGCTTGTCAAAAATAGTGCCTAAACTATTAAGCGCATCTACGTTATCCGGATCGATGGCCAGCTCATGGCGGTCCGCCTCAGCCGCCTCGTTCAGCCTGCCTTGAGCCAGCAGAGATTCAGCAAGATAAAGCCAGGCCAATATGAAATCCGGGTGCGAGGCGATCGCTCTTCTGCTGTATAACTCCTCATCCTTCGGCCTGCCCATCAGAGAAGCCCATAGCGCCATATCGGACAAGGCATCGGGGTCGTTAGGAGAAATACTCAATGCCAGTTTCAGGCGTTGCTCAGCAAGCGGCATATTATGCGCATCATGGGTTTGCATCGTGGTGCGAATCATGCATAAGGCGGAATAAGCAAGAGACAGCGTCCCGGTAGGATGATAGATCAGCGCGCGTTCCAGATATGGCTGCGCATCGGCAATCTTTCCTTGCCTCACATACGAAACGCCCAGGCTTAAGTTGGGAACTTCCCCGCGCGGGTCAACCTCCAGTATGTGGCTGAACAGCGTCACCGTATCTTTCCACACCTTGACCTGCGCATCGGTCTTTACGGCACACGCCGCAATAACCGCGACCGCAAGCAGTTGAGTTACAACCATGATCTTCGGGGAGTTAGCAACGGCATCGCCCACCAGCCAGACAACGGCGGCAAAAAGGCCGATAAAGGGAATGTATGTATAACGCTCGGCCATGGCCTGTTCTCCAACCTGCACAATGCCGATCACCGGCACCAGGGTTCCCAGGAACCACAGCCAGCCGATAAGGCAATAAGGTCTTTTTCCCCGATAATGCCAGCAGATAGCAGTTACCAGGATGAGCGCAAGGGCCGATAACACCGCCGCTGTAGCACTGATGTGATCTGAATTGTAGTAATAATAAGCCCTGAGCGGATTAGGCCAGAACATGATGCGCACGTAGCGGCAGTAACTGATGGCCGCGTTGCAGAGTCTCTCCCACAGGGGCAAGGATTCAAGCGAACCCACAGCGCCGCCGGCCCGCTGCGCAATAAAGGTGATAACGCTTGAGATAGCCGCCATCAGGAAAAACAGCCATTTCTCAACGCATAACTTCCAAAGAGATGAGAACCAATGCGCGCGCGTTTCCGGCGCGAATGTAATTCTGCGCAACGGCCAGTAATCAAGCAACAGCAGGGTAAGCGGCAGCGTAACGGCCATGGGTTTCGACAACAGGCCGCAGGCAAAGCAGCAGGCCACCAATGCATACCGTTTCCAGGATGACCTGCGCACATACCATGCATAAGCAAGCAACGTGGCGAACCAGAAAAACGCGCATAGAACATCCTTGCGTTCTGCAACCCAGGCGACGGATTCAACATGCGCCGGGTGCAGCGCGAAGAGGAATGCCACCATTGCGGCACGCCCCAGGTAACCGGTCATGTACAAAAGCAAAAGGAAAAGCAGGATTGCATTGGCGGCATGCAAACACACGTTGGTCATATGGTGGCCGGCGGGATTTCTGCCATATAAATTCCAGTCCACCATGTGGGTAATCCACGTCAGGGGGTGCCAGTTTGACTGCTCGAAGGTTGTAAATGCCCATGCGATGCTCTGCATGGTCAGTCCCTGCTGCACCTGCCGGTTCTCCAGCACATAGTAGTTATCGTCGTAAGTAAGGAAAGCGTTGCTCCGCACCCCCCGGAAGGCAACGACGGTAGCCACTGCCAGGACGACGCAGACAGCTGCGATTTCCCACGGCTTATGGGTTGCGGGAGCAATGGCAACGGTTTTCCCAGCCGGCGCCTCTGGCGGGCGCTTGCCCTGGGATTTGCGCTGTCGCGATTTCTTTGACATGATTAGCAAACTCCGATCGTCTAAAAAAACTGCGTGGCGCCCATCTTCCTTCGGCTGCGTTCAGGGCAGGCTCTTGCCGTCCGCCGCGGCGGTTTTAATGGTCAGGATGCTATCTCACAGCATTGTAGCGGAGAAAGGCGAAATACCCGGTCCTAAGGGTGTTCGGTGAAATATCCGGATTGAGAGGCTGCGGTCTCCCAGGTCTCAGTGGGCGAGACCTTGATGGGATAAGGACGAAGGCTTCTACGATGGTGCAGTGGTTTTTGGATTTGAGGACCAGAGACCGCGAGCCAAGGAGAAGCCTTCTATGAAGATTG
>JBEKNO010000280.1:0-3097 GCA_049522735.1 Occallatibacter sp.
GCAGAATAATCCAGCGAACGGCAAGTGGGGCACTCGCAAACTGTCTCAACCAAGGGGTTCACCCCAAAAGGCACCGTGCCCCATCCTTGCGCCTTTTTTCTGGCGCATGGGTGGGATAGCACAGCCCCAACCCCATCCGCAGACGGCCTGTTCTCTGATCTCTGTTCCTCTATAATCTGTAAGGAAGCCGAGCCGCATCCCCGCCTGTTCCCTTCCCGCAAATTCATCCAATCCTCATTCAGGAGGGAACCAGGAAATGCCCGAAGAAACCAACCTCACCGAGCCCGTCAACGTTGAAGTCCTGAAAGCGCTGGTGCGCACGGTGCCCGATTTCCCCAAGCCGGGAATTCTCTTCTACGACATCACCACGCTGCTCAAGGACAAGACCGGCTTTGCGCAACTGATTGACGCGCTGGCGGCCCACTACATTGCCAGCAAGATTGACCTGGTGCTGGGCATTGAGGCGCGGGGATTCATCTTTGGGCCGGCTCTGGCTTACCGGCTGAACGCCGGTTTCGTGCCCGTGCGCAAGCCGCGCAAACTGCCCGCTCCCGTGGCCCGCGTGACCTATGAACTGGAGTACGGCTCCGACACCCTGGAGATTCACATGGACGCCATCGCGCCCCGCCAGCGCGTGGTGCTGGTGGACGACCTGCTGGCCACCGGAGGCACCATGGAGGCCACCGTCAAGCTGGTCAAGCAGTTGGGCGGAGAGATCGCCGGCCTGGCCTTTGCCGTCGAACTTGACTTCCTGAAGGGCCGCGAGCGCTTCAAGGAGTACGACGTCTTCAGCCTGCTGCACTACGACGAGTAGCGAACTCAGGCCTTCTTCAACCCGGATTAGGAAAATGTTTTAAGACGCCGCTTCCGGCTCGCTCGCCTGGGGCGCGCCGCCCGCGGCCGCGTCATGGAACATCTGCGCATCCGCAAAGCGGTATCCCACATACACATCCGTCAGCAGGTAGCGTGGATTGGAGGGATCGTCTTCAATCTTTTTACGCAACTGGCGGACAAAGGTGCGCAGGTACTCGACCTCTTCGCGGTAGTCCGCGCCCCACACCGCGGTTAGCAGTTTGGCGTAGGTCACCACCCGGCCGGCGCGGCTCATCAGGCAGTGCAGAATATCGAATTCCTTGCGCGTCAGGTGCACCGGCTGGCCGCGCTTTTTCACCTTTCGCTTTACCGGCTCCAGGCGTATCTCCCCGATCTCGATGGGCGCGTCCTCGGCGCGAAGCGGGGCCCGGATGCGGCGGATGGCCGCGCGGATGCGCGCAATCAGTTCCCGTGTGCTGAAGGGTTTGGTCACATAATCGTCCGCGCCCAGGTCCAGCGCCAGCACCTTTTCCTCTTCCCGATCGCGCACGGTGAGTATCAGGATGGGCAGCCGGGGGGCAAAGGCGCGAATGCGGCGCAGCGTTTCAATGCCGCCCATGCCGGGCATATTCACATCCAGCAGGACGGCATCGTAAGCGCCGGCGCGCAACAGTTGCAGCGCCTCTTCGCCGCGCGAGGCTTCGTCCACCTGAAAGCCGAGTTCCACTAGCGGAGGCCGTAGCGCCCTGCGGATGGCCGATTCATCGTCGACCACAAGAATGCGAATAGCTGGCTGGTTCATCAGGAGCACCTCTTCAGCACGGGGGTGGGTATGGCCGCAAAAAATGTGGTTCCTTCAACTTCATCGCTTGTAACCCATACATAACCGCCATGAATCAGGGCCACCCGCTTGGCCACCGAAAGGCCGATTCCGGTGCCGGGAGTCCGGTTCGCGTAGGTCGAAGATCGATAATAACGGTCGAAGATGCGCTCCCGGTCGGCCATGGGAATCACCGGGCCGTAGCTATGCACCGAAAAAATTGCCTCCGCGTTGGCATGCGCCACGCGAATGGTGATGGTGGTGCCGAAGATGGAGTATTTGCACGCGTTGTCGATGTACTGCGTCAGCAGCATCACCATCAACTGGCGGTCGCAGCAGATCGCCAGGTCGTCGTCCGGCAGATCGATTACAACCTTCATGGTAGCCAAACGATCCCTGAGGCTGTCCACAACCTCTTCAATCAGCGAACCCACGCCCACCGGAGCGGCATTGATCGTAACCTCGCCGGCATCCAGCCGGGCGGTGGTCAGCAGCCGTGTGGTCAGATCGCTCAGCAGGCCCGCCTGTTCATCGATCAGCGCCACCAGTTCCGCCTGTCCGGCGCTCAGGTTGCCCATCTCTCCCAGGCCTGTCGAGGCCGCGCGGATGGCCGTCAACGGCGTCTTGTAAGCGTGCGCCAGGCTGTCCAGCACCGTCGAGCGCAGTTGCTCGGTCTGGCGTTCGCTCTCCATGCGGCTCTCATTGGCGAAGGCCCGGTAGCGGTCGAAGGTAATCGCGATCAGCGAGGCGATGGCGTTATTGGTCAGCGGGCTGGTCTTGCCCCGCACCACCAGGCTGCCCACCGGCGCCGTCCCCAGCCGCACCACGCGCCGGCCAAGCCCGGTCTCCGGATCGTCGTCCGAGGTCTCGAAGTAGTAGACGTTCTGCGCCATCTCCTGAGGGTCCACGCTCCAATACCCGGCCTGGTACACATCGTGCAGGTCGGCGTCAAAGACAGCCACCGCCTCCAGCGCGAAGATTTCGTGAATCAGTTCGGCCAGTTGCGCTCCCGGCTCCACGTGCAGATTCATCCGCAGCGTCTGCCGCGTGAACTCATACAGGTCGTGCATCTGTCCGCCCCAGGACTCGGCTTCCCTGGCGTGCCCGGTAACGCGCGCGGAGAGCCGGCTTACCATGAGCGCCACCAGCAGAAATACCAGCAGCATGACCAGGTTGGTTGTCTCCGCCGCCAGATCGAGCTGATGCTGCCGCGCGGTAAAAATGCCTTGCGCCACAACCGCCGAGAGCGACACCATGGCCGCCTGCCAGAATCCGCACAGCAAGGCGGTGGAAACCACAATGAGCAGGTAAAGCAGGACGGCCACCGGAAGCAACCACCCCCACCAGTGCGCCAGGGCCGCCACAAGAATGACGGCCGCAATCCCCAGCGCGCACTCCAGTGTAAACAAGGGCGCGCGCACCCCGGAGCCACGCCAGCGCATCGCGCCCAGGAGAGAACGCACG
>JBEKNO010000281.1:0-3094 GCA_049522735.1 Occallatibacter sp.
GCGCAACTGCCGTGCGGTAAGGATGGACCAGCGCATCCGGCAAGCTGCCGTTATAAGTTCCCGTGCCTCCGGCCTGTACTTCGTCGGTTATGGAGAACTGCGAGGAGTAACTCGCATTCGTCACCGGGTTGGTATCCACAAAGGCCAGGTGCCCGTACTTCTCCGTATACGGCGCGTAGAACTCGTAGCGGATGCCATAGTTCAGGGTGAGATTGGGCCGCACGCGCCAATCGTCCTGGGCAAAGGCGTCCATCACGTTGTCGCGCAGGTAGCTTTTGGAAATCGAGGCATCGATGTTGGTCTCCTCCGGCTCGCCTAGCAGAAAATCTCCCAGCGAGGAGCCGGTATATTGCCCCGTGAAGTAGAAGGTTCCGGTGGCGTTCGAGCCGCCCAGAAAGTCGCGGTGCACGCGGCGATAGTCGCCTCCGAAACGCAGGTTGTGCTTGCCGTAAATCCAGCTCAGCACCTCGGAGAGCGAGATGGTTTGCGCCAGCGAGAAGTTCGGCTGCTGCTCGCTCAGTCCGGTCAGATTGCTGAGCGTTATATTGGGCAGGCCATAGTTGAGCGGGCTGGAATTGAGCGCCGTGCCGCCCGGACCCAGGATGCCATTCTCTGTGGCAATATCGGTGACGTTGGTGAAGAAGTTGATGGCCTGGCTGGTGCTGCGGTTCCAGTTGGCGTTGAAGATGTTGGTCACCTTGTGGTAGCCCACCGTGTAGCCGGCCTGCACGGAGTTCGCTTCCGAGGAAGTCTTGCCACCCAGTTGCGGGAAGATGTTGACGTTGTCAGAGGCCGCGTGGCTCCAGTTGTAGTTGAGGTTGATGCTCTGGCGAAGGCCCTGATTCTGGCCCTGCGATCTGCGGCCGCCGCCGAATCCGCCTATACCGCGGCTGCCGGGCTGGGTGGCGTTTTTGCCCAGGCTGCGCATGTAGCGCACGCCGGCTTGCGTGGTGTTGGACTGCGCGGTGGAGAGCAGGTGGTAGTTCTGCACGTCGCCGGGAAGATTCGGCTCGGGGAAGTATTTGAGCAACGCAACCGCCTCGCTCACGGGCGTAATCAGGGCGAGGCCGGGAATGTTGCCCGCCTTCTCCGCATCCGTGGGCACGGTGGCGTACTCGTCCAGCGGATTCGAGCTGCGCTGGCCGGAGAGGGTGAGGAAGACCGTATCCTTGCCGCTGGGCCTGGTCAGATGCGGCAGGTAGGGCGCGCTCATGAAGGTGATGCCGAAGCGGTTGGTCCCCGAGGGCGGCTGCTGCTGCGGCTGGCCGCGCAGGCTGAAGGGCTCCGCGTTGATGGCCGAGTTGCTTCCGATCCAGTAGACGGCGCCGTGGGGCTGGCCGGGGTTGAAGCCGCGAAAGTTGCCTCGTCCGCCGCCGCCAAAACCACCGCCGCCAAATCCGCCCGGCCCGCCGAAACCTCCAACTCCCGGCCCGCCGCCAAACAAGCCGCCTCCGCCGCCCTGCCCGCCCGGCAAGCCGCCCTGGGAGCGAATCGTATCCATGGCGTCTCTAACCCGGTCCATATCCAGGCCAGCCAGCGGACTCACCGTTCCCGACTGCCCGGTGATGGCTACCGAATCCGCGCCAAAGTCGGAGTTGCCCGTGATGGAGGGCAGCTCCGCTCCGCCGGCGCCGTTAGCCCCGGCCTGGGTCTCGGTATCGGCAGTGAGAGCGCTCAACAGGCTCAGGCTCTGTGCGCCGCTGCCGGCCATTTGGCGGATGGCCTGCGCCTGCTGGCCTGCCTGCCGGGCCTGTTGCCGTTCTTGTTCCGCCGCTCGCGAGGCCAATATCAACTGAAAAGTGATCTCCTTGTCGTGGCTGGCGGCGTTGAGCACCGCCTCCTGCGCGCCGGGGGCAAAGGCCGCAAACTCGGTGCGGATCACGTAGCGGCCATTCTGCGGAATGGTCAGAGACCAGGCGCCGGTGATGCCGGTGGTGGTGGAGTAGCGCTTGCTGGTGAGCGTGTTTTGCGCGGTTACAGTCACGCCGGGCAAGGGCGTGTTGCCGCTCTTTACCACGCCGTGCAGCCTGCCGCCTGTGACGGCCTGGTCTGTGAGGCTCTGCGGGGTCGCGGCCTCTGCGGGCGCAGTGGAAGCCCCGCCGGGCACAACTGCCTGCGCCGGAGCCTGTGCCCATGCGGCCAAGTAGCCTGCCATTACTATCCCCATCCATGCCGCCCACAGATTTGCTCGCCGCATTCACGCTCCCCGGCATTTCGCTCGTATTCAAACAGACGAACCACGCGCAACGAAGGTTTACTACCGCGGCCTTCGGGCTGGACAATGGACTCATAAGCGAGGTTTCCCCATGAAGTTTCTTCGTACTTTCCTCTGCGCCTTCCCCGTGCTGCTTGCCGTTCTGGGCAACTTCGGCGGCCAGGATCACGGCATTCCCCTGAAGCTGTGAATGCGTTTGAGGCCGCGATGCAGTCGCTGGGCAAACCGGTGGACGTAAAAATCTATCCCCAGGCCGGCCACGCCTTTGAGAATCCCAACAACGCCACCGGTTACCGCCCCGATGACGCCGCCGACGCGCTGGCCCGCATGGACCGCTTCTTCGCGGAGAAGCTGGGACATTAGACCATTTTTCATAATTGGTGTAAGGCGGTAAGAAAGCGAGAATTGTGGTTTCCCATCCTTTCGCCAGAAAAAAGGCGAAAGGATGGGGCACGGCGCCTTATGGAAACAGTAGAACCGCTCTGAAACGGTTTTTCGATCATCCGGCGATGGGACGACGCGGGGAATTGGAGCGACAAAATAATTGCGCTTGCAATCTCCCGCCGCGCATGTTAACTATTAAGCTAATAATTTTTTGATAGCTGCCATCGAAGTAAACCCTCGCCAGGCAGCGGAGAGGACGCATCCAGCCATGAAGATCGGCACCACCATTCGCGCATTCCGGCTGCAGAAGGGGCTGTCTCAAGGGGATATCGAAAAGAAAACCGGCTTGCTGCGCTGCTACCTCTCGCGCGTGGAAAACGGCCATACCGTGCCCTCGCTGGATACCTTGTCGAAGATTGCCCTGGCGCTCGACCTGCCCATCGCCCAGTTCTTCGCCGACGACTCGCTGGGCCACGAGCTCAACCCGCAAAAGCT
>JBEKNO010000282.1:0-3013 GCA_049522735.1 Occallatibacter sp.
CGTTTATGCAGAAAGGCCGATCGTTCCAGGCTCAATGGCGGGTTTGGGAAGGCCGGTGTCAAGGGTCGAGATGAACGCAAAGAACGCGCCCTTGACACCGTCCTTCCCAAACAGACGCTCCCCCATGCTCTTTTTACGGCCGAAGGGGGCGAAAAAGAGCCTTGACAAAGCCGACGCTGTCATACATGGGGCACCCGCCCCATTCATTTTGAGGGAATCCTTTACGGGTTGAAGCGCGTACCCTTCAAAACGCGGGCTTGTTCAGAGATATCCTAATCCGAGACCATCAGTTCGCCGGGGAGGATGGGATGGGTGCGGTAGAGCTTGCCGTGCTGGGCCAGCAGACCCATGAACAGCAGCGTGACGACAAAGACGGCGAGCTTGAGGAGATCAGCAACGTGGGTGCGGGGCAGGGTCTTCCAGAGGATGAGCAGGAGAGTTTGCGCGGCGGTGACGGCCCAGACGGAGCCGTAGAAGTAGCGGCGCTCCATGCCTTCGCTTTTGGTGGAGGGGCCGATGCGGGGCAGCTTGCCCAGGGCGCCGAGCAGCAGAATGAGGGCGCAGAGCGGGAGGTAGGCGTAGGTATAAATCTGCTTCATGTACCAGACGCCGGTGAGGACGGCGATGAGGAGGCCGGCGAGATTGAGCAGGGCGAAGCTGAGGACAGCGTTCCAGGCGAAGGTGTAGCAGAGGCGGCGGTAGAGGGGATTGGGCTTGTCCTCGTCGAAGCGGAGGATGTAAGGGATGGGCTCGCAGCCGGGCAGGCGGCCGCGCAGGCTGGCGATGCCGGTGCAGACGAGGACGGCGGCCAGCCAGATCCAATTGCCCCAGTGAAAGCCGCGGGCGAAGAGCGAGAAGGTCAGGGGTCCGGGGGCAAGGAAAAAGGCCCATATCCAGATGGGCCAGTGGGCCAGGCGGTAGAGAGGGGTATTGCGTTTGCGGAGCTTGCGCTGCTGGGCATACTCCACTTTTCCGCGATATTGCATGGGGTGAGTCTCGCAGGGCGGAGGGCGGGGCGTCAATTGGCGAGGCCAGCCTTACGGCATTAGCGCTGCAGAATGGCGTTGCGGGCTGAGCGCACTTCCGCGGCGAGCACCTGCAGGATCTTGAGAGACAGCAGCGGGTGGGAAATCATGAGGGCGTCGAAGTCGTCGCGGGCGACGAAGCTGATATGGGCGCCGTTGCGGGCGATGGCGGTGAGCGTGTAGGGCTCGTCGCCGATGAGGCCGGGGAGACCCAGCAGGGAACCGGGGGCTGCCTGGGTGGTGATGATGGGCTGGCCCGCCGGGGAATTCATGGTGAGGGTGGCTTCTCCCTGGTTGAGAATGTAGAGGCCGAGGGGGGCGTCTCCCTGACGGAAGAGTACGCGCTCCTCGCCGCAGGAGATGGGGGTGGATCGCTTTTCGAGCGCCTGGATCAGCTCCGGATCGGCCTGGAATGCGGATGGGTCGAGTTTCACTTGCGGCCTCCATGGAGGAATGCGGGAATAAGCGGAGCCTGCGCCTTGGGGTGCTATGAGGCTATGGTTGCATCCATGGAGGGGGGGGGTGATAGGGATCACCTATTTGTGGTTAAGGAGCGACTAAAGTGAGAGGATTGTCACCAGGAAGAAAAGGATAAAACGCCATGCCCATGAAGAATCCTCCTCATTCCGGGGATTTCATCCGCACTGAAATTGTGGAGCCCGCCGGTTTATCTGTGACGGCGGCGGCGCTGGGCGTTTCCCGGCAGGCGCTGGCCTTGGGATTTGCGCTGTCGCGATTTCCTGGGCATCAATGGCAACTTTCGAATCATTCTAACCAGAGGAGTTCTATTTTGCTCCTGACGAAGCAGGGAGAAGTTCTAATGAAATAAGAGTATGCGGGTTGGGTGTAATCCCGGGTCTTAAAAGCGAGACCTGTCGACAGGATCAGGGCAGGCTCTGGAGCACCCGGCTGGCGGCTGGGCACAGTTTGCCGCTTACATCAGCCTTCTGCGGATCAAATCCAGCGCTTGCTGTGTGGTCCACTGGCGGATGCGGGCGCGGTCGCCGCGGAAGGTTTTTTCCAGGGACTCGGTTTTCTGGGAGTCGGAGAGGGCGATGTGGACCAGGCCAACGGGCTTGGATTCTGTGGCGCCGGCGGGGCCTGCGATGCCGGTTACGCCCAGGCCCAGGGTGGCGCCGGTGCGGAGACGGATGCCGTGGGCGAGGGCTTTGGCGACTTCGGCGGAGACGGCGCCGTAGCGGGCGATGAGTTCGGGTGAAACGCCGGCGAAGGCGTGCTTGAGGGCGTCAGAGTAGACGACGGCGCCGCCCAGGAAGGAGCGGGAGCTGCCGGGGACAGAGGTGATGCGCTGGGCGATCATGCCGCCGGTGCAGCTTTCGGCGACGGCCAGGGTGGATTGGCGCAGGCCGAGGTAGTAGAGGACGATCTGCTCCAGAGAGTCGTCGTTGGAGGAGTAGAGCCAGTCTTCGAGAGCCTCTTCCATGCGTCCGGCCAGTTCGTCGACGCGCTGCCGGGCGGCTTCGGCGGTGGGCTTGGCGCAGAGAAGGATGAGCTGAATGTCGCCGGTGTGGGCCAGGATGGTGGTTTCCACGTCCTTGTAGGCGGTGTAGATGGGGGCCAGGAGCTTGTCGGCCTGGGACTCGGGAATCATGGCGGCGCGAAGGATGCGTTTGGCGATATGGCGCGGTGGCACGATCTGGCGCAGACGGGGCAGGCAGGCTTCATCGAATAAAGGCCGGCACTCGTTGGGGGGGCCGGGGAGGAGCAGGATGATCTTGCGATAGCCGGTGAAGATGGTTTCAAGCCACTGGCCGGGAGCGCTGCCGTTGGGGTTGGGCAGCAGGGTTGCGCCCTCAAGGACGTCGGCCTGCTGGAGGTTGTTCTCTGAGATGGTGATGCGCATGGTGGCGGCGCGGGCGTGGAGGGCGGCGACCTGCTGGGCGTCGCGGCGGAGGGTGAGGGAGAGGGCTTCGGCAACGGCTTCGCGGGTGAGGTCGTCCTGAGTGGGGCCGAGGCCGCCCATGAGG
>JBEKNO010000283.1:0-2987 GCA_049522735.1 Occallatibacter sp.
GACAAGTCGATGCTGCGCCGGATGATGGGCGTGTGCTCGGCAGCCATTGCGCGCGCTGCCGACCAGAATGAGGATGCGCTTGGAGTGCTCGAATTTGCGGAAGGCGAACTCCTCGAAATTGCACAGGACGCGAATACAGGGAAACTGCGAACCGTAGCCGATTCCGTTGAGTCTGCCGGCGGCCCCGATCCCTACATGAAGCCCATCACGGATCCAGACGTCATACCAGGGCTGCAGACTGGTTTTCTGGACCTTGATTCATTGATAGGTGGGCTCAAGAAACAGGAACTGTTCCTGATGGCGGCGCGCCCAAGTCAAGGGAAAAGCGCCTGGCTCCTGAATTTGGCCGAAAATGTCTGCGTCGGCTCTGACAAGGTAGCAGCGATATTCAGTTTGGAAATGTCGCGCACATCACTTGAGCGCAGACTCCTCGCCGGCCTTGCCCGTGTTGACGTGCGTCGGGCGACAACCGAGATGTATCTAAGCAGGACGGAACATGAAAAGTTGACTGAGGCGCTGGCTAAACTGGTCGAATCACAAATCTACATTGACGACAGCCCATCGCTGACTGTAACGCAGATGAGGGCAAAGGCGCGCCGGTTGAAACAGCGCAAGGCGAGGCTTGATCTTGTGGGAGTCGATTACCTGCAGATGTGCAGAGGCGGCAATCGGCGCTACGAAAACAGGCAGGTAGAAGTCGCAGAGATTTCGCGCGGATTAAAGGCAATGGCGAAAGAACTTGACGTGCCGGTGGTGGCTCTGTCCCAGGTTGCGCGATCGGCAGAGCAAAGGCAGGACAAGCGGCCGACACTGGCTGATTTAAGAGAATCGGGAGCTCAGGAAGCCGATGCTGATGTCGTTGGGTTTATCCACAGGCCCGAGTATTATGATCGCGACAACCAAGACCTCAAGGGTATTGCCGAGGTGATCGTCGCTAAGAACCGCGAAGGCCCCACCAATATTGTTAAACTGGCCTTCATTCCGGAATTCACACGATTTATCAACCTGGCAAGGAGCTAACCATGGACGAGATCATGCGGATCATCGGCGAAATTCTCACGGAAGATTACGGCATTTCACCCGAACAGTTGGAACCAACGGCGAAGCTAGTCGAAGACCTGGATTTGGATAGTATCGAACTGGTAGAGTTTGCGCTGGAGCTCGAAGCACACTTCGACATTGAAGTGCCAGATGACGCATTAGCCGCATCGATGACGCTGCAGCAGGTGGCGGAAAAGGTCGCGGAACTACAGGAAGCACGGTAATTTTACGCACCACAACCAGACGAGGAGAACAAACATGGCAAACAGGGCAACATCCTTTGATACCGACAAACTTGACCAAGAAGTTGTCGAAACCGCAACTGGTCGCGTAGCGCAAATCCTTGCCGACAGCACGGCACCAAAGCCAACACAATCGCCGCAGCAAGTCCCTCTACCGGTTCCAGTCGGCGAACCGCCCAGCAGCCAAACCGAGAAGCGCACCCGCACAACTGTGTCGAAACTCCTGCAGCGGTATCAGGACCGGCTTGACGAGAGTGCCAAGAACGTCCGCGAGATCGAATCGATCATCGCTGGCTATCAGAGGCAGCTTGACGAGCAGAATTTCAAGATCAAGTTTTGGACCGAGGCTATCGCCGAAATCAACGCAGACTGAGATTCCCGGCTAAACAGCCGTATATTGGATGGCCGGGGAGGGCGGAGGGTGTTTCAGGGGACTCGCCCGCCGCTTAACTTTTTTCTTGCAATAGCAAGCGGAGTGGTCCATAATAGCAAGCGGTAAGGAAAGGAACGGCAATGCGATCTTCATTTCAGCAAGGCTCCATCGTAAGAATCCACCGCAAGTCCGGCGACGCCTGGCGCTTCAGGTGGAGAGAAGGCTCTATCCATCACTCCGAATGGCTCGGCACGCTCAAAGAAATCCCGACGCGCGCCATGGCGGAAAAGCGTGCACAGCGCTACCGCAAGCTCGCCAACTCCAATGTCGAGTGCATCACCATTGCTGACCTCATAGCGAAGTTCTGGAAGGAAGCGGCTCCCGAACGCGAGACGACCGCGCACTCTTATCGGTCAATCATGAAGCGCATCGAGGGCAAGTGGGGCAGTCTACGCATAGACTCGTTCTGCGGCCGGGTGCTCGAAGCCGAGCAGTGGCTCAAAGACCTGCAGGTTGTTGGCCGGCATCCCGGCGGCCCTGCAAGGCCCGTGTCCGCTCTCTACCGCGGGCAGGTAAGGAATCTGCTGCACCTACTCATGGAAAAGGCGATGCTCTGGGGGAATGCGCAGGTGGAGCGCAATCCAATCGACCTGATTCGCTTGAAGGGCACTGGCGCCAGGGCCAAAGAACTGGTGATTTTGACGCCAGAGCAGTATTCAGCGCTTCTCGAAGATCCCGAACTTCCCGAAGTGGCCAAGGTTATCATTCAGGTACTCGCCGGGCTCGGCTTGCGTATTTCGGAGTGCCTGGGATTGCAGTGGCAGGACTTCGATTTTGAGGCCAAAACCATCCAGATTCAGCGGTCCATGGTCCACGGCAAGGCGAATGATACGAAGACCTCGAGCTCCGCGGCAAAACTGCCGCTGCATGACAGTCTGATCGAGACATTAAAGGCGTGGAAGGCGCACGAGACTTTTAAGAGCAAGTGGGTATTTTGCTCGGAGCGCACCGGGCTGCCGATGGATAGGGACCATCTTCGCAGCGAATACCTGCAACCGGCTGGCGCGAGAATCGGCATCGACGGCCTCGGATGGCATTCATTCCGGCACAGCTACCGCGCCATGTTGCGCACTTCGGGAATCGACATGGAAACACAGCGCGGTCTAATGCGCCATGCAAGGATCAGGACTACAATCGACACTTACGGCGGCGGCGATTCCGCAGAGCGCTTGCGGCCCGCGAATAGCAAGGTGGTGGAGATGCTGCCAGCGAGGAGGACGGCGTGAAGGCAAGCGACATTAGGAATGCTGCGTCTCTGTCTTGCGATGACG
>JBEKNO010000284.1:0-2894 GCA_049522735.1 Occallatibacter sp.
CGTTCCACCCAGCCGTAAATCTCCGTGCGGCCGCATCCGGCAAACCGCACACTCTCCGAGGCGGAAAGAAACGCCTCGACCTCCACCAAGCTCAACTTCTCTGCTCCAAGCACGCTGATCATCCATCCTCAGCTTGCCCGCTCAGGCTGCCTCAGGCTCATCTTGCGTTGGACAAGAGTTGGGGTGGAGAGCCTTGAGCGGAGGCTGTATCGTATGGTCATGAGGATTCCCAGGATTCAATTTGCTCCCCGGCGCCTGGCCCCGGTGTTGTGCGTGTTATTTTTCTTTGCAATCTTTGCTTTGCACAGTTGGGCGCAGGCAGAGAAGGAACCGGCAGCCGCCGATAAAGCCGCAACTGCCGACAAGACCGCGGGCGCCGATAAAGCCGCCGCGGCGGAGAAGCCCGCGTGGCCTCCGTTGCCCGCCGCCGCCCATGTGCAGCAGTCCATGGAGCTGGGCGGCAAGACACTGCGTTATACCGTGACGGTGGGCGCGCTGCCGGTGCGCGACAAGGATGGAAAGACCGCCGGCGAGGCGGTTTTGACCGCCTACACGGTGGAGGGCGACAACCGCCCGGTGACATTTGCCATGAACGGCGGGCCGGGCGCTTCGTCGGTGTATTTGAACTTTGGCGCCATCGGGCCCAAGCACTTGCAGGCGGGCAATGAGGGCGACAGTCCATCGGACCCGGCGGTGCTGACGGACAATCAGGAGACGTGGCTGGATTTTACCGACCTGGTGTTCATTGACCCGGTAGGAACGGGATTCAGCCGTGCCGTTGTGCCCGAGGCCGATGCCAAGAAGCTGTTCTACTCCACCACGCCGGATATCGAGTATCTTTCGCGCATCATTTACGACTGGCTGGTGAAGAACGGCCGGCTGGAATCGCGGAAGTACCTGGTGGGCGAGAGTTATGGGGGATTTCGCGGGCCGCGGGTGGCGTATTTTCTCCAGTCGCAACTTGGCGTGGCCATGAATGGCGTGGTGCTGGTCTCGCCCTATCTGAATCCCACCATCTCAAATGACGGCGACCTGTCGCCCATCCCATGGATGATTACGCTGCCTTCGATTACGGCGGCGCATCTGGAACGGGAGAACAAGATGACGCCGCAGGCCATGGCGGAGGTGATTGCGTATACGCGCGGGGAGTATGCGGCCACCCTGCTGAAGGGGCGATCCGATCCCGAGGCTACGCAGAAGATGATCCAGCATGTGACCGAGCTGACGGGGTTGGATCCGGCTTTTGTGAAGTACTCCGGAGGGCGGCTGGAGACGGGCGCGTATCTGCGCGAGGTCTTCCGGGAACAGGGCAAGCTGGGCTCGGTGTACGACTCCAACGTGACTTCCTTCGATCCATTTCCGTATTCGCCGGAGCAGCGGGCCAACGATCCGATACTGGCCGCCATGATTGCGCCGCTCACCACGGCCATGGTGGACTTTGTGACGCGCACGGTGGGCTGGAAGGTGGATGAGCGGTACAACGCTCTCTCTTATGAAGTGAACCGGATTTGGGATCGCGGCGACGATCTGCGCGCCGGTTCGGCGCCGCAGTTACGCGAGGCCGTGGCGGCGGACCCCAAGCTGCGCGTGCTGATCGTGCATGGGTGGAACGATCTCTCCTGCCCGTTTATGGGGTCGATTCTGACCGTGGACCAAATGCCGGTGATGGGCGATCCGGCGCGGGTTGCGGTGCGGGAGTATCCGGGGGGACATATGTTCTATACGCGGGCGTCGAGCCGGGCGGAACTGCGCAAGGATGTGATGGAGATGTATAGCAAGCACTGAGTGAGTGCCGCCGGCTTTGTTCAGCACTTTTTGCAGCGCGCCATAATGGCGGCGTGAAGACGCTCGCGGAGGCCTGTGGGCAGTTCGTAGAGTTGGTGAGAGCGGTAGATTTCGATGGTCTTCCTTGTGGTGTTGAGGATGACTTCGCAGTGGCCGCAGCCGCGCAGGTGCTGTTCGAAGTCGGCGCGCACCTCGGGCGTCAATGAGTCGTCGATCAGATCGTCGAGCAGAGCGAGAAACTCAGAGCATTTCATTTCTCACCCCCAATTTTCCTGTGGAAGTAACGGCTCAGGCGTTCGCGCAATTGCAGCCGGGCGCGCAACAGGCGCGACTTGACGGCGGGGATGCTGAGGCCCAGCGTTTCCGCCGTCTCCTCGGTGGAAAGACCTTCCACGTCGCGCAGAACAAAGACGATGCGAAACCCCTGCGGCAGCCCCTTGATGGTTTTTTTGAGAATTCTGTTGAGTTCGGCCTGGTTGTAATTCTGCTCCGGGTCGGGGGCCCAATCGGCCAGATCGCGGGGGACGCTGCCCTCCTCGGTCTCGATATCCTCGTCGATCGAGACCATTTTGCCGCTGCGCCGCTTGCGCAGGCGCATCAGGCTTTCGTTCACTGCAATACGCACCAGCCATGTGTAAAACTTCGAATTCCCCTGAAACTGGTCGAGCTTTTCGTAGGCCTTGAGAAACGCGTCCTGCATCACGTCCTCGGCATCTTCGCGGTTTTGCGTGATGTGCTGCGCAATGCGGAAGATATGCCGGTCGTATTTGCGGACCAGCGTGTCGTAGGCCGATACATCGCCGCCGCGTACCCTGTCGACCAGAGCTACGTCGGGATGCGGCTCGAGTTCTCCTGCAATAGGTTGGATGATGGCCATGGGGGTTGGATGCGGGAATTCCTTGGGGCCGGTTGAGGATTGGCTTCAGATCCTCAACAGATGAGTGTAATGGACGCAGGGGCCGGAAACCAAACCTGGAACGGCTCAGGCCAGGGCAAACGCATCTTAATTAGTTGATCCTGAAAAAGGCTATTTCAAGCGGACTGCATGGTCGTCAGCGCGCCGATGAAGCCCGATGGGGATAGAAACCGGCTCAGGATGGCGTAGATTT
>JBEKNO010000285.1:0-2855 GCA_049522735.1 Occallatibacter sp.
CTAACGCCGTTCCGGCTGGCGGTGCTCAGTAACTCGACCATCGGCTTGATTGTTCCGGCCATAATGTCGAGCGCCGCGCGGCATGGCATTGCGCTTGAGATAATACAGCCATCCTACGACCAGGCGGCTCAGGAGGCTTTGACTCCAGACTCCAAGGTGAACAGCTCGAAACCGGACGCGGTGCTACTGGCTCTCGATTATCGCGCCCTGCCGCTGAAACTCTCTCTGGGCGACGCCGAGGCCTCTTCCGCAACCGTGCAGGGAGTTATCGGCTACTTACAGGCGCTCCGCAACGGCATCAAGGCCAATTCCAATGCCGTTTGCATTTTTCAAACCTTCGCTCCCCCTGTGGAAACGCTCTTTGGCAGCCTGGACCGCGCGCTCAAGGGAACGCTGAGAAGCCTCATCGACGGCGTCAACCGCGAGCTGGCTGAGTATGTTTCCGGCTCCGGCGACGTGCTGCTGGACGTGGCCGGGCTTGCGGAGACGGTTGGCCTTGCCGACTGGCACAACACGCAGTTGTGGAATTTGGCGAAGTTACCCTTCTCGGACGAACTTATCCCGCTCTACGCCGATCACGTGGCCCGGACGGTTGCAGCCATGTGCGGCAAGAGCGGAAAGGTTTTGATTCTGGATTTGGACAACATGGTCTGGGGCGGAGTGATAGGCGACGATGGTTTGGAAGGCATCCAGATTGCGCAGGGCGATGCCCGGGGTGAAGCGCAACTGGCGGTGCAGCGTCTTGCATTGGAACTGCGCCAGCGCGGGATTGTCCTGGCCGTATCGTCGAAGAACTCCGACGAGGCGGCGCGCGAGCCCTTTGAAAAGCATCCGGAGATGCTGCTCAAGCTGGACCACATCGCTGTATTCCAAGCCAACTGGAACGACAAGGCTATTAACATTCAAGCTATCGCCGAGGAGCTGTCGCTGGGCCTGGACGCCATGGTGTTTCTCGACGACAGCCCGGTGGAGCGGGGGCTAGTGCGCAAGCTGCTTCCGCAAGTGGCCGTGCCGGAGTTGCCGGAGGAGCCGGCCTACTATGCGAGAACGCTCGCGGCGGGCGGTTACTTCGAGGCGGTGGCTTTTGCCGGCGAGGATCTGAAGCGCGCGGGCTTCTACCAGGACAACGCCAGGCGCGCCACTCTGCAAAAGCAGGCGTGCGGCGTGGATGCCTACCTGGCATCGCTGGACATGACCATTACCTTCCGGCCCTTCGATGCGACAGGGCGGGCGCGCATCGTCCAGCTCATCAATAAATCCAATCAATACAATCTCACCACGCGCCGCTATACCGATCCCGAAGTGACCGAGGCGGAGAACGACCCGGTAGTTTTCACGCTGCAGGTTCGACTGGCGGACATCTTCGGAGACAACGGCATGATCAGCGTGGTCATCTGCCAACCTGCGCAAGCCGGGGTATGGGAGATCGACACCTGGCTGATGAGTTGCCGCGTGCTGGGCCGCAAGGTGGAATATATGGTGTTGCGCGAGATTCTTGAGCACGCGCGCTCGGCAGGCATCCGCAAGCTGGCCGGCACTTACCGGCCTACAGATCGCAACAAGCTGGTCGTCGATCATTATGCCAGGCTTGGATTCACCAGGGTGGGGGAAGATGAATCCGGATTGACGCGTTGGGAACTGCTCGTGGAGGGGGCGGAGCCGGAGAGCGCGCCCATGAGGGTCGTGTCGCAGGGCTTTGCGGAGGCCAGGGTAACAAAATGATGATCCTGGCACAGCGAAGCTTCAGTTTCGCCGACCAGATGCGGTTCGCGTCCGCTTCCGGCGATCAGAATCCCATGCACGTAGATGCGCTCCAGGCGCGGCGCTCGCAGGCAGGCGCGCCGGTGGTGCACGGAATCAACCTGCTGCTGTGGGCACTCGATTCCCTGTCGGCAGCGCAACCGGATTTGCCGCAGTTGCGCAGCTTGCGCGTTTATTTCAACAAATTCGTTTGCCTGGACGAGAATGTGGAGGCAGTACTTACCCAACAAACACCCGGCAGCGCGCGATTGAGCATCTCTGTCGACGGCGTTCCACGGTCGAAAGTCAACCTCGATTTTGGCCATGCGGTTGAGGATTGCCCCGGCTGGTCTGCTGCTTCATTACAGCCGGTGCCTTTCTCGCAGATGCCGATGAATCTTAGTTTCGAACAAATGACCGGTCTCTCCGGCAGGCTCTCGTTTCAAATGACTCCGCAAGATGCGGCGGCGCTGTTTCCCTCTGCCACAAAGTGGCTTGGCGCCCGGCGCATCGCGGCCCTGGCGGCCACCACCTGCCTGGTCGGCATGGTCTGCCCAGGTCTCAACTCCGTCTATAGCGAACTGTCGATCGGAACATGCGCTGAAACTGACCTTCATGGCACTCTTGCTTTTCGCGTGACCGAAACGGACCCGCGTTTTCGATCGGTGGAGCAGGAGATTGCCGGCGGCGGGCTGACCGGCACCGTGAAGAGTTTTCTGCGCACGCCACCTGTGCAGCAGGCGAGCATGGATTCTCTTGCCGGCGTGGTTGGTCCGGATGAATTCGCCCTGAGTGTGGCGTTGATCGTGGGAGGGTCGCGGGGGTTGGGCGAGCTGACGGCCAAACTGATTGCCACGGGCGGCGGGCGTGTTTTTATTACCTGGCAAACGGGGAAGGACGACGCCGAAAGAGTAGCCAGGGAGATACGCGCGGCTGGTGGAAGGTGCGAAACTCTTGCCTACGATGCCCGCAGGCCGGCAGCCGAGCAACTGGCCTTGCTGGCTGACGCGCCTACGCACGCTTACTACTTTGCGACACCGGCCATCTTCCGGCCCCAATCGGGGATGTTCGTCCCGGAGCGGTGGAAAGAATTTTCAGCCATCTATGTGGATGGA
>JBEKNO010000286.1:0-3209 GCA_049522735.1 Occallatibacter sp.
ACCGCCAGGCTCCCTGTTATCCATCCATACACAGCAACAGATAACTACACATGCAGGGAATAACCTCGCCGGTACCACCGTGGCTCTCTTGGTACATTCCGTTCATGCGATTGCCCTGGTGCCGTGCCCTTTCAAAGCGACAACATCTACGGGTAGATGCGATGCAGCGTCCGCGCGAAGGGGATGGTTTCTCTTATGTGGTCCAGGCCGCAAATCCATGCCACAACGCGCTCGATGCCCATGCCGAAACCCGCGTGCGGCACGCTGCCGTAGCGGCGCAGGTCAAGGTACCACTCGAAGGCTGCCTTGGGGAGCTGGTGCTGCTCGATGCGGCTGTTTAATAGCTCATAACTGGAGACGCGCTGCGAGCCGCCGATGATTTCGCCGTAGCCCTCGGGGGCCAGCACGTCCACGCAGAGAGCAAAGCGCGCATCGGCGGGGTCGGGCTCCATGTAGAAGGCTTTTACATTGGCCGGGTAACGATGCACCATCACCGGGCGTTCGTACTGGCTGCTGAGCCAGGTTTCGTCCGGGGAGCCGAAGTCGTTTCCGTATTCGAAGGGGGCCTCAAGCTGACCGTCTTTGTGGGCCTGGTTCAGCATCTCGGCCGCCTCGTCATAGCGCAGGCGCGGAAAGGGCGGTAGAATCGCCTCCAGCCTGGCGCGCTCCCGGCCGATCACCGTCAGCTCGGAGGCGCGGTTTTTCAGGACGCTCTGCACGATGTGCGACAGAAAGTTTTCCGCCAACTCCATCAAGCCATCCAGGTCGCAGTAGGCCACCTCCGGCTCGATCATCCAGAACTCGGTCAGGTGGCGGCGGGTTTTGGACTTTTCCGCGCGGAAGGTGGGGCCGAAGCTGTAGACCTTGCCCAGGGCCAGGGCGATGGACTCGATATAAAGCTGGCCGGACTGGGTGAGGTAGGCGGGGTCGCCGAAGTAATCCACCGGGAAGAGCGTCGAGGTGCCCTCGCAGGCCGCCGGGGTAAGGATAGGCGGGTCGGTGCGGATGAAGCCGTTGGAGTCAAAATACTCCGCCGCCGCGCGCATGATTTCAGCCCGGATGCGGAGGATGGCGGACTGGCGCGGGGAGCGCACCCACAGATGGCGGTGCTCCATCAGGAAGTCGACCCCGTGCTCCTTGAGGGTAATGGGGTAAGGGTCGGACTCGGGAACCCGCTGGACGACTTCGAGGCCTTCCACGTCGAGTTCATAGCCGCCGGGGGCGCGCTGGTCGGCGCGGACGCGGCCCGTGACGATGACGCTGGACTCCTGGGTCAAGCCTTTGAGGGCCTCGAAGACGGCGGGAGGGACGCTCTTGATGTGGGCTACGCCCTGAATGGTGCCGGTGCCGTCGCGAAAGATGGGGAAGAGCAGCTTGCCGCTCTCGCGCAGGTTGTAGAGCCAGCCGCGCAGGGTGACGGACTGGCCTTCATGCCGGCCCAGCGTGGCGATGGTGGCCACCTGCGGTGGGGCAGACGCCGCTTGCGCGACAGGAGGAGTTGGGGTAGGACGATCTTCTGGCATGGGCTTCCTTGCTGGCCGACAGGATGCTTGCGCGGCCAGACTCTCTAGCATAACGCGGGCTGGGTGGACGAGAAGCAACCGCAGATCCTTCGACTCCCCGTCCCCTTCGCAAAGCTCAGCGTCAGGGTCGCTCTGGATGACAAATCCTTAGGGTCACCCAGCTTTCCGGTTGGCGAAGAGATAAAGATTGCGGGCGCAATGTGGCTTTAGTAGGATGCGAATAGTTGTTGATGCACGCAAAATTTCACCGGTATGCATCCGATTTGCGTGCTGTCTGGAGGGGCCGATGGCCGAGTTGGCGGTGGTCAAGAACGAAGTGACGCAAAAATCGCAGGTGGACAAGGAGACCACGGAGCGAATCATTGCCGAGAAGCACATTGGCCAGCGCATCAAGCGGCTGCGGCTGAAGAAGTCGATGGGGCTGGTGGAACTGGGCAAACTGACGGGGCTCTCGGCCAGCTTTCTCTCCCAACTTGAGACCGGGCACGTGGTGCCCACGCTGCGCAACCTATCGCGGATCGCGATGGTCTTCTCCAAGGACTTGTCGTACTTCTTTGAGACCGAGCCGCGCGCGTTGTTCCAGATTCACCGGCGCAAGGAACGGGTGCGGCTGCCGCAGACCGGGGTGGAGTCTCCGGCCTATTACTTTGAGAGCCTGGGCTACATGGTTCCTGACCGGCACATGGACCCTTTCTTTGCCGAGTTTGTGCCGCAGACCAAGGAGATGGATCCCAAGGCGCACATGCACCCGGGGTTCGAGTTTCTGTATGTGCTGGAGGGAGAGCTGGAGCTTCGCCACGGCGATCAACAGTGCACGCTGAGGCTGGGCGACGCGGTGTACTTCGATGCCAGCACGCCGCACTCCTACCAGTGCGCGGGCAAGAAGACGGCTGAAGCCATCATCGTGACCATGCACCAGCCTCCACCGGCGCAGCCTGCGCCGCTGCGGCCGGTCAACAATACAGAACCGGCGCGGTCAGCGGCCGGCGGCGCGGTAAAGGCAAGTGGAGCAACCATAGAGAGCAAGCGTCCGCCGGGAAGTTAGCGGGGCAAGCGAGCCGCTTGTGGAGTCCCAGATCCCACCATCGAGACCTGAGACTCCCGTACACCGCCTGCATAGACAGGAACATCTATCGCTTGACAATTTTAGCCAAACGGGGATCCTTCCAGAGAGGGGAGAAATCCGGGTCGGCATACACCTTGGCCAGATCGCTGTACCGCTGCTCTTTGGCTCTGGCCAAATACTCCAGGGCTCCTTCGATGTTGCCGCGTTTCATGCGTGCTGAACTGGGCTTGAATTCCCTCGTTGCTGCTGCTCAGCACATCGGCGTCCAGTTCGAGAGCCCGCGCGTATTCGGTCATGGCGCGATCGGTTTCGTTCATGCCAATCCAGGCTTCCGCGAGGTTGACATGGATGGGCGCATTCGACTCTTCCAGCGCCAGCGCCTCTTTGAAATAGCCGATGGAAGGCTTGTACTTCTTCTCCAGAAGGGCTACGACTCCAAGGTTATTGATCGCGGCCACGTAGCGGGGATTGTATTTCAGCGCCAGCGCAAAGTGTTTGCGCGCCGCCCCCCTCTCGCCCAACAGGAGTTCGGCAATGCCCAGCTTGTCATAAAGCACGGCATTGCGGCGGTCGGCGCGCAGAGCTTCCTGATAGTAGACGACGGCCGTCCCGTAATTGTT
>JBEKNO010000287.1:0-2727 GCA_049522735.1 Occallatibacter sp.
TTTTTGGCATCATCGCCTATCGTGAACTGCCGGTCAGCGATCTGCCTAACGTCGATTATCCCACCATCCAGGTGAGCGCGGCGCTACCCGGCGCGAGCCCGGAGACCATGGCCTCCGCCGTGGCCACCGTGCTGGAGCGCGAGTTTTCCACCATCGCCGGCCTGGAGTCCATGAGTTCCATGAGCACTCAGGGCGGCACCCAGATCACCCTGCAATTCAGCCTGAACCGCAACATTGACGCCGCCTCGCAGGATGTGCAGGCTGCCATTGCCCGCTCGCAGGGCAGGCTTCCGGCGGACATGCCTGCGCCGCCTTCCTACCAGAAGGTGAACCCGGCCGACCAGCCTGTGCTCTACATGGCGGTTCACTCCGATACGCTTGCGTCCTCCACCGTCGATGACTACGCGGACACCCTAATGGCACAGCGCATTTCCATGATCACCGGTGTGGCGCAGGTGCAATTGTATGGCGCGCAGAAATACGCCGTGCGGGTACAGCTTGATCCCCAGGCGCTGGCCACACGCGGCATCGGCATTGATGAGGTGACGGATGCCATCAAGAATGCCAACGTCAACCTGCCCACCGGCACCCTTTTCGGCACGCACAAGTCTTTCGTAGTTCAGGCCAACGGCCAACTCCAGAACGCCGCCGCTTACCGGCCGCTTATTATCGCTTATCGCAACGGCGCACCGGTGCGGTTGGAAGCGCTGGGGCAGGTCACCGACAGCGTGCAGAACAACAAGGTGGTCACCTGGTACAACGGAGTCAACTCCATGGTGCTGGCCATCCAACGCCAGCCCGGCACCAACACCATTGAGGTGGTGGACAACATCCAGCGCCTGCTCCCGACCTTTCGCAAGGAAATTCCGCAGTCCATCCATCTGGATACCCTTTACGACGCCTCGATCTCCATCCGCGATTCCGTGGGCGACGTCAAGTCCACGCTCTACCTGACGCTCTGTCTGGTGGTGCTGGTCATCTTCCTCTTCCTGCGCAACGTATCGGCCACCATCATCCCCAGTCTGGCGTTGCCCATGTCGATTGTGGGCACGTTCGCGGTGATGTACCTTTTCGGTTACACGGTCGATAACCTCTCGCTGATGGCGCTGGTGCTGGCGGTGGGCTTTGTCGTGGACGATGCCATCGTCATGCTCGAAAACATCGTCCGCCATTTGGAAATGGGCGAAAGTGTTCTGGACGCGGCTCTGCGCGGCTCGCGGGAGATTAGCTTCACCATTCTCTCCATGACCCTCTCGCTCGCCGCCGTCTTCATTCCCGTGCTGTTCATGGGAGGCATTCTGGGGCGGCTGCTGCACGAATTCTCTGTAACCATCATGTCGGCGGTGCTGGTGTCGGGCGTGGTCTCGCTCACGCTGACGCCCATGCTGTGCAGCCGCTTCCTGCGCCATGCCAAGCCGGAGGAGCATGGCTTTTTGTTCAACCTTTTCGAGCGCGGCCATGAGGGCTTGGCAGCCGGCTACGATTGGAGTTTGAAGAAGGTCTTGCGGTTCCGGTTCGTCACCTTCCTGTTCTCTCTCGCCATCCTGGCCGTCACCGTTTGGCTTTTCATCCGCATCCCCAAGGGATTCCTCCCCAGCGAAGACAGCGGCTTCATCTTCGGCATCAGCATGGCGCAGCAGGGCATTTCCTTTGACTCGATGCGAGATCATCAGAAGGCCATCACCGGTGTGGTTGTGGCGGACCCCAACGTGCAAAACATCATGTCTTTCGCGGGCGCAGGTGGGCCGGGCGGCGGCGGGAACTCCGGCTTTTTCTTCATTGACCTGAAGTCGCGCCCGAGCGGCCGCACGCAGATGGCGAACTGGTTCAAGGACCGTTTGCACATTTCCTACCCGCACAATCCCCAATATCGCTACCTCGATACCGACCAGGTTTTGGAGGAGCTGCGGCCCAAGTTTTTCTCCGTTCCCGGCATCATGGCTTTCATGCAGAACCCACCTCCCATTCAAATCGGCGGCCGTCTGACCAAGAGTCAATACCAGTTCACCCTTCAGGGGCCGGACACCCAGGAGCTCTATCGCGAAGCCGGGAAGCTGGAGGGTGAGTTGCGCTCGGCGCCGGGACTTCAGGACGTGACCACGGACCTCCAGGTCAGCAACCCGCAGGTAAATGTGGAGATCGACCGGGACAAAGCCAACGCTCTGGGAGTGAGCGCCTTCCAGGTGGAAAACGCTCTCGAAACGGCTTACAGCTCGCGCCAAATTTCCACCATCTATACGTCCAACAATGAGTATTGGGTGTTGGCTGAACTTCTGCCCAAATATCAGATGGACCCGCAAGCGCTCTCCTTGCTTTACATTCGTTCCGGCGGCGGCCAACTGGTGCCGCTCAGCGCAGTCTCAAAGCTCACCCAGTCACTGGGCCCTCTGGCGGTGAATCACTCCGGGCAGTTGCCGTCCGTCACGGTCTCTTTCAATTTGCAGCCCGGCACGTCGCTGGGCGATGCCGTGAATCGCGTCGAGCAGATCGCCCGGCAAACCCTGCCCGCCGATCTCAGCGCCAACTTCGAAGGTACCGCGCAGCAATTCCAATCCTCTCTGGTGGGCTTGACGGTTCTGTTGGTCATCACCATCCTGGTGATCTACATTGTGCTGGGGATTCTCTATGAGAGCTTCATTCATCCCCTCACGATCCTTTCCGGCCTGCCTTCCGCCGCCCTGGGAGCCCTGCTGACGCTGATGTACTTCGGCTACGAACTCGACCTCT
>JBEKNO010000288.1:0-2711 GCA_049522735.1 Occallatibacter sp.
AAGACGATGCCCAACAGCAGTCCCAGGAACCCGGCCAGACGCGTGGCGCGCTTCCAGAACATGCCAAAGAGAATGGCCGCCAGGAGCGGCGCGACAAAGATGCTGAAGAGCGCCTGGACATAATCCATGATGCCGTGGAACTGCTGCACCAGGTACGCGGCGCCGATCGAGACGAGCACACCGATCATGATCGAGAGCCGTCCGACGAGAACATAGTGGCTGTCGGAGCCGGTTTTGTGGATGAGCGGCTTATAGATGTCGTAGGTCCAGACGGTGGAGAAGGCGCTGACGTTGCCGGCCATGCCGCTCATGAAGCCGGCGATGAGCGCGGTGATGCCGAGGCCGAGAAGACCGGGCCCCATGTAACGCACCATCATCAGCGGCAGCGCCTGGTTGTAGGTGTGCAGCTCCGCGTCGGGAGCGCCGCTCATGACTTTCTGCTGGTAAGCGGCGGGAAGTGCGGTCTTGGCCATGGCCGCCGAGCATGCAGCAGGATCCTGAAGCCCGCCGCCGGAAGCCCGTGAGCAGGCAGCGACGACATCTTCGCCGACAAGCTGGCGGCGGCTGCCGTCGGGATTCTGCAAGAGCACCAGGCCGAGCAGGCCGGGCAGGATAACGATGAACGGCACGGCCATCTTGAAGAACGAGCCGATGATGGGCGCCATGCGTGCGGCGCGCAGGTTGTGCGCGACCAGCACGCGCTGGACGACGAGGAAGTCGGTAGTCCAGTAGCCGAAGCTGATGACGAAGCCGAGGCCGAAGACGATGCCGGTCCAGTGGACGCCCATGGGGTTGGCGGCAAAGCTGCCGGTGTCGCGCCAGAGGTGGAAGTAGCTCGTCGGATCGGCAAAACTGGTCTGCAGGTTGGCGGTCATTTTGGCTTTCAGGCCAGCGAAGCCGCCAGCCTGGACGAGGCCGAGGATGGGCACCAGCAGCGCGCCACCCCAAATGAGCACGAATTGCAACACTTCATTAAAGATGGCCGAGCGCAGGCCCCCCAGGCCGACGTAGAGAGCGACGGCAAAAGAGCTGACGATGATGGAGAAGTTCAGATCCCATCCCAGCACCACCTTCATGACGACGGCCATGGCGAACATGTTCACGCCGCTCATCAGGATCATCTCCATGGCGAAAGCGATGGCGGCCACGCTGCGGGCCTGTCCGCCGTAGCGCAGGTTCAGGTAGCCGGGCACGGAGTGCGTCTTGCAGACGTAGTAGAAGGGCATCATCACCAGGCCCAGGAAGAGCATGGCCGGAATGGCGCCCACCCAGTACCAGTGAGTGGCCAGAATGCCGTACTGGTAGGCCGAGCCGGCCCAGCCCATCAGCTCCAGCGAGCCCAGGTTGGCCGAGACGAAGCTCAAACCAGCGATCCAGGCGGTCATCTGGCGGCCGGCCATGAAGAACTCTTCGCTGGTGTTGGAGCGGCCCTTGAGGTAAAAGCCGATCCAGACGACCATGCCGAAGTAGATGGCGATTACGGCGATGTCGAGGGGCCTGAGATGCGCCAGTGGCGCGGCGTTGAGAGCCAGGAGGGCCGGCAGGGAGCCGAAAGAGCCGGCGGCGATGGAGGCTGGAAGCAATCCGAACATGAGGTCACCTGAAGGGAGTGAATTCGTCCGCTGAGCCTTCGGACGCTCGCCTTTAAGTAAATGGGTTTACTCCAACTGCTGTCAACCGGCAAAGCGCGCCTTGAAAGATGGAACGGCTTGCGGCGCGCGGTTTGCGGTGAAAGCGGAGGATCTGAAAATAGAGCGCACGCGGGTGTGGTAAGCGTTTACCGAAGGAAGTGTACCATATTCGCGCCCCTGGCGATCCTCCGCACAATTCCTGGTAGTGGGTCAGTTCGAGCGAGCTGACCTTCCGGGGCCAAAGCCCGCATCGATTCTGTTTGCTTGATGCGGAGGTTGAAACCCCCGCCTCCCTCCGCACCGAGTTTTTCCGCAGCCAATCAAGTCCGTATATTTCAAACTGACCCATTACCCGCAACGCTCAGAAAGCGTTAATCAGCGAGGTTGAGGTGCGGCTTTTATGGTCATTGGAATATCCTCATGGTGAGCCGCATCACCGCCGCGGGTGCGCCCTGGCACATCTCCGGCCTGTCCGCGGTGACACGCTGTCCGATACGAGGTGAAAGGAATGGCGGGTTCATCCCCGGATGCAGAGAAGGCCCGTTGGAGTCATCCAGCCGTTCTCCTGGTTGCTACCGATTTGAGCGACCTGGAGCGGCTGATGCCGTTTGCTTTTGAACAGGCAACGGAGACGGGGGCGCGTCTGATTCTCCTGCACGTGCTTGCCTCCGCCGCGGCCATGTCGGCCGATGCGGCCGGATTGCCGTATTACGATCCGGCCGGCGCTCTGGAGTCCGCGGCCAACACGCTGGAACCCTGGTGCACGCTGGCCCATAAGCGAAATATCGTTTGCGACGCCCTGGTGCGCGAGGGCCATGCCGCAAAGCAGATTGAAGACTCTGTCCGCCAGTTTCAGGCAGATCGCATTCTTCTCGGTACCCGGAGCCGGAGCAAGCTGGGCAAGCTGCTCCTCGGCTCCGTGGCAGAACAAGTGCTGCGCTCGGTCAACCTCCCGGTCTTCACCGTGGGACCCGAGGCCCATCTCGCGGTGGAAAACGACGGCCGCCAACGCGTCGTCCTCTATGCCACCACACTCAGAGAGACCTCTCGCCCGAGCGCGGCGCTTGCCTGCAGCATCGC
>JBEKNO010000289.1:0-2678 GCA_049522735.1 Occallatibacter sp.
AAGTGCAAGTACGTGAAGCAGAACCTGATTGAAGGCATGAAGTGCCCCAAGTGCGGGGAGGGCGACCTGGCCGAACGCAGGGCGCGGCGGGGAAACATCTTCTGGGGCTGCACGAATTATCCCAAGTGCGACTTCACGTCGAACTCGAAGCCGGTGGCGAAGAAATGCCCGCAGTGCGGGAGCCCGTACCTGGTGGAGAAGACGCTGCGCTCGGGCATCTACCTGGAGTGCCCGAATAAGAAGAAGGCGACCGCGGAGATGACGCACGGGAAGCGCGCCAGGAAAGAAGCCGCGCCGGTAAAGACCGCCATAGAGTGCAGCTACTCGAAGCGCATCGGGGATGCGCCGCCGGCGCCGACGGCCGAGACGCACGGGCCGGTGGTGGAGAAGGCAGCCGCGAAGACGGCCGTGAAGAAGGGCGGCAGGAAGGCGTTGCAACCGGCGTAATACAGTTGATTATCAAAGTGGATTGGGCGTAGTCTTTGTGCCATGAACTGGCGGCGAGGACTTTTGTTTGCGGGAATTCACCTGGCTGTGGCTCTGCCTATGATCTTGATGATGGAGGCCATGGACCAGAAGTATGCGCTCACTCAAGACAAGAAGAGATCATGGCGAAAGCCGGCAGGGAAACTGCTCCCAGGCCGCCGGAGCCAGAGAATCCGGAGACCGCTCCTGCCGACAAAGAGCAGAGTGAAGAGACGGTCACCTTCGACCCCTGTGGGATGTGGGTTTATTACCCGACCCAGGTTGTTGTCGTGCAGGCAGTCGATATGCCGTCCTTCGCACTGGCCGGGTGGGAGGATGTTTGCCCCCCGCATTGGTCGCTCGCCGGGAGGCTGCGCGGGAAAAGAACCTGGCCGCCAACGCCCTTGTGGATGGTGACGCAGCGCAAGATCGATGCCGGATTGTGCGTGTTCATCGCCATCCAGTGGTTTCTCATGGGCGGATTTCCTCTTGTACGAACCCAGAAATGGTGGACTGACCCGGGATCCTTTATCACCGCCTGCGCGGTTTTGGCGGGCGCTATCGCGTTGATTCCAGTCGTTGACGACCTTGCGAGGCTGCCTGCGTTGATTGCGATGCTGGCCTGGTTCTGGTGGTTTGGCCTGCTTGTCTGGAAGACGCTTCGCTTCGGCTGGTGGCAGCTCTCGCGGGCAATCGCACGCGGCCGCTGAGATTGCGATATTGGGGCAAGTGCGCCGACCCGGTCAACGATCCGGGGTCTCGCTCGTCTAATGAGATGAAAGTGTGTGCAACCTGAAAACAATGCGAAATCGATCTGTTTTTTGCCTTGGACTATCGATGCTGGCGTGGCTCTGCCTTGCAATGGCCGGTGCGGCCCAACAGCCTGCGCAGGATCAGCCTGTGGCGACATTGAAGATTCAGGCGCGGGAGGTGGTGCTGCCGGTGACCGTGCGGGATAAGAAGGGCGCGCTGGTGACTAGCCTGAAGGTGAGCGACTTTGCGCTGACCGAGGATGGGCGGCCGCAGACCATCAAGAGCTTTACGCGGGAGACCAACCTGCCCTTCCGCCTGGGGCTGCTGGTGGACACCAGCCGCAGCGTTTCTGCGGCCATGGAGGACGAGCGCAAGGCGGCGGGGAAGTTTGTGGACGCTATGCTGCCCGCTGATCCCAAGACCGGCGCGGGGGCGCAAAAGGATGAGGCGTTCCTGATCCACTTCGACCGCGAGGTGGAGCTGCTGCGAGACTTTACCAGTTCGCTGGCCAAGCTGCACCGCGAGCTGGACGATATGGGGCCGACGCGGGCCGCGCAGAACTCGAGCCAGGAGCCGGAGAGCAGCGGGGACGACCGGGGCGGCGGGCAGACGCGCAGCCGGGGCGGGACGCAGCTTTACGATGCGATTTTTCTGGCATCGGATGAGGTGATGAAGCCCGAGCAAGGGCGCAAGGCGCTGATCGTCTACTCGGACGGCGTGGACCGGGGCAGCAAGGAGACGATGAATGACGCGGTGGACGCGGCGGAGCGGGCCAATGTGACCGTCTACACCATCTACTTCAAGGGCGAGCAGGAGAGAAGCGGGAACAGCGGCTATCCGGGCGGCGGGCGGCACGGCGGCATGGGCGGCGGCTGGCCGGGCGGCGGTGGTGGAGGTGGGTATCCCGGCGGCGGGGGCGGCTATCCCGGTGGCGGCGGCGGACGGCGCGGCGGCGGCCAACGCGAGCCGGAGGTGGACGGCAAGAAGATCATGGAGAAGATTGCCACGCGCACCGGAGGGCGGTACTTCGAGGCCAAGAAGAAAGATAACCTGGAAGAGATCTACGGGCAGATCGCCGAGGAGCTGCGCGGGCAGTATTTGCTGACTTATACGCCGGACGTGGTGGACAAGGACGGCGGCTACCACAAGATCGCGCTCAAGGCCAACAAGGACGATATGGCCTTGGTTACGCGGGAAGGGTATTACGCGCCGGTGGAAGGATCGAAGTAAGGACGGCTGTTGTGCCCTTTCAATAGTTAGAGCGTGTTTCATAAATGGTCACCGTATCCCTGTTGTGATCCCTCAGGGGTTAAAACCCCTTGTTTTTTCTGCCCTTTCCGGCACGACTGAACAGGCTGCGGAAAAACTCTTTGGCATGATGACGGTCACCGATTTTTGTCAGGATTTGATTTATCAAAGAACCATGCGTGGAAACGATCAGAAGCAGGAAGCGATGTTCA
>JBEKNO010000290.1:0-2671 GCA_049522735.1 Occallatibacter sp.
GGAGATTTTTCTGGCGCGCAGCCGGCAGATCGACCTGCAACTGCGCCGCGCTCAACAGCGGGGCCTGGGCCGCGACTTCGAGAGCCTGCGCGAGTACCGCGAAGGCGACGACCTGCGCGATATCTGCTGGACGGCCACGGCGCGGCGCGGCATCCCCATCACCCGCCAGTACCAGACCGAGCGCAGCCAGCCGGTGTGGATCGTGCTCGACTGCGGGCGGCTGATGCGGTCGCGGGTTGCGGTCATGCAGCCTGCGGAAAATCAGCGAATTGTGTCAGGGCACGACTTTAGTCGTGCCGGAAACGCTGCAAAATCAACGCGGGTTTTAACCCCTGAGGAAAAGTTTTTCGGGTATCGGAAAGAAAATCGACCCGCGCAAATTCACTCCAAGCTGGACTATGCCTGCACCACGGCCGTGGCGCTGGCGCAACTGGCGCTCTACTCCGGCGACCGCGTGGGGCTGCTGGCCTATGGGCAGGGCATCCAGCAACGGCTCTTGCCCGGCCGCGGCGCATCGCATCTGCGCCAGTTGATCGAGTCGCTGGCCCAGGTGCATGCCGAGGCCGGCGAGGCCGATCACCTGAGAGCCACGGCCATGCTCAACCGCCTGCAGCCGCGGCGGTCGCTGATCCTGTGGATCACTGACCTGGCCGAGACCGCCATGCGGCCGGAGGTGATCGACGGCGCGGTGCAACTGCTGCGCCGCCACGTGCTCTTGTTTGTGGCCATGGCCCAGCCGGAGGTGGAAGCGATGGCCCAGGCCCGGCCCAAAAATGTGCAGCAGATGTTCCTGGCCGCCGCCGCCCAGGAGATGGCCAGCCGCCGCGAACTGCTGCTGGCCCGCCTGCACGATCAGGGCGCGCTCACCCTCGACCTGAACCCCGAGGCGCTCACCTCGTCGGTGCTGAATCACTACCTGATGGTGAAGGAGCGGGCCATGGTGTAGTGGAAGACTTCCGCGGCTTTTCCCCCTCCGCCGGAATCCGCCCGCCGGTTGCTTCATCTGAGAGAATAAGGAAAGTGAATCGAGCGCAACATTCTGTCATTCAGCAGCGGGCAATCCCTGCATTTTTCGCCCTCCTGTCTTTATTTGGCGCGGGAGCGCTCATTCACGCGCAGGCGCCCAACCCGACCTCCGCCGGCAATCCGTTTTTCGGCAGCGTGACCGTCCGCGGGGTCAGCGATGAGGCCCTCAAGCTCTCGCTGGACGAAGCAGTGCGGCGCGGCCTTGAAAACAACCTTGGCCTGAAGGAAGCCGAGAACGGCGAAAAGGCGCTGCGCGGGGAAAAGAACGAGGCCCTGCAGAACTTTCTGCCCACCATCACGGCCGGCGGCGACCTCGGAGTCTACCAGCACAATCTGGCCGCGCTGGGCTTCAGCCCCGGCGTCATCAAGGAGTTCGCGCTGCTCTTTCCCGGCGGCGTGGTGCCTCCCGGGCTCTCTGAAATCACCCGCGACGACCTGACCGAGGGGCAAATCCATTTTGGCCAGATGCTCTTCTCCGGCCCGGTGATCGCCGCCTGGAAGGCGGCAGGCGCGGGGGAGAAAGCGGCCTACTTCACCAAAATGAATGCCCGCGGCGAGGTGGTCGAGCAGGTGGCCACGGCCTATCTGCGCGCGATTGCCGCCGCCAGCCAGGTGGACAACGCCAGGGCTCTGGTGGCGACCGCCGAGGTGCTGTTCAACCATGCCCACGCCGCGCACCAGGCCGGAACCGTCTCCAATCTCGACGAATTGCGGGCGCGGGTCCAGCTCCAGGCCCAGCAACAGGCCCTCATCGAGGCCGAAAACAAACTGGAAAAAGACCTCATCCTGCTCAAGCGCGAGACCGGCATCGACCCCGGCCAGAAGATCGTCCTCACTGACCCGGCCCCCTACAGCGAACTGGCCGCGCAAACCTCTGAAGAGGTGCGCGCCACGGCCTACCGGAACCGTTCGGACTACCATGCTCTGCAAAACCAGGCGCTGGAGTTCAAAGCCATCCACACGGCTTATCGCAGCCAGCGGCTGCCCAGCTTGAGCTTCGGCGGCTACTACGACGTCAGCAAGGTGAACGGCGTCGGCTCGCACGGAAACTTTGTGGCCCAGGGCACACTGAGCGTGCCGCTCTTCCGCGAAGCCAGGCTGCGCGGCGATGCGGAGTCGGCCCAGGCCCAGCAATCCGCCGTGGATGCCCAACTCGCCGACCTGCGCGGCAAGATCGACCAGCAGGTGCGCTCGGCGTTGCTGGACGTGGACGCCACGGCCAGGCTGGTTGAGGTTGCCCGTTCCAATGTGGAGCTGGCCACCCGCGCCCTCAGCGACGAAACCGGCCGCGTGAACGCCGGCGTGGACGACAACCTGCCCCTGGTGGCCGCGCAGGCTACGCTGGCCTCGGCCCAGAGCAACCTGGTGGAAAGCCTCTACCAGTACAACCTGGCCAAGCTGGCCCTGGCCCGCGCCGCCGGAGTGCTCGAGCAGCAGTACCGTGTGTACCTGGGACGCTGAGCAATCTCCGCACAAATCATTTTGTAATGAAGATATCCACGCTGGGCTATTGAAGACTGCTTTAGAGCGTTTTAGGAATCACTGTAGACCGCCGATGCGGTGTTTGAACCATGCCTTGGCATTGTCGGCAGTGATGAGCCTGATCGCTTCGGCGATGGCTTTTTCCAGCGCTTCCCTGGTTCTT
>JBEKNO010000291.1:0-2682 GCA_049522735.1 Occallatibacter sp.
GGCCTGAATGGCGGCCGTGTCGTCGGTGGCGCCGTCTCCCTTGGCGTTGTAAGGGGCGTTCTTGACGTTGCAGATGACAGTTGCCGGCGTCAGGTTTGCCGGGTAGGTGATGTTGATGCCGGCCTGCGCGTGCGCGGCGGTGCCGCTGAAGGCGGCGAACAGAAAGAGGACGAAACAGGTGATTACGCACAGCGCCTTGAGTGGGAAACGGGCGCCAACTGGGACGACTTGGGACAGGGACTTCGTGGACATCATAACGCTCCTCTTGCTTCGCTTTTAGCGACGGCCAGATTGACTGCTTGCAAACGAGGAGAACATTACTCTGCACAGAAGTGTTGTGTCAATGTTCATTAATCGCAAGCCATTACTAATAGGCATGGCGCGGGTTACTTTTGATGGGTGGTATTTCATATGCCGATGATAATAAACCGTTTATGTGTACGCGTATACGGCTGGCAGGCCTGGGGCGAGTTAAATCCAATTGTTCTGTAGATTGCCATTCCTCAGGGTAGTTGGTTCTTGTTGTTGGTTGAGAGGGGCCATGGCCTCGGTTGCTGCCCCCGGCTCCTCCTCCATGCGCAGGTGGATCCTGCCCATCCACTCCTGATTGGTTTCCATCAGCAGCGCCGCGATCAGCCGCAGGCACGATTGCTCATGCGGAAAGACCCGCACTATCCGCGTCCTTCGCTTCAACTCCTGGTTCTGCCGCTCCAGCATATTCGTCGTCCGCATCCGCTTGCGATGCGCCTCCGGCAGAGCATAAACTCCCAAAATCTCCTCCCCGCTTTCTTCCAGCAACCGCGCCGCCTTGGGAGCCTTCTTCTCCAACTCCGCGATGGCCGCTGCAAGCGCAGCCCTGGCCACCTCGCGCGTCGGCGCTTTTCCGTGACAGCCTTCTATTAGCCGCAGCACCTGCGGACGCTGCTGCCGCCCGCACAGGGCCAGTGCGTTACGCACAAAATGCACCTGGCAGCGCTGCCATGCCGCGCCCTGGAAATGCCGCTCGATGGCCTTCACCATGCCCGCATGGTCGTCGCTCACCACATAACTGACGCCGCTAAGTCAGCGCTGCTTCAACTCGCTGAAGACCGCGCCCCAACTGGCTTCCGACTCACTCTCGGCCAACCGGCTGTGCGTCCATCGGAACAACGCCTCCGTTCCCTATTCCCTGTCCCAATCACCGCCGATAACTCTTCCTCAACAGTTCCAGCCCGAAGATTTCCATGGCCCGGTCCGCGATTGAGTGGTCCCACGGCACGATTCCGTACACCAAACCGCATTGAATGGCCGCGATTTCTTTTTCATTTGCCCAGTTTTTTGCGAAAAACCCTCTACGTCTACGTAAAGCTTTTTCCGCGCGCTTTTCCCCGTTCTCTGATCTCTGTTATGGCACAATGGAGTAACACTCATTTTTTCGCCGGTTTTAATACCGAAGGATTTTTGTCTATGCAGACTTTATCGATAGCGGAGGCCGTGCAGGCGCTGGCGTCTGGTCCGCAAGTGCAGGTAAACACATCGGTTACGCAACTGATCGAGATCGCGCTCCAGCGCGGCGAGGCCCATCTGGCGGCTAATGGAGCCTTGGTGGCAAACACGGTTCCGCGCACTGGCCGCAGTCCCAAAGACAAGTTCACCGTGGACGACGCCATCACCCACGACCTGGTCCACTGGGGAAAGGTGAACCAGCCCTTCGCGCCGGAGCGCTTTGAAGCCCTGCTGGTGCGCGCCCTCGAGCACATGCGCACCCGCAACTTGTTCATTCAAGACCTCTTCTGCGGAGCCGACCCGGCCTACAGATTGCCCATCCGCGTCATCTCCGAATATGCCTGGCACGCCCTGTTCGCGCGCCAGCTTTTCGTCCGCCCGCAACCCGATGAATTGAAAGCACATGTGCCTGATTTCACGGTCTTCGCGGCGCCCGAGTTCGAGGCCGTCCCCGAGCGCGACGGAACCCGCTCCAGCGCCTTCATCCTGGCCGATTTCACCCGCCGCATCATCCTCATCGGCGGCACAAAGTATGCCGGCGAGATGAAAAAGTCCATCTTCAGCGTGATGAATTTCCTCGTTCCCCAACACGATGTGTTGCCCATGCACTGCTCCGCCAACGTGGGCGCGGATGGCGTAACTGCCTTATTCTTTGGGCTTTCCGGCACCGGCAAGACCACGCTCTCCGCCGACCCCGCCCGCCGCCTGATCGGCGACGACGAGCACGGCTGGAGCTCGACCGGCATCTTCAACTTTGAAGGCGGCTGCTACGCGAAATGCGTGGACCTGAGCGAAGAAAAAGAGCCGCAGATCTTCCATGCCATCCGCTTCGGCTCGGTGCTGGAAAACGTGGTGCTCGATCCGGCCACCAGCCAGCCCGATTACGCCAACTCCCAGCTCACTGAGAACACCCGCGCGGCCTATCCGGTCAGCTATATCGATAATTCGGTTGTTCCCGGCGTGGGCGGGCATCCCCAAAACGTGTTTTTCCTGACCGCCGATGCCTTTGGCGTGCTGCCGCCGATCGCCCGGCTCACTCCCGAACAGGCAATGTACCACTTCCTGTCCGGCTATACGGCCAAGCTGGCCGGAACCGAGGCCGGCCTGGGGCGTGAGCCGGTGCCCGAGTTTTCAGCCTGCTTCGGCGCGCCTTTTCTGCCGCTGGCGCCGTGCGTTTACGCGGAGATGCTCGGCAAA